>JBAUEX010000301.1:0-6388 GCA_049678845.1 Candidatus Acidiferrales bacterium
ATTAAAATGAGCGGCATACTGAGGGTCGGCGAGCGGGCTCCGGAATTCAATTTACCCGCTGATGACGGGAAGCAAGTGGCGCTTGCGGATTTCCGCGGCAAGAATGTGGTCCTTTTCTTTTTTCCCAAGGCGCTCACGCCCGGTTGAACCAATGAAGCGTCCGAGTTTCGCGACGCCAAGAAAAAATTCGAGAAATTGAACACGGTGATTCTGGGATGCAGCGCGGATTCCGTGGAACAGCAGGCGAAATTCAAAGCCAAGTACAATTTGAATTTTCCGCTGCTTGCGGACACGAGCTTCGACACGATCGAAGTCTACGGCGCGCGGCGGATGAAAAGCTTTCTCGGGAAATCCTTTCTGGGAATCGTGCGAATGTCCTATTGGATTGGGCCGGACGCGAAAATACGCCACGTGTGGGAGAAGGCGAACGCGAAGGGCCACGCGACCGAAGTGCTTCAGGAAATCGCGAAGCAGTAAGCTCCTGGCTTCGCGTCAGCGCAAACCGGAGACCGCCATCAGATTCTCAATGCTCCGCAATTTTCTTGGGCGAGCGGGAGTGCACTCGCAAGCTTTCCTTTAGTCGAAAATTCAGGACCGTCGCTGGTTCGAAGCTGATGTCTTTTTTGTCGGCCGCGTTTGCCTTGTCAGCGCCAACGCTCACGGCTCCGCCGCTTGTCCCTTCAGCGCCGGCTGCACTGTCGCGGGAATTCTGCTGCGCTTTACCATCGTCGCCGGCGAGATTCGCGGAAACGGGATAGGCACGACCACCGACAGTCACCGCATCGAGCCGCAACAGGAGTTTCGCGGGAGTCGAGGATTGGCCGGACGCTGCGCTCTCCGTGACGTAAACCGCGGCTGGCGAGCCGCGCGGAATCAAGACTTTGCCGTGAATCACAACGTCCTGGGCGACGCTGGCTTTCACTTTTTCGTTGGCGGCGGTTTTCGAATTAACGGTTTGTTCAAGGCGAATCATCACCGCGGTTCCGGCCGGGACGACATTCTGAGCATACAGCGGTGCGGCGGATAAAATTATTAAAGCGGATAAAACGGGCACAGCGAGGACGTTTCGCACGAGGATCTCCTTGGGGTACATCAAGGGCAGGGAGTTTCAGTGTACCAGAATTTCAGGGCGCGTCAGAGCGAAACCTCGAAATTGCCGTCGTGCTCCTCGAGGAGCATATTGTCGATCAGGCGAGTCGCACCAATGCGCGCGGCGATGAGGATCAGGCAGCTGCCGCCGAGAAAATCGACCGGCTCGAAGGAATCGGCGTCCACGATGGCCGCGTAGTCAAGTTTGGAAAGCGGCTCGGCGGCGATTGTCATGCGCACGGCTTCGAAAACCGGAGCCGCTGCGCGCGTGCCTCGCACGATTTCCTGGCGAGCGGCGGCGAGACAACGGTGCAGAACTGTGGCGGCGCGGCGTTCGTCATTTTTCAGATAAACGTTTCGAGAGGACATCGCGAGGCCGTCGGGCTCTCGCAGGATTGGGCAGGCGACAATTTTCGAGTCCAGATTCAAGTCGGCGGACATCTGGCGGATGATGCGAGCCTGTTGCGCGTCTTTGCGGCCGAAATAGGCGAAGCGCGGGCGGACGATTTCAAAAAGCTTCAAGACGACAGTGGCGACGCCCTGAAAATGGCCGGGGCGAACGCGTCCCTCGAATTTCTCGCTCAACCCTTCGACATGAACGCTGGTATGAAACTCGCGCGGGTAGATTTCCGCCGAGTCGGGCAGAAAAAGATAATCGACATTGAGATTTTCGAGGAGCGCGCGGTCTTTTTCAAGATCGCGAGGATAGTTCTGAAAATCCTCCGCGGGCCCGAATTGTTTTGGGTTGACGAAAATCGAGACGACGACCGGAGAGCAACGTTCGCGCGCGGCGCGCACTAAAGAGAGGTGGCCTTCGTGCAGAGCGCCCATGGTGGGAACGAGGCCGATCACGCGGCCCGCGGCTTCTGCCTGGCGCGACGTTTGTTTCATCCATTCGACGGTGCGGATGATTTCCATATGGGCGATTCGTGTCGAAGGCGGCGTCATGCGTCAATTATGCGGCTGGCCGGATTGCTCGCGATAGAAGGCGATCATGTCGGTGGCGACGGGAGTGGCGCCGAGCTGGCGCAGAAGCGTGATGATCTGGCCGCGATGATACGTACCGTGATTGACGAGATGCTGAAGCATTTGCCACAGGCGGTCGGAAAATGAATTGCCCTTCGTATTGCGATACGTGAGGACACGGTCGAGATCCGGCGCGGAGAGAGCGCGGACAAATTTCAGCGAATCATTTTCGACTTCCCGCCAGCGCGCGCGAATGGAGGTAAGGTCGGGAAATTCACCCGGCGGCGGACCGGTTGGTGAACGGCCGTGCCAGCGTTCGAGCCAGAGCCATTCGACGAACATAATATGCGTGAGCGTGTCGCACACGGATGGATAGCTCGAGCCAAGATTGCGCGTGAGTTGAGCCGGCGCGAGCGGCGCGCAAGCGTCGAGGACGCGATGATTGGCCCAGGCGTTGTATTCGTAAAGAAGCTGAATGTCTTCGACGGTGATTGTTCACCTCAATGGATTTGAGTTTTGCGCGGCTCCGCGGGCCATTGCTGCGCGTGGAACGATTCCGCGTCGGAGGGGAAACGGCCGTTACGGACGTCGTCGCAATACTCACGGGCGGCGCGAGAAATTTGTTCGCCGAGATTGACGTACTGCCGCGCGAATTTCGGCGTGCCGTTGACGCTAAGGCCAATGAGATCGTGGAAAACGAGCACCTGGCCGTCGCAATCGGGGCCGGCGCCGATGCCGATGGTGGGGATGCGCAGTTCCTGCGTGATGCGCGCGGCAAGTTCGCGCGGAACGGATTCGAGGACGACGGAAAAAGCTCCGGCGGCTTCGACGGCGCGCGCGTCGCGCATCAGACGCTCGGCGGACTCGACCGATTTTCCCTGAACGCGAAAACCGCCGAGTTCGAGAACAGATTGCGGAGTGAGGCCGATGTGCGCCATCACGGGGATTTCCGATTCGACGAGACGCGCAATCGCCTCCATGCGTTTTTCGCCGCCTTCGAGTTTCACGGCTTCGGCGCCGTCTTTCACAAGGCGCAGCGCGTGGCGAACGGTTTCCTCGGGCGAAACGTGAAATGTGCCGAAGGGCATGTCCGCGACGATGAGGGCGCGACTGGCTCCGCGGCGGACGGCGCGAACGTGGTGCAGCATTTCGTCGAGCGTGACGGGAAGCGTGTTGTCATAGCCGAGGACGACCATGCCGAGTGAATCGCCGACGAGAAGAATGTCGACACCAGCTTCGTCAAGAAGACGCGCGGTGGGATAGTCATAGGCAGTGAGGCAGGTGATGCGCTGGGTTTGATTTTCGAATTCGCCTACGGGAAATTTGCGCTGAAGAATGTCAGGCACGGTGACTTTGCCAGTGCCCGCACGGGGAGTGACGCTCATGTTGACCTCCGGTGCCGCCCCCATGTGCGGCCGTGCCGCGGGGTGCAGCCCATCAACGGAGGGATTATAGCAGGAAATCGAGCGGAGGAGCGTGGGAGCGAAGAGTCAACTCCCTTGAAATATCTTGACACAAAGTACTTTGTATTATAAAGTAGAAAGCGTGGATGATACAGCTCAGCTGTACTCGCGGTCTCCGCGGCGCCAGTGGTGCCCGCCGGAGATGACTCAAGCACCCATGCTGGACCGGTTCACTCGCGCCGGAGCGATAAAGCCGCGCTATGCTCTGCTGATCAATCCCTTTTACCCAAAAGATCCAAACGCCAGCTTTGGCAAGCACGTGTTAACGCCGACGCTGGCTTTGACCAGTTTCGCAGCGACGACGCCTGAGCACTGGGAGATTCGCTACTGGGACGAGAACTTGCTAGACGGGCGACCGCCTTTTGCCTCGATGCCCGAAGTGGTGGGGATCACGGTTCACCTGACCTTCGCGAAGCGTGCGTTCGAGTTGGCGCAATGGTACCGAAGTCGCGGGAGCAAAGTGGTGCTGGGCGGACTACACGTGCTGTCGTGTCCCGAAGAGTGTGCGCCGTACGCGGACGCTCTTGCTGTGGGCGATGGCGTGCAGCTTTGGCCCCGGATTCTAGCGGATGTGGAGTCGCGCTCTCTGCAGCCGAAGTACATAGCAACTTATGAGAGTGATTATCGCAAAGACCCGGCACCGAGGCGCTCGATTGTTCCGCGAAGCAGTTTTCTGACGACCACCAGTTTGATCGCCACGCGAGGGTGTCACAACCGCTGCGGCTTTTGCTATTTGGCAACGGATGGTTTGCGGATGCCGTATCGAATGCGAGAGCCCAACCAGGTCGCCGCGGAGTTCCTGGCTGACGGGCAACCCTATGCTGTCTTCATCGACAACAATCTGGGATCCAACCGGCAGTACCTGCGCGCCCTGTGTAATGCGCTGCAGCCGCTTAACAAGATTTGGAGCGCGGCGGTCTCGATAGATGTCACCGACGATCCGAGCTTAATCCGCAGCATGGCGCTGAGCGGTTGCACCGGAGTATTTGTGGGGTTTGAGTCGCTCACCGATCAGAATCTTGCTGATGCGAGAAAGAAAACACCGAAGACTGCCGACTATGCGCGTCGCGTGCGCCTGCTGCACGATAACGGCATTCAGGTGAACGGCTCGTTCGTGCTGGGATTCGATCATGACCGGAAAGACGTTTTCGCCGTCACCGCTCAATGGATCGAGGAGAACCGCCTAGCCTGCATTATTCGTGAAGAGTGATTCGGCGATGATTGTTTTGAGCGCGCGCGACAATCCGCGAGGAATGGCAGAGATAAGTTGAACTGCAAGACTGATTCTAAAGTTGTTAGTGGAGTTCAAGTTCAGGTTTTGAAGCGAAACGAGACACCCCAACCAGAAGGTTGACGTGTAAGAAGTTCCTGTCGTGGAGAACCTGGATTATCCGCTTTGCGCGCCAAAGCTTAAGGCGAGACGATGGAAGCTTTCACGGTAGGGAAACGCTTGAGGCAAGTGCAGCACGATGCGACGCACCGTGACGATAACTTGCGCTCCGAGTTTTAGAAAATGCTCTCGTAAGGTCGCGACTTGCGCCCGGGCGTGGCGGGTCCCTGCCAGGCGAAGGCGCATCTCCTGCATCAGCGCATATGCCGCCGCTGTCAGCAGCACGCGGAACGTGTTCGCCAAAAAGTTCGAGCAACTGGTCCGGCCGATCTGCATGCCGTCGTGCAATTCTTTAATCCGGTTTTCGACATCGCCCCGCTGACAGTAGGTTTTCTCGTAAATCCACTGCGGACTCTGTTTTAGGTTGGTGACTACGAAGCGCGGGTTGTCCTTCGGTTCCTTGTTCGTGGCGCGCACCACCTCGGCTTTGTAGATGACCCGTCGTTTCCACGGCCAAGTCTTTTTGGTAGCGTACCGGCACTCGCCATAGACGTGTTCGGTTTGGCCGGAGAGCTCCGACGCACGACGAGACCGCTTCATGGCCGATTTCACTTTACGCTTCAACACCGCATTGGCGGCCATATTCACGAGGTATTCCACTTTCGGTTCGCAATCCAGAAAATCCAAAACTTCCGGGGATGCGAAGCCGCCGTCGAGTCGCACCCGGAGTTTCGCCTTGGGAAAGGCGTTACCTACTCGTTCGATCAGACGACGCAGAATCCCCAGCGCACCCAGCGACCCAGTCGCATTGCCCCGCCGCAATACCGCCGCCACCAAATACTGCTCCGCCTCCTCATTAAAGGTGAGAAAACAAACCATGGGCAAGTAACAGTAGCTATCGTAATGGCGATTGAAAAAGGTGAACTGTTGCTGGCCGTGCGTGGGGTCGTCGGTGGGATCCATATCGATGGTGATCCGCCGGGCGCGACCATGTAGACGCTGGCGATGGCGTTCAATGACGCGGTCCGCAAGAGATTCTGTCATGCGCAACAGTTCCTTGCGATTCGGAGTATTTTCAAAACGCGACAGAGTAGGTTGCGAAGCCAGGTCCTCGCCGGCGACAGGATCCCGACCAACCAGCAGCTTGTGGATCGGATCGCCAGCTAGCCGTGCCGCATCGTTGGCGTCCTCATATCCCAATGCGATGGCCATGACTCGCTGAGTAATCAACTCACGCAACTCATGCTCCACCTTACCTGGTTGCCGGTCATCTCTCAGACAAGCCGCCAATGCCGAAGTCAGGCCAAAGCGCCGCTCGGCAGCCTGGAGAAGAATTGCTCCACCATCGGAACTGCCCTGTCGTTGATCAAATTTCGCGACCACCGGTCGATCAAAAATATCTGGAAAAAGGAGACAGTCTGTTGTGGTATGTTCGGACAAGCGAAGGCCTCACTTTTGGTCTCAAATCTGCTTAGACAACGGATTTGTACCATAGCGAGGCCTTTCGTGCTTCTGAAATCATGAATTTTCCAGGCTAGAG
>JBAUEX010000302.1:0-14238 GCA_049678845.1 Candidatus Acidiferrales bacterium
GATAGCGGCGCTTCCCCGGACGGCCAGGACGCCATCGAAGCCATTGTGGACGCAGCCACCGAACAGGGCATCCTCGAACAAGATGAGGCTCGCCTGATTGAGCAGGTTGTCGAATTCAGCGACAAACGCGTCCGGGAAGTCATGACTCCGCGCCCGGACGTCGTGGCCATCCCTGCAAGCGCCAGCATCGAGCAATTGCGCCGCGTGTTGGTCGAAGCCAAGCTTTCACGCCTGCCTGTCTACGAAAATAATCTCGATGAAATCATTGGCATCGTAATCGCGCGCGACGTTTTGCAAGTGCCCGAGAGCGAATCGGCCCAGCGCACGGTGCGCGAACTCGTCCGTCCTGCGCTCTTTGTTCCCGAGGCGAAAATGGGCTCCAGCCTCCTTAAGGAAATGCAACGCAAGAGCCAGCAAATGGCCATCGTGATTGACGAGTACGGCTCCATGGCCGGTGTGGTCACCGCGGAAGATTTGGTCGAGGAGATTGTCGGCGAAATTGGCGAAGAGGATCGCCAGCCTGTGCCCGACGTCATTCGCGAAAGTTCAGGCAGCATGGTTCTTCGCGGCAGTCTCGCCGTGGAAAAGCTCGAGGAGTTGTTTGGCATCCACTTGAACGACCGCGACGTCGAATCCACGGCCGCGACCGTCGCCGGCCTGCTCAATCACATTGCCGGCCACGTTCCAGAGGCTGGCGAAAAACTGGACTATGATGGTTTGCAGTTCGAAGTCCTCGAAGCCAATCAGCGCAAAGTTCTGCGCCTCCGCGCTCGCCGCCAACCCGAGGCCCGCGCAGCTCTGCCTTAAACCGCAAATCAAGACCTCACGCCTTGATATTTTCGCGCCTCGGGAGTAACTTTCAACTCCCATTTAGAAGCCGAGTCAAACACCCGGGAAGTACCTCGAGGAGGCGCGTCATGGCCATCGACGTCCGAATCAGCGTGAACGGCAAGGAACAGGAGAACAAAGTCGAGCCGCGGCTGCTCCTGGTGCACTATCTCCGCGACACGCTGGGCCTTACGGGAACGCACATCGGCTGCGAGACGAGCCTCTGCGGCGCCTGCACTGTGCTCCTCAATGGCAAAGCGGTGAAATCCTGCACCATGCTCACCGCGCAGGCCGATGGCGCGGAAATCACAACCATCGAGGGCTTGGCCGGTACTTGGAAATCGAACGGCGCCAACGGCCACGGCAGCCTTCATCCCATGCAGGAAGGCTTCTGGGAAAAACACGGCTTGCAGTGCGGCTATTGCACTCCGGGGATGATTCTCACCGCCGTCGCATTACTCAACGAGAATCCCAAGCCCAGCGAGTCAGAAATTCGCGGAGCACTCAACGGCAATTTGTGCCGCTGCACCGGCTATCAGAACATTGTGGAAGCAATTCAATACGCAGCAGCAAAAATGCAGGCCAAAGCTCGCTAATTGCGGTTTTTTTGCGGGCGCCCCATCCTGCTGGCACCGAGCGGTTTTCGCGAAGTGAGCGGTCTTTGCGAAGGGTGGGGATTCTAGGTTCCTGAAGGGCATTGTCATCACGGAGGTCAAACATGGCAACTGCGGCAAAATATGTCGGCAGGCCGATGAAGCGCAAAGAAGACCCGCGCCTGATTCAAGGTCTCGCGCATTACGTCGATGACATTCAACTTGCGAACATGCACTACATGACCGTTGTGCGCAGCCCGTACGCGCACGCCAAAATCCGTTCGGTGGACGTTTCGAAAGCGAAGTCCGCGCTGGGCGTCGTCGCGGTAATCACAGGCGAAGATCTCCGCGGCGTCATCGGTCCCGTCCCGTGCGCGGCGCAAATCCCGGACATGAAGCCCGCTGTCCGCAACGTTCTCGCCACCGACAAGGTGCGCTTCGTCGGCGAGCCCGTCGCGGTCATTGTCGCAACCGAACGTTATGCGGCGCGCGACGCCGTCGACCTGGTCGAAGTCGATTACGAGCCCCTCACCGCCGTCGTTGACCCCGAAAAGGCCATCGCCAAAGGCTCGCCGAAGCTCTACGACAATTTCGCCGACAATGTCGCCTACCGCTGGGAGCTCGAGGGCGGCGACGTTGCGGGCGCCTTCAAAAAGGCCGACAAAGTCATCAAGCAGCGCATGGTCAATCAGCGCCTCATCCCCATGGCTATGGAGCCGCGCGGCGTCGTCGCCACCTTCGACGCCGGCGAGCCAAAATTAACGATCTGGACCTCCACGCAGATTCCGCATCTCGTGCGCACGCAGGTTGGCGCGATGCTCGGCTTCTCGGAAACCTCGATTCACCTCATCACGCCGGAAGTCGGCGGCGGCTTTGGCAGCAAATTGAACGTCTACGCGGAGGAAGCGCTTTGCGCGCATCTCGCAATGAAGATCGGCAAGCCTGTGAAATGGATCGAATCCCGCCGCGAGAATTTCCAGGCCACGATTCACGGACGCGATTTCATCAATTACGTCGAACTCGCCGTCAAGCGCGATGGTACGATCCTCGGCGCGCGCTACAAAATCATCGCCGACCTCGGCGCCTATTATCAGCTTTTGACTCCGCTGATTCCCACGCTCACCGGCCTGATGCTCTGCGGCAGTTACAAAATTCCCGCCATTCGCGTCGAAATCACGGGCGCGCTCACGAATAAAATGGCCACCGACGCGTATCGCGGCGCGGGCCGTCCCGAGGCCACCTATTTCATCGAGCGCGCCATGGACATTGTTGCCGCAGAACTGAACAAAGACCCGCTCGAAATTCGGCGCAAGAATTTCCCGTCTCCCAAGGATTTTCCCTATGCCACGCCCACCGGCCTGATTTACGACACGGCCGCGTACGAAAAGTGCATGGACACCGCAGCCAAAGCCTCCGGCTACGCGAAACTTCGCAAAGAGCAGGCCGCCGCGCGCAAGAACGGGAAAATGATCGGCATCGGCGTTTCAAGTTACGTCGAAATCTGCGCCATGGGACCCTCCAGCGCCATGCCCGCCGGCGGCTGGGAAAGCGGCACTGTTCGCATCGAGCCGACCGGCAAAGTGAAGGTGCTCACCGGTTCTTCGCCGCACGGCCAGGGCCAGGAAACAAGCTTCGCGCAAATCGCCGCGGACATGCTGGGTATTGCGCCCGATGATGTTCTCGTCGTCCACGGCGACACCAGCCAGGTGCCCTACGGCATTGGCACATTTGGCAGCCGCGCCACGGCTGTCGGCGGCACGGCGATGTACAAGTGCCTCGAAAAACTCCGCGACAAATTGTCGAAAATCGCCGCGCACATTTTGGAAGTCGCGCCGGAGAAAGTGGCGTTTGGCGACCGCAGAATTTACTCGAAAGCAGACCCGAAAAAATTCGTCAGCTTCAACGATCTTGTCGGCGCCGCCTACGTCGCCAAAACGCTTCCTCCCGGCGTCGAGCCAGGCCTCGAAGCCACCACCTTCTTCGAGCCCGCGAATTTTACGTTCCCATTTGGCACGCACATTTGCGTCGTCGAAATCGACCGCGATACGGGTGACGTTAAACTCAAAAAGTACGTCGCCGTCGACGATTGCGGCAACGTCATCAATCCGTTGCTCGTCGATGGTCAAGTCCACGGCGGCATCGTCCAGGCAATCGGCCAAGTGCTTTTCGAGGAGGCCGTCTACGACGCCGAGGGCCAGCTCATCACAGGAGAGCTCACCGATTATGCGTTGCCGCACGCTGCCGATATCCCGCGTCTGGAGACCTCGCGCACCGTCACTCCCACGCCCGTCAATCCCATGGGCGTGAAAGGCGTCGGCGAAGCGGGGACCATCGGTGCCACTCCGTGTGTTGTCAACGCTGTTGTCGACGCGCTGGCGCCGCTTGGCATCACGCACGTCGATTTGCCCATCAAACGTGAACGCATCTGGAGCCTCTTGCAGAAACCTGCTCCGCGCGCGAAGGCCAAATCTGGGAGGGTGCGATGATTCCATCCGAATTCGAATACCAAGCTCCGAAAACTCTCGATGAAGCCCTTCGCGCGCTTGGACGCCATGGTGACGAAGCAAAACTTCTTGCCGGCGGCCACAGCCTGTTGCCCATGATGAAGCTGCGTCTCGCCTCGCCGCGCTATATCGTCGACATCGGGCGCATCCGCGGAATGGATTACATCCGCGAAGAGCGCGACAAAATCGCCATCGGCGCGCTGGTCACACACGCGCAAGTCATCACCTCGGAGCTGCTGCGCGCCAAATGCCCGCTTCTTCCCGAGGCCGCGTCGGAAATCGGCGACATGCAAGTGCGCAATCGCGGCACGATTGGCGGCAGTGTCGCTCACTCGGATCCCGCCGCGGATTATCCCGCCGCCATACTCGCGCTCGACGCCGAAATGGTCGTGCAATCCAGTTCCGGCAAACGCACCATTCCTGCTGCCGACTTTTTCGTTGACCTGCTCACCACGCAAATTCGCCCCGGCGAAATTTTGACGGAGGTCCGCGTCCCCATCAAACGCGCGGGCGAAGGCATGGCCTACAAGAAACTCCACCAACCTGCCTCAGGATTTGCAATCGTCGGCGCCGCCGCGCGCGTCATCGCCACCAAAGCCGGCCAAATCGAAGACATCGCCGTCGGCATGACCGGCGTGGGTTCAAAAGGCTATCGCGCAACTGCCGTCGAGAAAGCGCTGCGCGGAAAAAATGCCAGCGCGTCTCTGATCGCCGACGCGTGCGCCAAGGCCGCGCAGGGCGTCGACCCGCTCGGTGATATTTTCGCGTCCGCCGAATATCGCCGCGAAATGGCGAGCGTCTTCGCGCGCAGGGCGATCACCAGCGCCCTCGAAAAGGCCATGGGACGCGCATCGGGGCCGTCGAAGGGCGCGGCGCAAGGCAAAACCAAGTGAAAGTGCAGGGAACTGCGTCGCTTCCCGCGCCGCGTCAGCAGGTTTGGGATCTTCTAAACGATCCCGAACGTCTCGCGAAATTGCTTCCGGGCGCGGAGCGCCTCGAGCCCGACGGCCGTGACCGTTACAAAGTCGAGATGAAGTTCGGCATCGCGGCCTTCTCCGGGAAATTCCAAGGCTCCGTCGAACTCGCTGAGAAAAAGCCTCCCGAATCTCTGAAAATGCGCGTCGACGGCCGTGGCGCGCCCGGCTTCATGAAGGGCGAAGGCACGCTTTCGCTCCGCGAAAAAAGTGGCGTCACGGAAGTGCATTACGAAGGCGAAGCGCAGGTTGGAGGCGTCATCGCATCGGTGGGCCAGCGCATGATCGAAGTCGCTTCGAAAAAAATCATCCAGCAATTCTTCGACGCCGCTGCCGCCGAATTGAAGGGATCAGCCAAGAAGTAGGTGTCCCCGAATCCGAAGGCGCGCCTTTGTGCGTACTTTGGTTGTTGCGAAACAACCCTCTGCTGGCACGAGCGCGTCGGGCACGGCAATTCGAGTCGCGGCAGACGAGATTGGCATCTATCTTACTAGCGAGCTTTGGTTTTCATTTCAACTTATCGAGGAGCGTGGTCATGAGGAAAGCAGGACTGTTGTGCAGCGCAATTTTGATCGTAGCGACTCTGGCAGTGGCCGCCCAGAAGCAGCGAACATTCACCGGCGCGATCAGCGACAGCATGTGCGGCGCGAGTCACATGATGGAGGGCAGCGCGAAGGATTGCACACTGAAATGCGTCAAGGACGGCAGCAAATTCGTCCTCGTCGATCCCGCGGGGAAAGTGTATCAACTGAGTGACCAGAAAGCTCCAGAGGCGTTCGCCGGAGCCAATGTGAAAGTCACCGGCACGCTAAACGGCGACACCATCACGGTCAAGTCAATCACGGCCGCCAAGTAACGCCGTCGCGCAAAAAACTTTTCTCTCGCGCAATCCGCGTCTCTCAACGTATCTTGTGCGGGCCGGCAACGTGTGCACTCCGCTTCCTGAGTGCACTACCTGCTGGCCCGCATTTCTGTGTCAGCACGATTTGTTCTTAGTAGAGGCCGGATGCTCGACGCGTTGCGCTATTACTGGATGGTCGCCAAGGGCTATCGCCTGCGTCCCTGGCGCAGTCCGTATTTGCAGTGGCGCATGGAGACTTTTTTCGGCGCGGAAGCCGACAACCTCGACGCGCGCAAATTCCTGCATCTCATGTGGCGCGAACGCGCCAGGATGAAAAGCTTCGCCGCCTGGGCCGCCGAGCTTCGCCGCGCTCAGAAACGCAATTCCCGCCTCTGAATCGGCGATTGACTAGCCTTTCTCCGGCTAAAACACCTGCTCGTCCGCCGAAGGCCCATAAATGGACGGCACTGCCACATCGTTCAGCCGCAGGTACACGCCGAGTTGCGCGCGATGATGAATCATGTGATTCATCACGAATCCGCGCAGCACCGCGATCTTCGGCAGCGTGAAAATCGTTTTGCCGTTGGCGATCAGCGACCACAGCTTCATGAACTCTTCATCGCTCGCTCCCGCAATCGCCGCGCGCCCCGCCGCCGCGCGCTTGTCGAACTCCTCCAGGAGTTGCTTCCGCGACGCCATCACCAGCGGGCCCGATTGCTGCGCCGCGCCTGCGCCCACTTCGATGGAATCTCGCAGAATCGTCTCCTTCGCCCAGCCCGGAATTTCAGCTGTGTGCCCCGCCAGCCGCCCCATTGCCATCGACTTCTCGTGCGGCTTGTAGTCTGGCTTGCCCTCCGGGACGCGCTCCAACACCTTCCGCGTGTTCGCTACTTCATGATCAAACTCCGGCAAAAACCCATCTCGTATCGCCATACCGTCCTCCTCGATTTGGGAAATTCAAAGGGTTGCGGCACCCGCTGGCCTATAGGATGCCCGTAAGCCGCCCGGGATGCAATCGAGCGACGGGTTTGCAGCGCTGGCTCGTCATAGGATGTCACTGTTTCCATAATGCCGCTTCTGACAAAACCACTCCATTGTGCTACGCTCTTTCAGAGGCCGAGCAGTTCGATGCAAGCGGCAACCCAGCAGCAGAAGCAAAATGGCCCGCGCGTAACATCCCCCAATTGGAAGTCACAAGCCAGCCCAATTTCGCCCATTTCTAATCGGCACAACAAATTATTAGAATTTCGTGGAACTCACACAAAACAAACAACCGGCGTCAATTCTAATCGGTACAAAAACGCTGTTTTAGCAGGACGCGTTTTTGACGTTCTTGGAAGCGAAAAATGACCGACCTGAAAATCTTCCAAAGATCCGATGCGCTTCACGAAGCCCGCTGGTGGGATATCGACGCCAACGGCAAAGTGCATTGCTATCTCTGCCCGCGCCACTGCCATATCGGAGATGGACAAGCCGGCTTCTGCTTCATTCGCGTCAATCAAGGCGGAAAACTTTACAGCCTCGGCTACGCATCGCCTGCCGCCATTCAGATTGATCCCATCGAGAAAAAGCCGCTCAGTCATTTTCTCCCCGGCACAAAAATTCTTTCGCTCGGCACCGCGGGCTGCAACATGGGCTGCTTCTTCTGCCAGAACTGGGACATCTCGAAATCGCGCAGCGACCAGGTGCACTCCACGCATCTCGAACCCGCGCAAGTAGTCGAACTCGCCATCCATCACGGCTGCCCCTCAATCGCGTTTACGTATAACGAGCCCACCATCTGGGCCGAATACGTCATCGACATTTGCCACGTCGCGCACCAGCGCGGCCTGAAAACGGTGATGGTGACGAATGGCTACATCACCCGCGAAGCTTTTCACGATGTTTATGGCCACATCGACGCGGCGAACGTCGATTTGAAAGCCTTCACGGAGAATTTCTACGGCAAGGTTACGCTGACGCATCTCGAGCCTGTCCTCGAAACACTCTTGCGCCTGAAAAATGAAACGCATGTTTGGTTCGAGCTCACAAATTTAATGATCCCCACTCTCAACGACGGCGAAGCCGAAACGCGCGAACTAGCCGATTGGATTCTTGCGAATCTTGGTCCCGACGTACCCTTGCACTTCACCGCGTTTCATCCCGATTTCAAACTGCGCGACAAACCACGCACGCCTCCCGAAACGCTCCATCGCGCGCGCAAAATTGCTCTCGACGCGGGATTGCATTATGTCTACGAAGGGAATATTTTCAGCGACGCTGCGAACACTTCTTGTCCCGAATGCGGCGAGCTTCTGGTCAAGCGTTCCTGGCACAATGTGCTGCAGAATCGCATCGTCGGCGGCGCATGTCCCACCTGCGGCCATCGCATCCCCGGAAACTGGGCTGGTCCGGATAATGCCGCGCCCGGCGCTGCGCATCGCAAAACCAAATTTGCCGCCAGCGCGAACGACGACTTCGAAATCCTGAATCTGTAAAAGGGGGGAAACAACCATGGGGTGTCATTCCGAGAAGCAAAGGCGACGAGGAATCTGCTTTTGTTTTCGGAGGGGCTGCTTACGAAGGGAGGAAGTGCGGTGAACAAACTCAGGGGAAGCGCAATTGCGATTTTTGCTGCGAGAGCCTTGACGTGCGCGGCATTGGCGATGGCGCAAGCGGCGGCACAATCCCGGGTACCCGTTATGCACGTCGAGGTTGATCTTCAGCCAATCGAAGTGCAGGTCGCGGACGCAAACGGAAACAACATTCCTGGACTTAACGGAAAGGACTTTACCATTCTTGAAAATGGCCAGAGCCAGAGGATCGCATTTTTTGATGCCGGCAACAGTCCTGTCAGCATCGCCGTCCTTGTCGATTCTTCTAACTCGATGAATTCCAACGGCCCCCTGGGTTCCGCTCAAGCCATTGCCGCTGAATTCATGCGCACCGCTCGCCCCGGAGACGACATCTATGCAATGGATTTCACCGATCAGACAGGCCCTTTCGAGCAATTGACTCGCAAACAGCTTCTGAATCCCTCCGCCGTTACATTAGCGCCCGCTCCCAGCGGCGGGTCCGCCCTTTACGACGCGATCGCCGCTGCTCTGTGCCATCTGCGCGTCTCGAAAAATTTGCGGCGCGCTGTAATCGTCATCTCCGATGGGGTCGACCAGTATAGCCACATTTCCCTTGAACAATTGATCGCACTCGTGCGCTTGTCGCACGCTCAGCTTTTTATGGTCGGATTGCAAAGCCGGACCGAGTTCGGTTTTCAGGGACGCCCTGAACCAAAGCTGACCCTCATCACCGGCCACGACATCGACAATCCAATCGTCGTATTTGACGACCTCATGCAGGAGTCGGGCGCCGAATCGTTTATTCCGAAATCCGGAAGCAGCCTGAAGGAAGCGCTACTGGCGGTCTCCAACATGCTGCAATCGGAATACACGCTCGCTTATTACCCAAAAAAAAGCTCAAGCCAATTGCGAAAGATCGAAGTGAAAGTAGATCGCCGCGGCGCGCACGTGCTCGCCCGCCATTTCGTTGACTCGCAGCGGGATGGCTCGCGATTCGTGCATTTCGACGAAGCCGCCTGCACTGTCTCTTCTAAATTCCATCCCTATCCGTATGAAGCCTACCTAAAACGCGATCCGAGCGGAATGACGTACTACGAAAATTTCTCCGACCCCCATAGCGGTTGGCCGATCCATGAAGATTCCTACTACGTCCCTGGGGGCTACGAACTCTTGAATCTCCCGGCGCCGATCGGCAATGTCAATGATGCGATGCGGATATCGGGCACGGGTGGGTCGATTCCGTACAGTGTCGGGGCAGCGGAAAAGTCCATGACATTTCGAAAAAACGTCATCACCGCCTACGGGCCGTGGTGGACCGATTTTCACGCATCTGTTACAGTGAAGGTAGTTCCGGCGCCCCAGTCGCAGGGTGCTAAGTCGCAATTCCCTTATGCCACTCACCCCGCCGCGGGCCTGGTATTTCGGATGAATTCGAACGGATATTACGCGCTGCTCCTGAGTGGCATCGTCAAGAAAAAGAGATTATCCGTGGAGCTCGTCAGAAGGGATTTCCTCCCAGGAACTCAGCAGGACTATGCGGAAACGCAAATCGTTCCGTGGACCACTGTCGTCCAGACGGCGCCCTTCGGAACAGAGCTTTCTGTCGAGGACGTCGGAAACCAGATCTCGATTTCTGTGGACGGTCAGAAAGTAGGGACTGTATGCGATGGTACGTACAATCAGGGCTGGGTTGGATTTGTGATTTCGGGTCCAGGCCGCGCCACTTTCAAGAATTTGCTTGTCGAACCCGGCTGGACATTGGCAATGATGGTCGCCACCGACGGCCAAAGCTACGTCTCGTGAGAATAGCCATCTTTGAAAGGGGAAGTGCGATGAACAAACTCCGGGGAACTGCAATTGCGATTCTTGCTGCGGGCGCCTTGGCATGTGCGGCGTTGGCGATGGCGCAAGCGAGGGAATCCGCTCCCGCTGTCCCATATGATCCGATGGTGTTTCAGACTCCAAGCGCGGTACGCACAACCGGTGTGAACGTTGTGCGCCTAATCAACACGGCCGAAGCGGAATACAAGGGCGCGCATGGCGGTTATGCCTCGTGGCCTGAACTCTACCGTTCGGGTATCATCGCGAGGCACGAAAAGGCGGGCCTGATGTTTGGCAACCTGAATCTGAGCCAGGGCCCTGAAGTCGTTCCCGGCTGGACGCTCGCCATGATGGTCGCTTCCGACGCGCAAAGTTACGAATTATCGCTGCACAATCTGGGGGACAAGTGTGGATTTTCATTTTTCAGTGATCAGCGCGGCCTGATTTATGAAGGCAATGTAATTGGTTGTGAGACGACCCAAGCCATCCTCGTGCATCACTAAATGCAGAGCGGTGGCCGATGCTTATTTCGCTGCGCGAAGTAATTCGCCGGCCAGCTGGACGGCCTCGACGCCCGCAAGTCGCGAATGCTGTTTCAGCGGCTCCCACGCCAAATCCGGAAAGCCGCGTCGCGTCAATTCGGCGGGAAGATGGGCCAGAATGTCGAGCGGACTCTGCGTGAAAAGTTGCCGGATCGCTTCAAAAAGAATTTCGTTGTCCGCGTCAAGCCACGCGTAATCCGCAAGCATGCGAATCAAATTTCCACGCGCAGGCTTATTTTCAGTCGCGTCACAAATGAACTGAAGTAGTCGCGTTTCCTTGTCAGCACGCGAACCCGCAAAGACATTCAATCCCATCGCAGTCGCCAGAAATCATAATGCAGCGCTCGATTATACGGGGAAGTTGAAAGCCGAAGAAGAGGATTACAGAAGAGCGTCGGTGAGCAGCGCCGCAGCGTCAGCCTCGCTGATCACTCCGCGCTTGACCAGCAGCCGAATCAGCCTTTGGGCTGCGTCCGCGGGTTGCGCCTGTTTTGCCAGCGCTCGGGCCGATGTTTGGGAAGCATCGAAGCTGTGAGGCTTCACAGCAGTAAGTTCCGCCAACCACGCGTCCAACGCACGCGCCCGTTCGGGCGGCATGGCGTCGAATGCCACGCCCATCCCCAGGCCCGACTGCGAGTACGTTACCGTGCCAAGAGCCTCGATCGCCATACTGTCTTTATGGAGACGCACACGCACGCTCGAGCCCACGGGAAGCGGCATCAGTGTGTCCACGAAGCAGCCGCCGGGACCAAGATCCGTGGTGCGCGTCGAAAAACGCGTGCCTGAAATCAGCTCAATGACTTCGGCGGCGACAGTAACTTGATAGCGAAGGCCGCCGCGGCGTTCTGCCGCTTCGTCGGTCGCTATGGCCAACATCGTCTTAGGCAGTGTTTTAGACAGGGACATTCAATAAGTCTCCTGCGAGCGCAAAATAAGGTTTGCGCGCTGCTCGCCAGAAGTCACAAAGGAGACGGCGGCAACACGTCAATTGTGCGGGCCGAAGCGGGCGCGCGCAAGAGCTTCACCGCCAAACGATACGGAAAGAGAACTGACCCTGCTACTGTACGAAGGGACAGGTGCGTTGCGGGATGGTTTTTGCGCAAGCCGACGAATGAGTTTCCGTGGCTTCTTCGGCGCGCGCGACGGCAAGCATAAAGCGCAAGCGCGGTTATTCGCAGTTTTCGGGCAACTGGCCCAGCTTTTGGGTGGCTTCGGCGTTGCCTTTGTTGGAGGCGGCGGTCAAGAGGATTCGCGCCTGCAGGCAACTCCGTGAAACTCCCTTGCCCTGCAAGTAGAGGTCGGCGAGCGGAATCGCCGCAGCGATATTTCCCTTTTCCAGTGATCGCCAGAACAATTCAGCAGCTTGGGCGGGATCGGCAGCGACGCCGCCAGTGCCGTTCAAATATTTTTGGGCTTGCTGAAATTCGGTTTGACCCGATGCCGGGGGAAGTCCGGTGGAACCGGCTGCGGGAGCCGTAGCTGACAGACGCGGCGCAACGGGAGGATTCTGAGCCGTGGCGCCTGAGCCAGCATTGGTCGCAGGGGCACTCCGATGAAGTTGCGGCGCAGTCGCTGCCGTGGAAGCGGAAGCCGCAGGCGCCTGCGGAGGCTTTGTGGCCGGCGCAGATGGGTTCGCGGAAATTGCGTCGCCTGACGATGACGGCGTGCCGGAAGGTGGCGCCGCCGCAGTTTGCGGCAAAGGTTGCGAAGTTTGCTGCGATGGCTGTTGCGAAGCCTGCTGCCGTGGCGCGGACGCATTGTTGGACGGCTCACCGGCCACGCTCCTGCCCATGCTTTCGATTCGCGCGCCTATCTCCTGGCGATGCGAACCGATATACGGCACGCCCACAGCCGACGCCGCGATAACCAGACAAATTATGATCACGACAATCAGTCCTTTATGGCTGCGCTCTTCCTCAGCAGGCGATTGCCCCGAAATCCAGGGTGAACGCGAAAAAAGTTCGCGTGTATCGCGCGGCGGGAACACAGGTCGCGGCAGCTCGGTGCGCGAAGGCGCGGCTGGAGTCTGTCTGGCTCTCGGCTTGTTCTCAGGAATCCGCGAAGAAAGTTTAGGAGAAATTACCACTGGAATTTCGGGAGGCGTTCCTGGCGAAGGATGTATGGCCGGAGGGAGGCTGTCTGCCGACGAGGCATCGGCCGACGAAGCATCGCCGGCAGAAATATGAGTGCGGCTGGTATCGGCAGGTGAAGCAACTGGTTCCTTGCGAGCCTCGGGTTGCGTTGCGAACGGCGCGTCTCGCTCCACTTCCAGATTCTGTTGAGTGTCCGGGCGCGAGACTGACGCAACACTTGCTTGAACATCCCGCTGGGCATCATCGTGGGCAGCTGGCGTGACATCGTGCTGAGCTTCTTGCGAAACAAACGGCTCCAGATTCTGCTGACTAGCGCGCTCAATCACTGGCTCCGCAACGGGCTCAGCAATCGGCGGTGCGACTGGCAGGACAACTGAGGGGATAAATGGCTCCGTAGCGGCCACAACATCCGACCGAACATCCTGCGGAAGAACTGGCTCCGGAATCACCGCCTGCGGAATGGCAGTTGGGGAAATTTCAGGTTGCGCCGTGAGCGGTTCGACCGCTGGAATTTCTCGCCGGACGGCTTCTTCCGCGGACAGCTCGACGGCCTCGATGAGCGGTTCGGCGGCGACAGACGTTTCTGGCGTGAGTTCTACAGGAACTGTCGAGACGGGCAGCGGCGCGCGAGGACTTTCGACGCGCTCGATGATCAAGGGACGTTCCTCAGTTCCACTTTCGGGCGCGGTAATTTCTGCTTCGACAGCAGCTGCGGCTTCACGGGCCGCCTCTGCTTCCGCCGTCTTCGTCACCCACTCGCGAATGATGCTGCGCGAATCGGCGGGAAGGCGGGTGAACGTGGTGCCGCCGGAATTTCCTTTTGCGCCCACCCACGCGATGCGCGCGCGCGCCGAAATGCGATATCCGGCGCTCAACGAAAACGAAACCTCGAGTTCGGCCCCCTTCTCCACGCGGCCAACGGCTTGAAATCCCAGGCCGTCTTCGCTGATATCCACGATCATGCCGCCATTTTCGGCGCCCATGTCGAAATATTCCGGCGAATAAAGTTTCTGTCTTTCGTGTTGCCTGCGTTCGAATTCCACGCTATGGCTCTCGAGAAAAGCTCTGAGTCTCTTGACGCAGCACTGATGCCAAGTCCGGGCTGGAAACTTCTTACTTGTTCAATTATAGACAGTAGTGTCCCGGGTCGCAAACACAAATGAACTGTAATTCGCTCCTGATTTCAATGTAAGGCACTCACAAATAATTGGAGCGAAAACGGTTAGCGGCGACTCTCGGCGAGCAGCTGCGCGAGATAATTTTTCCAGACGGCCGCGAGCGTATGCGTCCCATGGCCGCGCGTCTCGCTGGTGATGGGTAGCAGGACGAAGCGCCCGTGCGGGACTTTGCGAATCAACTGCTCGTCGACATGCAATTCGGGTGGATTGACAAAATCGTCGGCGGAATTTATCGCGAGCAGACGCGCTTGTATTTTTCCGAGGTTGGGCGACGGGTTGTAATCGCGCGACGCGTCGAATGCATAGAGC
>JBAUEX010000303.1:0-1506 GCA_049678845.1 Candidatus Acidiferrales bacterium
ATGATGTAGAAGGCGCCGGGCTCGGGCAGCAGTTGGTCGAGGATGTTGACCTCGTGCACCTTGCCATCACTGATGTGAATGAAGGTGGGGATGTTGCCGCGCAGATCGAGCAGTGTGAAGTGCTCCCCAAAATTTAGACAGGTCGCTAAGGTGTAAAATTCGCTGCCTCCAGGAGGAGGCAGATGAAACGGCAGCGAAAGCAGTACAGCGCAGATTGGAAGGCCAAGATTGCCGTAGAGGCGATCAAGGGGCAGCGCACGATCCAAGAGATTGCTTCTCATTACGAAATTCACCCCAACCTGGTGACGCACTGGAAGAAGCAACTGCTGGAGGGAGCCGCGGAGGTTTTTTCGAGCGGGAAGACGGCGGAAGCCGGAGCCGGCGAGGAACTGCAGGCTGAGCTCTATCAGCAGATCGGGAAATTACAAATGGAAGTGGACTGGCTTAAAAAAAAGTCTGGACTTTCCCGTTAGCGGAGCGACGAGGATGGATCGAAGCGAAGCGCGAGGATCTCAGCATCGTAGAGCAATGCGAGCTGACAGGAATCTCGCGGGCCGGGCTGTACTACACGCCGGTTCCCGAGAGCCGGGAAAATCTGCAGTTGATGCGCCTGCTGGACGAGCAGTACACGCGCACGCCGTTCTATGGGGTCCGTCGGATGACGCACTGGCTGGTGGAGCAAGGCTATGGGGTGAACGTAAAACGAGTGCGGCGGCTGTTGCGGCAGATGGGATTGGAAGCGATTTATCCCAAGCCGCGGCTGTCACAGCCGGGGCCCGGACATCGGATCTATCCCTATCTTCTGCGGGGAATGAAGATCGAGCGGCCGAACCAGGTCTGGGGAAGCGACATCACCTATGTTCGTTTGCGCCAAGGATTTATCTATCTGGTGGCGATTCTGGACTGGTTCAGCCGCTACGTGCTGGCGTGGGAAGTGTCGGTAACGTTAGAGAGCGCGTTTTGCCTGGCGGCGCTGGAGTGGGCGCTGAAGACGGGGTGCCCGGAGATTTTCAATACGGATCAAGGGGCGCAGTTCACCAGCGAGGAGTATACGGAGCGGCTGGAGGAGAGCGACATCCGCATCAGCATGGATGGGCGCGGGCGAGCGATGGACAATATTTTTGTGGAGCGCCTGTGGCGCAGTGTGAAGTACGAAGAGGTGTATCTTCACGACTACGAAGAGGTGGGGGAGGCGGTGAAGAATCTGGGGCGTTATTTTTTGTTTTACAATCAGGAGCGTCCGCATCAGGCCTTGGGCTATCGGACGCCGGCCACGATCTACTTTGGAAAAGCGAGATGTGCTTGAGCAGAGCGAAAACGGGTGGTGCTGTGGGTCGACCGAGTTGCGAATCGTCGCTCTTAGGCGTTCCTGAAGCGAAATTTTTCAGCCGAAAAGCGGCGGCGTCAAAAAATCCGTCCTCGAAGGGGAAGACGGAATCCATTTCGCAAACGCAGGCTTCTCCACAGATGGGTGTAGGGGAAGGGGTTCAAACGCCACCCCTTCCC
>JBAUEX010000304.1:0-3594 GCA_049678845.1 Candidatus Acidiferrales bacterium
GCGAAGAGCAGCGGTGTGCGCGGCGGGTGAACTCGGCGAAGGGCCGTCTCGGGTGCCCGCTTTGCGCTTTTGAAGGCCCCGAAAATCAAAATTCCTTAAGCGGATTCGCGTACGCTTCTTTTTGCGCTTCTCGGGCCTCTTCGGTTGCGGCTGCCCTCTCGCGCCGCTGCGCTTCACGCGAGAGAGGCTCTCGGCAAAGCTCCCGAGTGTTTTTATCTTGCAGCAGCAGTCCTTCGATGCGAGCACGAATGCTTTCACCGAGATCGATTCTGGCGGCACTCGTAATTGCGTTCACGTTGACGGCTGGAATTGTCCGGTTGAATCTCTGCGCTTCGCGGTTCCAGAAGCGGATCAACTTTTCCTCGCGCTCCGCCTCGGCTGCCGCGCCGAGCAGGTTTTCGAGCCTGGCGCAGATTTCCGTTGCGGCCATTTGCATGCGCGCAAAGTTTTCGGCAATTTCTGTGCGAATCCGCTCATGCGCTCGATCTCTGAGTGAGAAGAAGCCCGCGCGCTCCGAGTTCAGAAAGTGCCTGAGCGCTTCGCGCTTTTGATTCACGGCAAGGCTGGCAGCATCTTTCTCGTCGGAAAGTTTCTGCAACTTCTCCGCTCCGCCAGCGACTAATGCTGTCGGAAGTCCTTTCGCGAATGCTGTATCTTGAACGCCAGCGACCTGCTGCGCTTTCTGCTGCTCGACCCGGATTGCCGCTTCAAGTTCGTTTCGTAAACGATTGGCTCTGTTCAGAAAATCCGGCACGGGCCACGTCGTTGCGACTTCTTGGGTTGCTGTGCTCATATGGGATTGCTCCTATTGGATTTGGTGAATCTCAAAATCTTAGTCTGTCGAAGTACGCACGGACCTCGCGGCGCTCAATGTCGGCAATTTTGTATTGTTCGGGAATCTCGCGGGCGAGCGTCTGGAAGTCGAAAAACTTCGAGGCTCGGAATGCGTCCAAAACGGCGGCACGGAAACGCGCGGCGTCTTCGTCGAACGGATCGGCAGCGCGCCCGAGCTGCGTTCGCAGCCTGTTCGCCTGCGCGTCCGCCAGCCTTTCGGCGATTGCTTCAAGCGCGCCGCGCAGGTGACGATATGCTGCCGAGCGACGCGAATCGGCGCGCCGTGCGACACGCTCGCTGAACATCTTTTCCAGATGCGCGGCGACGGATTTGTGCGCTTCGCGGCAACCGGGGCAAACGCTCCTGAGCTTTGCGCAGCGGAATGATTCTGGATGCGGGCAGTCGCAAGGCCCTAGATCGGCGCTGTGATGGCCGCAGAAAAAACAAGCGTACCCCGGCCAGTCCTTTCCAATGCGGCGGTCTGCCGCTACTTGTTCTTCGAGCGCGTCCTGCGCCATGCGTTCGAGAATTTTTTGCTCGGTCATTTTCGTCACCTCAAAAAAGAAATTAAAAGTGTCCTCTCGGCTTCCAAAACGACGCGTGGTCTGAGGGCAGCACGGCCGGTCTTTCCGGCCGCCGAATGATTGGCACGGCAGTCCCTGGTGCAGTCCCTGGTGTTCCAAAATCGAGCGTGCCGCCACGCGTGCGCAGAAGTGCAAGGCAGTTCACGGAACTGCTGGCGGCTTTTGCCGCGCACGCTAAGGCGCCGGCAACGGCGTTGCACAGGTCATCATGGCCGTTTGCCGGATGATCCACACTGTCCTTACCGGAGCGCGCGGTTCGTCGCTCCAGGTTTGCGAATTGCGTCACTATCCTGCGATTGTCGAGAAGTTCGGCGCGGCCGCTGGTAAAAATAGGGAGCGCCTCGAGGTACAGTTCGCTTTTCGACTTGTCCGAGACACGGTAGGCGATTCCGCGTTTCGAAAATTGCTCGCGCGGCCAGTCTCCGCCGTAGGCGTCGCCAGTCACTTCCGAGATGTGATACCGCTTGAGGTCCCCAGAGAAATCCGCGGCCACGCTCTCGGGGCTGAATGGCGGCTGCACTTCAATGGCGAAATCGAGCACGGCCATTTGTTTGTGACTGACGTGCGCGATGGCCAAGCACATCGAATCGGCGCGCCCGCCGGAGGGATCGCAAAACGCGACGTACGGTCGTCCGGTCATCGGCGGCAGTTCCGTGCGCCCAGGAATAACACGGGATTCGACGAGCTCGATCGAGATGAACGCCTGAACGTCATCGCGAAACTCTCCGCCATATTCGGAGCGCGCAGAGGCGGGGTCGCTGATGTAGGCCAGTTCGACAGTTACTTTGCTGAGCCGCGGATTCATTTCGCGGCTTGTGCCTTTCCAGACAAGTACCTCGGACGGCTTCCCGAAATGATCCCGGTATGCCTGGTAAAGCGCACCGCGCTTTGCATACGGAGAACTGATGCAGAGCAGCAAGCCGTTTGTCGTTGCGAGTCCAGGTCGGAGCGCATTCAATACCTCGAAATCTGGATTCGCGGAAATGTCCGAAGCCCAGAACGCGACTTCGTCAGCGATGACGCCGATAAGCGTGTAGCCGCGCGTTGCCTTGAACGAGCACGTGTGAATCTCGATGCGCACGCGATTGGTGAGGACAAGCGATTCTTTCAATTGCTCTTTCACCATCGAGCGGAGCAGCGGCGATTCGAAAAACGCGTTGATGTAACCGAGGATCACCCGCGCCTGCCGGCGATCTGCGGCAATGACGGCCAACACGCCCGTCTCTCCAGGGGCGAGCACGTCATCGTAGGTTTTGAACGCCGCCAAGAACGTTGCGATGAGCGCGGCGACGAGAGACTTTCCACCGCGACGCCCGACGATGACGTAGGCTTCGCGGAATACCTCTGCGCGCGGATCGCGGCCGGTGTGCTTGCGGAAAGTCTCCACTTCCGACTCGCTCATGGGCAAGGCGAACAAGCCGCGGAGGAAAATCTTCCAACTGGCCCACGTGTCGCCGCGAATCAGCCGGCGCTTGAAGAAGCTGGCGAAGAGCGCGGGATCGCTCATCGCTTCGATGATGTTTATCTCGCGTCGCTTCATTGCTGTTTATCCTCAGCCGTTTCCTCAATGACTTCCGGTTCTGGTGCCGGTTCAGGCTCGGACTGGGCGCGTTGCTCCACGTATTCAGCGAGCGAAGTAGGGCCGATTTGTCGCGCGCGACGTTCCAAGCCCAAAGTCACCGCGTTCAACCGCGCAGCATTCGCGTAGGTCGCAGCAACGGAAAGCAGCGCGTGCGGGCGCCCGGATTTGGGGTTGATTATCCCTTCGCGGCTGAGATAGCTCGAAGCCAAACCCAAAACGAGCAAGCAAAGCCGCTGGCTCTGCAAAATTGTTTTTTGCGCGGCTGTTACTTCGCTCTCGCCGCCGAGGTCGTTGACCATCTCGGCCAAAAGCGCGTCAACGTCGGCGCGAATTTCGTCTGCGTGCGGCACGGGCGGCATCTGGCGACCGCCAGTGGCGATAACGGTGTGGACTCCGTGCGCCAAAGCGGGGCGTGAATTCTGTTCGCGGAACTTGAGTAAATTGCGCCGGCCGCTCACGGCTTGGCGCTTCCGACCGCTCGATTTAGGCGTTTTTGGCTCTTTACGCATTGGTTTGGTAGTCCAAGGTGCCGCTGTAACTCACTGAGTTATCGCAACTTCTGGATGACTTTGCCTCTGCTTTGTCATGCTCAGC
>JBAUEX010000305.1:0-2019 GCA_049678845.1 Candidatus Acidiferrales bacterium
CTGATCGACCAGGTCAGCCTCGATTCGGATGTTCCGTGTCAGCATGAACTTGATGAACAGGTCGGAGAGGCCGTGCTCCGCGTGAAGCACCGTGAACATCTCATTCTTGTCCATGACAAGCACAGTGCTAGCCCGGATTTCTCACCAGTTGGGTATTGAGGTTGTGAAGTGGGCGGTGGAGGTTTGATTTTGGTGCGTGGGACAGGGGCGGCGGGCGGTTTTTGATTTTGTGCGGTGTTGATCGAGGCTCGATTGACGGTGAAGCGGTTTTTGCGCGCACTTCGCCGGGAGCGCGGGACGATCGATCTGTTTGGTGAGCGGTGGGGTTTTTCAGCAGCGCAGAGCGGTGTACGCTGCGGCGAAGACGTTCTGCCAGGGATACGCGCAGCTATAGCGGATCCACATACGGCGTGCGGTGATGCGCACCTCGGCGGCGATTTTCAGGAGCTTCAGCCGGATGGTGTCGACCTGGGCTTCGGCCCATTCCGTGTTCGCCAGGCCCAGCCGCCGCAGCGCTTCCAGCAGCACGTAAGCGAGCGAGGAAAAGTACAGCCGCAATTGATTGGCCCGCAGCGTCTCCGTGCTCAGCCGGTCGCTGAACAGGCTCAACTGCTCTTTGATGCGATTTTCCATCTCGCCCCGCGCACAGTAGAGCTGCTCATAGAGTTGCTGCGCGGACCAGGCTTCTTTGTCGAGCGACGTGACCAGGTAGCGGGGATTTTCCTTGCCTTCGATCTGTTCCGCTTTGGCCACTACGCGCCGCGCCCGCGACCAGCTTTTCTTCGTGCGATAAGCAAACTCCGTGAACACCCGCGCCGGTTTTCCCGTGCGCCGGTGCTCTTGCTTGGCTTCCTGCATCGCGCGCCCGATGATCCGTCGCAATCGCTGGTTGCGCGCGAAGCCGAATACATAGTCCACCTCGTTGTTTTCGCACCAAGCCAGCAATTCCTCGCGGCAGAAGCCCGAGTCCGCGCGCAGAATAATCTTCACCTTCGGCCACCGCGCGCGAATCTGCCGCACGATGTGCTGCACTTCTTCGAGACTTCCGGCGCTGGCGTCGATGTTCGAGGGCCGCAGCCGCGCACACAGCAGATGATCTCCGCAGAACACATACAGTGGCAGATAGCAGTAGTGCCCGTAGTAGCCGTGGAAAAAGCGCGCTTCCTGCCGTCCGTGCAGCGGCGTATCGGTGGCGTCCAAGTCCAGCACGATTTCGCGCGGCGCGCGCGGATGCGCTTCCAAAAAGAGATCGACCAGCAGTTCGTCGAGCGCTTCGGCAGAATAACCGATCTTGTTGTAACGTTCCGCGGCAGGAGAACCAACGGGTGTCAGTTCCAACCGGTTCAGGGTACTCTTCCCGGCCAGCGGTGCGTCCAGATCGCGCCTCCCGGCCAGCATCCCGAGCAGCGGATCGTTGCGCAGCTCTTCGTGATCGTTCAGGTCTTCGTAGCCTAGCGCTAAGCCGTAGATGCGCTGCGCCAGCATCTCGGAAAGCGCATGCTCGATGCGCTGCGGATCGCGAGCGTCGCTGAAGCAACTCACCACGCGCCGTAGCAACCCGATCTTGCGATCCGTCGCGCGCAACAACAGTCCCCCGCCCTCGGTGGTCAGCCGTTCGCCGGAAAACCCCGCCACCACCCGCCGCGAAAAATGCACTTCAAACTCGAACTGCGACTGGTTACACTCTGTCATTAGAAAGGCCGCCCTTCTCTTGGCATTTACTTCGACTAGACAACGCAGTTATGCCTGAGATGACGGCCTTTTTCTACTTCGAATTAATCCTCTTTGTTCATTCCTGGTGAGAAATCCGGGCTAGGCGCGATCGCGGTAGCCGTTCCTATACGAACAGGTTGACCTGCCAGCGAGCCCTCACCAAAGAAGTCACCCGCTCCCAAAATGGCGACAACCGCCTCTTTGCCGACCTCATTGAGGACGGTGAGCTTCACACCGCCGCTTTGTAAGTAAATTACGCTCTCGGCGACATCACCTTGAGCGTAAATGCCCTCCGCGCTTTTATAC
>JBAUEX010000306.1:0-18854 GCA_049678845.1 Candidatus Acidiferrales bacterium
CCGGCTGCAGAGGAATAATGGCTCGCGCCGTGGTGCCCAGATTCGTGGAATGAATTTCCAGCGTTCCGTTCAGGCCCTTCAAGCGTTCACGCATTCCGTTGATTCCCACGCCCAGTCTCTTCGGTGCGGTGAATCTCGTCTCGAGCAACGGTTCCAGAATTCCCCTCCCCTGGTCGCTCACTTCGAGTTTTACCTGCTGCTCATCCGCCTCCACCGTCACGACCGCCGTCTTGCTTCCCGAATGCCGGTGAATATTGGTCAGGCATTCCTGCAGCACGCGAAACAACGCCAGCTCAACCGGCTCCTCCAGACGCCGCAACTTGGGCGGGATTTGCAGCTGCACTTCCATGTTGCTCCGGAGCGCAAATCCTTCCACGTACCACTCAATCGCCGATGCCAGTCCCAGTTCCTCCAGCAGCGGCGGATGCAGCAAATGCGAGAGCGTGCGAATCTCCGACGAGCATTTCCCCACAATCTCGGTTGCTTGGTCGAGCTTCTCGGCAACTTGCGGCGGGATTTCCTTTATGCTTCGCCTCGCCGATTCGATCGACATCCCCAGCGCCGCCAGATACTGCCCCACGCTGTCGTGTAATTCGCGCGCAATGCTGCGCCGCTCGTCGTCTTGCGTTTGCATCAAACGATTGGACAGCAGTCGAAGCCGTTCCGCCTGCTCATGGATCTCGACGTTCCGCTCTTCCAGTTCTTTTGTCCGAGCGCGCGCTTCCGCATCCAGCTTGCCCGCGAGAACCCGGTACCGCTCCTCGCTCTCTCGCAGCTTCGCCTCGTAGCGTTTTTGTTCTGTCCTATCCACCAGCATGTTGATGCCGCCGATGATCCGCCCCTCGGCGTCACGCAGCGGTGTGGGATACACAGACAGCCACAAGCGCCTGCCGTCCGGCCGCTCGGCAATGATTTCGGCGTCGCGTATCGCGCGGCCCTTCTTGAGCGCCAGGGCCATCGGAGATTCTGCATGCGGCATGGGAGTGCCGTCCGGCCAGAACAGCTTCCAGCTGACGCACCATTTGTCGCTGCCGACGTCTGGCACGCGACAGGAGAGTCTGATAGCGGCGGGATTGAAGTGCGTCAGGCGGCCTTCGGCATCTGTCGTGTAAATGGCTGCCGGCAGCGCGTCAATCATTTCGCGGAAACGCCGCTCGTTGTCATGCAGCGTTTCGTGAACATCTAGTAGCTGACTGCGCCATTCCGCCTGGGCGTGTAGATTCTTCAGCTTGGCCAACAACGCTTCGGCGGTCTCCGGTTCCATCCAACTCGCCGGATTCTCCGCGGATTGGCGCGTGCGCTCTTCTGCTGTTCCTTCGGGGTAGGTAGCGCGTCCTGGTTCTGCCATGACTGACCTCCCGACCACGCTACGGTGGCAGGCTTATCTTCATGAGGATGGGGAATGAGCAAATGGAGTCTAGTCCGCCGCCCCCGTACGTGTCTGCGCTAAATTGACCACTTCTGAAATTAGTTAATTTCGCAAACCACGCGGTGGTTTCGACAAGCAGGACGCATGTTCGGCGGGCCGTATTTATGTCGTTCAGGTCCCATCCCGATGATTTTTATCGGGACGGACCTGAGGTTTTTTCCGCTTTCATTCTTTCGCCGCTCGGCGTTGGCGCACCGTTGTATCGGGGCGCGCGTCAATCGTGCAGCAGCACGTTCAACAGCGACCCGTGGACCTGCATGCCGCCGTTGTACTTGATGAATCCCATCTTCCGAAACTTGTTCATGAAGAAACTGATGCGCGAGCGCGTCGTGCCCACCATCGACGCCAGCGTTTCCTGGCTCACCTTTGGAATCGTTGACTCCGTCGCGCCCTCGCGCCCGTACCGCGCCATCATCAGCAAGGTGCGCGCCAGCCGCTTCTCGCTCGAATTGAATAATTGGTCGACCAGGTCCGCTTCCACGCGCGCTTTCCGCGTCAACAGATAGCTCATAAAGAAATCGGAGAAATCGCGATCCCCGTGGAGCACTTGCGCCATCCGCTTGTTGTCGATCCTCACCAGATCGCATTCGGTCGCCGCGGTCGCTGTCGACATGCACACTTTCGTCCCCGCGATTCCATCCTCGCCAAAAAAGTCCGTTGGCCCCAGGATTCCGACCACCGCTTCCTTCCCTTCCTTCGACGTTACCGACAACTTCACGCTGCCTTCGCGAATGTAATAAACATTCTTCGATGGGTCGCCTTCCGAGAAAATCACTTCGCGCTTCCGGCGCGCCTCCGCCTTGTGACCAAGGCCGGCTGAAGTCAAAAATGTCAGCGAGTCAAAGGGTCGTTTCCGCCGTCCTGTCCGTCTTGCCCTGCTTTTCACTACGCTCTTGGTCTGGTTCACGTCGGCACCACCCTCCCCGGACAGTTATTTACAATCATCCCGGGAAACTTTTCTGCTCAAAATTGCACACTCCATAACCGGGTTCCCTTTCCGTAAACGCAGGAATCTCAACCTCAGAATCTGTGGCTTTGAAATGGGGCATAACGAACCGCCCAAGCTCCGAAAGCTCTGCGCAATACCGCCGCGAACGCAGGATTCTGACCGGAACGTGTTCTTAGCGAGGTTTTGAGTCAGCATCTCGCCGCTCCCTAAAAAATCACTTCAGGCGGCGTGCGCTTTGTTTAATACTTGTACTGCGGTCCCCTTCGACGACCGGATCGGGCCTTCAAACATCACCGAGCCATCGTCAGGGAGCGATTACCTGGCGTTTGTTGCTTGCCAGCGCCAAATTCAGCTCCGGCATTCGGTAAACAGCAACTCCCTGCACCACCGCCACTCCATATATGTGCATTATAGCTTTTTCGCCCGCCGCAAGCAAATCCGCCCAGCGTGTTGGCCAATGATGTAATTTGAATTCCTGGAAAGTATGGTGTACTCCTCCTTTCCCTTCACGCGCGCGAGCGTTGCAGACCCACCGCAAACTTCCCGTTCGGCAAGCGCTCGCAGTAGACCACGCGCCCGGTCCATTCGAATTGGCCTTCCTCTGAGCGCACGAGCGCCGATTTCCCCGCCTGCCACAGTTTACTTGCAATCACGCGGGCGCCGTGCGAGCTGACGTTCTCCGTGTGCGCGATTTCCGAGTACGGTGAATCCTCCGGAGGTATCAGACAAACAGACACGCTGATTGCCGCTCGGTCTTCGGTTCTGCCGGCTGGTAAACGCACTTGACTCCGCGGCGAAGGACGCGGCTCAGAGGGGGGGGTCTCTTCGAGTCCTCTTAAGAGGTGTAGGCGCGGGGGCCATGCGCGTCAATCGAGGCTTTACCCGACAGCTTCAGGCCCCAGGCAATTTTTACTGGCTGGGATTGGTCAGCGGACGGGGATTGAAATCGTGCGGAATTGCGTTGCGGATTTTCTGCTGCCGATCTGTGGTGACGATTCCCAACGCCGCGCAGCCATAGTTCGTTTCCGCCGGCAGACGCTTCACCAACGCGTCGGGAATCTCCGCGTAAGCGGGAGGCAAAGGCGCCACCTTCCCCGAAAGCCTCAACGGACTGAAACCGTCGGCCAGGTCCGTAACACCGGGCGTCAACGCGTCTTGCGGGCCCAAATCGCTCTGCCGAAGTTCTTTTTCGCCGAGCTGGCGCCCTCGCTGCTCATCGGGCAACAGAGCCAGCGGCGTGCGCGCGAAAACCGTATCGATAAATTTGACGACCGACGCATGATTCCCCGCCGCATGCGCCACGTAGTGCGCGCGCGCGTAAGGCGAAATCAAAATCAGCGGAACGCGCGGACCGTCGCTGATCGGCGAACCGTCCGGCCCCTTCGCGCGAATCGGCGGCGGCACGTGATCGTAGTCACCCTCCGAATCGTCCCAGGTAATAATAATTGCGCTCTCGCTCCAATACGGGCTCGCCGCGATTTTGTTGATCGCTTGCGCCAGCATCGCTTCGCTGATCTGCGCATCCGAGTAGGCCGGATGATCGTCGTCGCCCAGAAATCTCTTCTGCACCTTCGCGTCCGGATCCGCCGGCTTCAGATGAAATATATTCCGGTAGCCGCCTTTTACGTAGAAAACGCCGCCTTCCTTTGGCAGAGTTTTTTCGTCCAGCGCGCTAAAAAAATCCTGCAGGCTGTGCAATTGCGTGCGGATTTTCGGATTGTTGGCCACGTAACCGAAATATTGCGGCCCGTTGTGATGCGTGATGTACGAAGCGTGCAGCCCGTACGCGTCCACCGGATCATCATCATCGTCCGCATCCGTCGGCTCTTTCCCGTAACCTTCTTCGTACCAGCCAAACGCCACACTCTGGTTGTCGTGACTCGCGATGAACGGAATGTCGTCCTGCACGTCGGCCAGATCCCGCTTCGCATCCGTGTCGGATTTCGCCACCGTAATCGCGTCCTCGCCCAACAATGTCAGCGGCAGCGATGCAAAGGTCAGATTGAGCGCCGTTTGAGATTCGGCTCCCTTCTTCTTCAGGTCGCGCGGATTTACGGGCATCCTGTCCGCCTGCGGAGTGGGATCGAGCGGCGAGCCCCACAACGGATCGTCGTCATTCAGCACCGGCACGCCCGGGTCGCGCGCTCCGTTGTCCTTGTACGCTTCCTCCGGATGCAGCGCCCACTGCGTCTGGCCCGTCTGCGCCGCGATGATCGCTATATTCCCCAGCGTCGACGGCCCGGTCATTTCCTGGAAAATGTGATCGAACAGCACAAAGCGGTCCGCGTAGCGCCACAAAAACGGAACCGTGTCACAATCTTCATAGGCCATCGCCAGCTCGCCCATTTGTTTCGCCGCAAGCGACGGTTTACCCGTTTCCGCCGAGCTGGCCGCAGTGGCGCCCTTGACAGGCCTTTCGTGCTTGCGCTCCTCCGCCATCGCGAACTGATCCATCCGCGGAACGCCGTCCTCGATATTCATTTTCGCCACGATGCCGGGATGCGAATGATCCACGTCATCCGTGTCAGCAGCAAATTCCTTTGGACCGATCCGGAAAGGATGAATCACGCCCGCCGTTCCGTCGACGTTCGTCAGTGGCTGGTAAAATCCGTGAGTGGCTTTTGCGGGGTGGCTGAAAATTCCCTCGGCGTCGGGAAACGTGCCGAAGTACGAATCGAACGACCGGTTCTCCTGATACAGCACAAACACATATTTAATCTTCCGCCGCAGCAGCGCCGCAACCTGCGCGCGCGAAAGTTTCGGCTCCCTCCGCGTCGCAATTCGCCGCTCGCCCACCGCCCGCCGCTCAGCAAGCGGCTGTCGCTGTTTCTGCTCAGGTGAGGATTGCTGCTGCGGTTGCGCTTCCGGGGGCGATTCTTGCTGCGCTCGCGCGCCAGACGCGGCTTGTGTGGCGGTTGCAAACGGGCCGTGTCGTGCTCCACCGGTGCGAATGTCCGTCACGGCAGCCTCGTTTGCGAGAACCCTCTGCCGCGTGGCCGCCGCAAGTCCACGTTGCTGCATCAAGATTCCCGCCAGCGCCAACACCAAAATCAAGGAAAGACCGGCTGCAGCCGTCGCCCGCGAAACCAGCCGTGGGAGCGTGTTCATGACCGGCGTATTCTAGCCCGAATCGCGGCAGCCACCCAAAACTTTGCATTCGTTATGCCACAGCAACTAATTTGGTACACTAAACTTCCCCCGCCAAGAATTCTCGCCTCATCCGTTGCTTGAGCGCCGTTCACGCCGAACATTCCGCGTAGCACAGCGCGTACACAAGGCTTGAATCCCGCCTCCGTCGCAATCAATCTCTCCATCCGCTTTCCCGCCGTGTGCCTCCGGCGAAACGAGCACACTTTCTGGCCTGTGTCTCGCGACCGCTGCTTTTCGTTTTGCGTTTTTTCGTTGCCGCATCGCCACCACTCGCGCGCCATTCTCCGGATTGGCCCGCCGCTGCCGCATGTACTCGCGTTTGTCACGCCGTACCGCCCCTGGTTGCCGTTCTCCCTGCAAGGAAACCACACGCGCTTGCCGCATCGCTTTTCCTCCAGTCGCGCGTCGGCTGCTTCTCTTGGGCCCGCTTCAGTGAAAACCGGAGGTTGTACATGAAGACTACGAAGTCCCCGCTCGACTACCTTGCGAGAGGCTCGCAGACTTCGTTCGAGAAACCGTGCGCTCGAAATGCCTCCCTGCCCCCGCTTCTGTAAGCGCGCCGCTTCTCTTCTACGGTTCCCCTTCTCTCGGATTGCCAAGTCGGTTGCTGGGCCCTTGGTTCGCGCGACGCTGGCCGATCCGGCCCAAGCGTGTTCGACAACTCTCTACTCTGTGGTTACGTCGTTGTTGTAGCGATCCGCGTCCGAAGCGTGTTCCACAGCCTGTATTCCACGCATCCCGAACTACATTTTCTTCGCACTCCCTATAGATTACACGAACCTTCCGAAAGCTGTGGGGGCCTGCGATAGCTGAGTCGCGATTCGTGTGTGGTATTCTTTCTCGCTGACCGCACGGGCACTGGGCGCTGAATTCTCTTGTGCTGATAACAAATGGGCTGTCACTGCCGGAATGTCTCCGTGGCGCTCGGCGTGAGGAGTTATGAAATGAAGGAACGGATCGAGAAAGACTCGCTCGGCGAGAAAGGCGTGCCCGAGGACGCGTATTACGGAATTCAAACGCAGAGGGCCATCGACAATTATCCGATCAGCGGTTATCACGCGCATCCGAGGCTGATCCAGTCGATCGGTTTCATCAAGAAGGCCGCCGCTTTGGCGAATGAGGAACTCGAACTAGTTTCGCCTCAGATCGCGCGCGCAATTGTTCGCGCCACAGACGAAGTTGTTTCCGGAAAGTTGAACGATCAATTTCTTGTTGACGTGTATCAAGCGGGCGCCGGCGTTTCGTTTCACATGAACGTGAACGAAGTGATCGCGAACCGCGCGATTGAGTTTCTCGGCGGCAAGCGCGGAGATTATTCGGTGTGCCATCCGAACGATCACGTTAACTTCGGGCAGTCCACAAACGATGTTTTCCCGACGGCGATGCGCCTGGCGTCGCTGTTCCTGCTCGACGAAGTTCTGGACGCTTGCGGCAAGCTGGAAGATTCGTTGTCGCGCAAGGGCAAGGAGTTCGACCGAATCCTCAAGTCGGGCCGGACACATATGATGGACGCTGTTCCGATCCGCCTGGGACAGGAGTTTCGCGCGTATGCGACGGCGATAAATCGTGCAGGCGAAGTGATCCGCGGCGCGCAGGTTCTGCTGGGAGAAATTGGCTTGGGGGGATCGGCGGTCGGGACGGGCGTCAATACGCACCCAAAATACCAGAAGCTGGTTGTCGCGAAGCTGAGCAAAATCTCCGCGCAAAAACTCGTTCCCGCGGAAGACCTACGATACGCAATGCAATCGAATCTCGCAATGTCGACGGCGTCTTCCGCGCTGCGCAATTTGGCTCTGGAATTGATTCGCATATCGAACGACCTGCGGCTGCTTTCGAGCGGGCCAAACACGGGGCTCGCGGAAATATTGTTGCCAGCGCTGCAACCGGGCTCGTCCATCATGCCGGGGAAAATAAACCCCGTCATGGCGGAACTAACCGCGATGGTTGGGTTTCAAACGGTTGGCGCGGACGTGGCGACGGCGCTTGCCGTGCAGGCCGGACAATTGGAATTGAACGTGATGATGCCGACGATGGCGTGGAACGTTCTGCACTCCGCCGAGATTATGAAGAACACGATGCGCGTGCTGGCCGAAAAGTGTGTCGATGGAATCAAGGCCAACGAGGAACGGTGCCGCTACTATGCGAACGCGACGATTTCGATTGCGGCGGCGCTCAATCCTTACATCGGCTATGCGGCGGCGGCGGAGATTGCCAAGGAAAGTGTCAAAACCGGCAAGCCCGTTACGGAAATCGCCCTGGAGCGCAAACTGCTCGACGAAAAGCTGATGAAAGAAATCCTCGACCCCTACCGCATGACCGAACCCGCCGCCCCCATCGCGGCAGCGCGAAAGAAGAAAGGCAGTGGCTAGTGGCTAGCAATCCCGACCTCCTTTCCTGTAACTCCGAGCAAGTTATCAGTGCTCGGCAATTCGCTCTGTAATTCGTTCTCGTCTGAAAAAAGGCGCATTTTAGTCCCGATTAGAAATTCCTATCCGCCGCGTTTTTCCTTGGCTTGGCCTTTCGCGACTGGCGTTTTGTGTACCGATCTTCACGGGCGGGAAAGGCGTCCAAATCACTGTCGCGGTTTGGATTAGGACGAACCGGGGACGGCTTTTGCGCGGACGCAGGGGTTTTGTGGGGGTCCGAGTGCAGCACATCGTCGAGAGCAGGGACGCGTAGACTGGCCGTCGGCGCGTCAGATGCGTTCGAAAAGACAGCCCGGGCGTTGGTTTGTGTGCTGCTTTGCGCGCTGTCTTCCGCGCCGTCTTCCGCTGCATTGTGAGCAGGAGAGTGTCGGCCTGCATTCGCTGGGGCTGCAGCGTGCTGCTCAGTGAGGTGGACGTGGGTGACGAGGGAGTGCTTCGGCGGCTCGACCCAGTGGCCGTCTTCGGCGATCTGGTCCGGGCGGAGGCGATGAAGGGTGGCGATGGCGCATCGTGGAATGTTGCGTTGTGCGTGTTGATGGCAGCCATAAAAACAAAAAGGTCGCGTCTCCGCGGCCCTGCACCGGTCTTACAAATTGTGTGGCTGGCCCTCCAGCCGACAAACAATTGTCTACCAGAGAGTTAGATAACAGCAAAGCTTTCACACCGTTCGCACAAGGCGCGAACGGGTCCGGGATGGCAGCATACGAAACTCAGCGGGTGGCGGCGACGGGAGAAGGAGTGGAAGAGCGGGAAGTGACTTTGGGCGGAGGCCAGGGCTCGAGGAGTTTTTCCTTGCGATAAATCATGGCGTTGATGTCGTAGGGAGCGAGTTCAAATCCGTGCCCGTGGGTGATGGCATCGGTGGGGCAAGCCTCGACGCAATAGCCGCAAAAGATGCAGCGGGAATAATCGATGTTGTAGACCTTGGCGTAGCGGTCGGCGTCAGAGATGCGATTGTCGGCGGTGTTTTCGGCAGCTTCGATGTAAATGCAATTGGCGGGGCACGCTGCGGCGCAAAGAAAACACGCAACGCATTTTTCGAGGCCGTTCTCGTCGCGTTGCAGCACGTGAATCCCACGATAGCGCGCCTGGAAGTGGACGGGTTCCGCAGGATAATTCTCCGTGGTGGGCTTCTTGAACATGGTGATGAATGTCACCTTGAAGCCCTTGTAGAGGATGACGAAGGTGCGGAAGAATTCTTTGACGACCGATGCCATAAGCGCTTACTTTAACAAAGAGCGCCACGGGGCGCAAACGCAAATGCTGCGGCGTCTTTTTGTTTCGCCGTACATTACGCGCCGAAGGCCGTGAGCAAAAGCGTACGTAACATCGCTGGGAGTTTGCGAATTTATTCTCCGGGGGGAGAAACGGGCCCGGGTTCTTGGGGTCCGGGACGGCCGGTGATGGCGGCGATAATTTGCCTGCCGTGGAAACGTCCATTCTCGATGAAAATTTCGCCGGTGTGCAGGCCTCCGAGCAAAACGCCAGCCAGATAAATTCCGGGGATATTGCTTTCGAGCGTTTCCAAATTGCAATCCGGCTTGCGCGTTTTGGGATCGAGGCGGATTCCGAGGCTCTCCAGGAAAGAAAAATCGGGATGATAGCCGGTCATGGCAAAAACTCGAAAGGCCGGAAGATTCTGAACGTCACCGCCGTTCTGCACAATCACGGAATCGGGCTCGAATCTGGCGACGCGCGTGTTGAATCGCGCGCGAATTTCGCCGGAGCGAATGCGATTTTCGATGTCTGGCCTGACCCAGTATTTCAGGCTCTTGCCCAGTTCGGAGCCGCGATGCACGAGAGTGACTTTGGCGCCGGAGCGAAATAAATCCAGCGCCGTTTCCGCAGCGGAATTTTTGGCGCCGATGACCACGACTTCCTTTTCCCAGAGCGGATGAGCGTCGCGATAATAGTGCGAGACGTGCGGCAATTCCTCGCCGGGGACATTCAGAAAATTCGGCAGGTCATAGTAACCCGTCGCAAGAACGATTTTTCGGGCACGGTATTGATGTGGCGCTCCGCCGTCCGTCTCACGCGAATCGACCAGGAATGCGCCATCGTGTCCGGCGATTCCTTCGACTTTTTCGTAGAGGCGAACCTCGACGCCATAGTGCTCGACCGCGCGGCGATAATATTTCAGGGCTTCGGCGCGCGTGGGCTTGCCGCCAACAGTGGTCATGGGCAAGTCACCGATTTCCATACGCTCCGGCGTGGTGAAAAATTGCATGTTGGTGGGATAGTGATAGAGCGAATTGCAGAGGCAGCCTTTGTCGATGACCAGCGGACGCAGGCCGGCGCGCCTGGCTTCAATGGCGCAGGCGAGTCCCGTTGGCCCAGCACCGATGCAGATCAAATCGTGCGTGATTGACATCTTCTTAGTGTGCGACGTTTCGGGAGGAGAATTCAACTCTTGCAGTAGCCTTGTCCTCTCAGAAATTCGGCGACTTCCTGGCGCGAAGGGCCTTGAGGAAATATCCGTCGGAAGAAATCATAGCGCAGAAACGATGCGAACGCTCCGGCCAGTCTCAGGCGGCGGAGGAGGAGACGGCGCCCCCTTCCAGTTCGGACAAGATTTGGCGGAGCGAACGGATTAGTTCGTCGCGCGAGATCTGGCTGCGGCGGAACTGGATGCGGAAGTGGTACGCCGAATCCGGGGAATGATAGTCGAAGACGAATGGGCGCGGACGCGTGTCGGCGTCCTTCTCTTCCTGACGGACACGGCGAGCTTCATCGCGCGTCAAGCCACTTTGCGCGATCTGCATGACGATTTCGTGCATTTTCTTTTCATTCGGCTGCCGCGCGACTTGCAACAGCAGCGATTTCGAAGTTACGCCCTTCTCGATGCACAAGCGGCGAATCGCATCCGGAATCATGCGGATCGAAAGCGTTTCCGTCACAGACGAGCGCGCGCGTCCAATTTTCTTGGCGATGTCGTCGTGGGTGTAATCGAATTGCTCGGCGAGACGGAAAAGGCCGTCCGCTTCCTCGAAAGCGGTCAAATCCTTGCGCTGACGATTTTCGATTAAAGCGAGTTCGAGCGTTTCCGCATCGTCGGCGATTTTTTCGATGCAGGGCACTTCGCGGAGTCCCGCGGCGCGCGAGGCATGGTAACGGCGCTCGCCTGAAATGATGTAATAGGCGTCTTCGCGCGGCATGTAGCGGACCAGCAAGGGCTCGAGCACACCCTTTTCCCTCACAGATTGGACCAGTTCAGACAAATCGCCCAACGCTTTGCGCGGCTGATCGGGGTTCGGATGCACTTTATCAATGGGGATCATCCGGCCAATCGACGCACCGCTGAAACTGGTTAGTGTTTCTACGTAGTGCGCGTCATGCCGCATCTTGAGTGTGACGGGTAACCCGATCCGCTTCGACACGTTGGATGACCTCCTGAGAAAGCTTCTTATATTCTTCCGCGCCAGTCGATTTGGGCGCAAAGGCGAAAATCGTCTCCTTGTACGCCGGGCTTTCCTCGAGCCGGACGTTCTTGCTGATGCGCGTCTTGAAAAGCGCGTCGCCGAAGACAGCGCGGATCTGCTCATGCGTGTCGCGCGAAATATTCGTGCGTCGGTCGAAAAGCGTGATGACCACGCCGAGGACTTTCAAGTCTGGATTGGGACGCGAGCGAATGCGCGCATAGGTTTCCAGCAAATCGTCGGTGCCTTCGATGGCGAAGTACGCCGCTTGAATGGGCACGAGCAGATGCGTGGCCGCGACCAGGGCATTGACCGTCAAGATGCCGAGCGCCGGCGGCGTATCCATGACGATGAAGTCGAAATCCTTCAGGATGGGGGCGAGCGCGTCTTTCAATTTATATGGGGCGTCAAACGCGCCGGCGAGCTGCTGCTCGAGCCGCGCGAGCGAAAGCTTAGCGGGGGCCAGGAACAGATTCGGATCCTTCGTGGGCTTGATGACTTTGGCCATCTCCGGCGCATGGTCGCCGAAAACATCGAACATGGAGACTTGCACGTCGCCGGCATCCACAAAGGCGATGGTGGCGTTGGACTGTGGATCGAGGTCGATGAGTAGAGTTTTCTTCTTGCGCAGCGCAAGAGCCGCTGCGAGGTTGATCGCGGTCGTCGTCTTCCCTACGCCGCCCTTTTGATTTGCAATCGCCAGGACTCTTGTCAAAAGCGCCGCCACTCCTTCGGCAACAGCAGGCCTACATATAGGCTGGCCTGCCCAAAGCCCCCAATAAGTAGGCCAAATGTACCGAGACTACCCGCCGTGCGCAAGCAAAAAATGTGCCCGCAAAACGTTATTTTTCACTCGGCGGGAGGGGGCCGCCGTTATCTGCTGGGGTGACGTTTCCAATCTACTACAATCACATCTTATAACGGCCTAAATCTTCGTCGTTGAGATTTTCGAGCCAGCGCCGCAATTCCTCGTTAGAGGTTTTTTCCGTCGCGGTGCTGGAAATTTTCGAGGTCTTGAACACTTCCTCTTCGACGAAAATGGGGCAATCGAGCCGCAGCGCGAGCGCGAGCGCGTCGCTGGGCCGCGAATCGAGCGACATGGTCTGGCCTTCGCGCTCCATCCAAATCACGGCGTAGAACGTATCGTCCTTCAGGTCGCTGACCACAACTTTCTGAACGTGTACATTCAATCCCATCAGAACATTTTTGAGCAGGTCGTGAGTCATTGGGCGCGGGGTTTGCACTTTCTCGATTTCCAGGGCGATGGCGTTGGCTTCGTAGATGCCCACCCAAATGGGAAGAGTGCCGGAGCCCTGCACGGCGCGCAAGACGACCACGGGCATATTCGTCACCGGATCCATCATTAACCCACGGATTTTGACTTCGCGTTCCGTTTCGCGCTTACCCATTTCGACGGTCTTCCGCGAACCTTCTTGGCCCCGGCGCGCCTTTTCGGCGAATCGTTCACGCTCTCCGCGTTCTTCTTCCGCTTTGCGCTCTGCTTCGAGTTTGCGTTCTTCGTTGGTGCGATCCATGGGCCCTCCCCCTGCGGACCGGATTAATCGAGGTGCGCTCCTACGAGACTGTTCGGTCCGGCTCCGGTGATCTTGACTTGACAGTATTGTCCCAGAAGATTTTGCTCCGGCGAAGTGAAATTTACAATTCGATTGCAGGTTGTGCGGCCGGACCATTGGGCGCGCGATTGGTGATAGCCGTCGACGAAAACTTCAAAACGATTGTTGAGGAGCGATTGATTCCGCGCCGTCTGGATTTCGCGCTGGTGCTGCTGAATCACCGCGAGGCGACTTCCCTTCTCTTCCTCGGAGATGGCATCCGGCAAATCTTTTGCCGGCGTATTTGGCCGCGGGGAATACTTGAATGCAAAGACGCCGTCGTAGCGGACAAGTTCGAGGAGTGAAATGGTATCCGCGAAATCAGCTTCGGTTTCGCCCGGAAAACCGACGATGATGTCCGTGGTCAGGCTGATGGCGCGCCGCGCGGAACGAATCCAGGCGATTTTTTCGAGATACTCGTCGCGAGAGTAGGTGCGAAGCATTTCCTTGAGGATGCGCGATGAGCCGGATTGCACGGGCAAATGAATGTGGTCGCAAAGCGTGGGCGTCGCGTCGATGGCGTCGACGATCTCGCGTGTGAAATCGTTGGGATGCGAAGTCATAAAACGCACGCGGCGAATTCCGGGGACTTCCGCAACGGAGCGCAGCAACTCCACAAAATCCATACGCCGTGGCGAGGGATCGCGGTACGAATTCACCGTTTGGCCGAGGAGTTGGACTTCCGTGTAACCGCCGTCGACCAGGCGCCGGACTTCGTCGAGGACGGAGGCGCTGGTGCGGCTGCGTTGCGGACCGCGCGTGTGCGGCACCACGCAATAGGCGCACGCGTAATCGCAGCCTTCGATGATTGTGAGATAAGCGCGAAAGGAATTGCCGCGGGGCGTGATTTCGGTCTCGAAGGTTTCCTGTGTGTCGAGGTCGAGGCCGGTGACACGGCGGCCGCCTGCTTCCAACTCCGCCAGCATCTCGGGCAGCTTGCCGTAACTGGCCGAGCCGCAGACCATGCGCACCCAGGGCGCGCGGCGGAAGATTTTCTCGCCTTCCTGTTGGGCGAGGCAACCCAGAACGCCGACGATTTTTTCTTCGCCCAGCGCGCCGCGAAAATCGCCGAGGCGCGAAAAAACCTTTTGCGCGGCCTTCTCGCGAATGCTGCACGTATTGTAGAAGACGAAATCAGCAGCTCCGGGCGAATCCACCTGTTGATACCCGCGGGCGAGGAGCACGCCGGTGACCTTCTCAGAATCGTGGACGTTCATCTGACATCCGAATGTCTCGATGTAGAAGGTGCGGCCGGAATCCGGCCGCACGCGTGCTGCGGGAGCGGTCGCGGGATTGGCGAATAGCGATTCGAGCGGGATGTCGATGCTGCCGGCCATGGGTCGTTTCAAAGTCTAGCACAGGGAAAAGCAAAAGCCTCAGGCGAGCAAAAAACGCTCGGCGAGACACGAGCTGCACATGAGCGTAGGCATGGGCGCGAGGGATGTGTCGTTTTGTGCACCAAACTAAATCTTGAGTGACGCCGTATGGGTTTGACCCATCCAATTGCGTATGCTACGGTGAATTTTGGGGTTTTGAGGATGCTTCCTCAGGGGAGAAAAACATTTTTTACGCGGCTTTTGTGATCCTCGCCGGACGCCTCGGCGCCATCTTCCTGCAAACGGGCTGGGTAGCGCGAGTCGTCCTCTCGATATTGCTTTTTCTTTCGCTATTTTCGTGGGCCATCATTCTGCAAAAATACCGGATGTTCGCGACGCTTGAGCCGCGCACGAAACGCTTCATGCAGCTGTTTCGCACGGGACGCGGGCTGCCCGATCCCAATACGCTGCGCGCCGGGTCGAGCGGTTCGCCGTTTGTCAACGTCTACGATGCCGGGTATCGTGAACTGGAAGGGCAACTGGCGGGCGGAAATCCTCATCCGGGTAAATTGAAGAATCCGCGTGCGGTGCTGGTTGAGATGCAACTTGCCTCTGCCGATGAAGTTCGCTCCATGGAGAGCTGGATGCCATGGCTCGCCACCATTGGCTCGATTTCAACTTTCATTGGATTGTTTGGCACGGTATGGGGCGTGATGGACGCCTTCGCGGGCCTAAGCGAACTGGGACAAGCCAGCCTGCAGGCTGTGGCGCCCGGAATTGCGGACGCCCTGATTACGACGGCTGCGGGGCTTTTTGCGGCCATCCCGGCGGTTATCGCCTATAATATTTATCTCCATCGCATTCGCGATTTTGCGTTGCGCATGGACAATTTCGCGACGGAATTTGTGAGCAAGATTGAAACGCTGTACAGCTAGGGCGTTATGGCGCAAATCCAAAGACAGCCCGGCACCACGCTTTCGGAAATTAATATCGTTCCGTTCGTCGATGTGATGCTGGTGCTACTGGTGATTTTCATGATTACCGCGCCGCTGATCGAATCGGGAATCAAGGTGGAATTGCCAAAGACAAAGACCGTGCAAGCGATCACACAGGCGCGCATCGTCATCAGCATCGACCGCGCGCAGCGGCTTTATATCGGGAAAGACCCGGTGAATATCCACGCGCTGGGGCAGCGAGTACTGGCGATGGACAAGGATGTGGAGCACACGCCCGTTTTCGTCCGGTGCGATTCAGAAGTGCCGTTTGCGACCTGGGCCCTGGTGATGGACACCTTAAAACAATCGGGCATCAATAATATAAGCGTTGTGACCAAACCTCTGAGCGGCGAGCTCCGCACGCAGTGAGATGGAACTAAGCGTTCCTCACCAATCCGCGGAGAACCTCAAGGGCCCACTGGGCTATTCGGTGGTCTTTCATGTCATTTTATTCGGGGCGCTGATTTCTTCCACGATTTTTTCGCATCACGGCGAAGTGTGGGGCGGAGCGGGCGGCCAGGGGACAATCAACGTCAACTTAGTGGGAAGCATTCCGGCCATTCCCTTGCCCAAGCCCGACGTGGTGACGACGAATCGCGTGGTGGACAATACGAAAGGGCTCTATCAAACCGAGCCGCAGCCGAAAGTATTGCCAACACCCGTCCAACCGAAAGTGCCACCGCCGGACGACAAGAACGCGATTTATTTGCCAAAATTTAATAAAGAACCCGACGAAAAATACAAGAAGCCGGCGTACATTCAGAAGCCCTCGCGCGTGCTGGAGAATCCCGCGCCCGTACCGAAGAACGCGATTCCCTACGGAAATGGCGGAACGCCACAGATTCCTACGTCGACGTTCATGATGAATCAAACGACGCGAGGAGGAATGGGCGTTCAGGGGACCAGCGGCGGCAGTTTCGGCTTCCAGTTTCCGTGGTACGTGGAGGCCGTGCAGCGCCGCGTGAGCAGCAACTGGCTGGAATCGACCGTCGATCCCACCATTCCGTGGGCGCCGCGCTGCGTGGTGAGCTTCCAGATTTTGCGCGACGGCACGATCACCAATGTTCAAATCACGCAATCGAGCGGCAACCAATCGGTGGATACATCGGCGATCCGCGCGGTTCAAAACTCGAACCCGCTGGACCATTTGCCGCCCGGATACAACGGGACATATGTGAACGTGGACTTCTGGTTCGATTTTCGACGGCAGTGAGCGAAGTTTCGCATTTGAGGAGAGTATATTTCGACACGAAGCCTGGCCGACTATGGGAAGGGACTTCCGAATGAAACAGTTGATGGGAATACTGGCATCATTTATGTTTTTGATTTTCATTGCCGCCGCTCCGCGTGCAGCCGCGCAGGGCGTCATCCAGACGGGCACGGGGCTGGGCGTGCAGAAAGTAAAATTGGCGGTGCCGAACTTCGCCGCGCGCAATCCGCAGGCGGGCGCGCTTGAGGGCGTTTTTCACCAGGTGTTGATGGACGACCTGAGCTATTCGGGAATCATCGACATGGTCAGTCCGAGCTTCTATCCGGTCAACGCTCCGAGCGTCCCGGGCGAACTCAAGGCCGAACAGTGGAGCCAGGCACCTGCGAATGCGTGGATGGTCGCGTTCGGCAACCTGACGGTGAACGGCACCTCGCTCTCGCTAGCCGGTTACCTTTACGATGTAAGGCAAACGCCGCCGCTCTCGATTCTGGAAAAAATCTATAATAGTGACGCCGCGGAGGCGGGCGCGCGGCAACTGGCGCATGAATTTGCGGACGATATCATTTCGCGATTGAGCTCGGGCCAACTGGGAATCGCGGAGACGAAAATCGCGTTTGTGAGCAACCGCACGGGACACAAGGAAATCTGGGAAATGGATTACGACGGAGCGAACCAACATCAGTTGACACACTTGGGCTCAACGGCGTTGACCCCGCGATGGTCGTCCGACGACTCGCGCATTGCGTTTACGTGCTTCGAGTCTTATCGCCACGTCGTCTCCGCGCAGATCTGCATGTATTCAACGCTGACAAACCGTCTGATGACCTTCCCGCGATTCCCGGGGACAAATTCTTCGCCTGCATTTTCACCGGACGGCAACACAGTGGCGTTCATGTCCAGCCACGGAGGCGATCCGCAGATTTACGTCGCGGACCCTACCGGCAATCACATGCGGCGCTTGACGTATTCGCTGGGCGTGAGCACTTCCCCGACTTGGAATCCCAAGACGGGCAATCAAATTATTTTTGTAAGCGATCGCGGCGGATTGCCGGATCTGTTCGAGATGAATGCGGATGGCTCGAACGTGCAGAAGATTCCGCTTTCGGCGGCAACCGGCGTGGCAGCCAAGGACCTGCCGGCCACTGGATATGTGGTCGACCCGGCATGGTCGCCCAATGGCGAGCTTCTGGCGTTCAGCTGGCAGCGACCCGCCGGAAATTATGATATCTACATCATGGATTTGGCGGGCCATCAGCTTGCCGAACTGACGCGCGACACGGGCCAGAACGAGCGGCCCAGTTGGGCGCCTGACGGAAGACATATCGTCTTTGAATCGACGCGTAGCGGCTCATTGCAGATCTGGAGCATGCTGGCGGACGGAAGCGAAGCGCGCCAGCTAACTTCGGCGGGCCGAAATGAATCACCGAATTGGTCACCCAAATAATTTGGTCGGATTTTTTTGCAGTTGCCCTTGGTGCAGTTGCCTTAATTAGTGGCTGTTTACATAAATCTAAGCCCTGTTCTGTTCCACTCGCGCAGCCCAGGGCGCGAAGAGGAGGATTTTCGATGCCAAGCAGTACCGTTCGCAGGCTTCTCGTACTCTTAAGTGCGTTTTCGTTTCTGGTCTTTGCTGGTGCTTGCAAGAAGAAAGTAGCACCGGCACCGCCGCCCGCTCCCGCTCCGGCACCAGCTCCGGCCCAGCCGACGGTGACGATCAGCGCTACATCCACATCGCTTCAGCCGGGCCAGAGCACGACGCTGAATTGGACTTCGACCAACGCTACAGATCTCGACCTGCAGCCTGGAGTCGGGAAAGTGGCCGCCGAAGGTTCGACCAACGTCAGCCCGACCGACACCACGACGTACACAATCACGGCGACCGGACCCGGTGGAACGGCAACAGGCAACGTTCAAATTACCGTGGCTGCTCCCCCTGCCCCCGCACCGGCTCCCGCACCAGACATCAATGCATTATTCACGCAGAACGTCAAAGACGCATATTTTGACTACAATAAGTCCGACATCCGCGATGACGCTCGCGATCCCCTGCAGAAGGACGCGGAATTCCTGCGCTCCTATCCGCAGGTCAGCGTAACTATCGAGGGACATTGCGATGAGCGCGGTTCGGAAGAATATAACCTGGGCCTCGGACAGCGGCGCGCGGACGCGGCCAAGCAGTATTTGGTCTCGCTCGGTATCTCGGCTGACCGCATCAAAACAATGAGTTGGGGCAAAGAGCATCCGTTCTGCACGGAGCATAACGAGACGTGCTGGCAGCAGAATCGCCGGGCGCACTTCGTGATGCTTCAACAGCAATAGAAATGCACCACAGCCGTGGGCGCTGCGAGGC
>JBAUEX010000307.1:0-2569 GCA_049678845.1 Candidatus Acidiferrales bacterium
GCAGGGCATCGAGCCTGATCTCTTCTTCCGCCCACAGGAGGATGCGCGTGCGCAGGCGATCCGGCTGCATCAGGTCTTCCATGAATTTGACCTGGTCGATGCAGGTTCTGAGAAAGAAATCCGTGAATGCTGCGAGGGCCTCCTCGCTGAGATTGCCCCGGCCGTCAAGATGGTTGCGGCGCGTGGCGTCACAGGCGGCAAGGTGTTTCTTGTAATCGTCGACTTTGCGCGCAAGGCCGCGCGCCACCGACCAGACCGCGCCGGTGTCGAGCATATTGAGCAGCATCGCATGCGACATCAGCCGCGCGACGCGGCCATTTCCGTCGACGAACGGGTGAATCCACAGCATGCGGTGATGCGCGGCTGCCGCGCCCAGAATTAACTCTGTCTTACCAACCACGCGGTACACGTCCTCGAAGCGCTTCAGAAAACGCGGCACTGCGCCGGGGCTGACGGCAATATGAGCGCCGACCGCCACGTTGTTCGCGCGCAGCTCTCCGGGCACAACGCGGACCCGCTTCTTGGTGGTGGCGTCTTCTACCCACAGCAGGTCATCGGGTAGTTCCTCGCAGAACCGGCGGTGAACTTCGCGAATGCCGTCGCTCGTGAGGGCGTGTCCCGCCAAGCCGCCGCTGTCGATCCACTCCTGCACGGTGATATGAGCTTTCGCTTCGAGCTGCAGGTCGCGCTTGCGGGCGTCGTCGCTGTAGTCGTTCTTTAGTGCGCGCTCGATATCGACGGGGTGTGTGTCGTGCCCTTCGATCAGATTGCTGTAGTAGCAATTCATCGCCCGCACAAGATCGGCGAGAGAAACGAGCAGACTCTCCGGCAGACTCCGACGGAATCCGCTGGACTTCTGGGCCAAGTCTAGCGCCAAGTCCGTTAGGGCGGCGCGATGACGAGAGTCTTCGCCGATGAGCAGGGGCTCCATCAACGATACGGGTTCGCCGCGGTCCGATGCCGGCTTAATGTCCTCTTTTATGTCCGCTTTATTAGTCACAGTAACATATTATATATCATAGTTATAGATTAGTCTAGATCTATTTTATGTCCGGTTAAATGTCCGGTCTCAAGTCCTCTATATTTGATCCTTCAGGTTCTACGATTTCGTGCGTCAGGCGCGAGGCATATTAGGAAATGCAGGGCTGTGCCGCGGGAGAGGGCGGGGTCATTGGCTCCGTTTCGCGCAGCGCAGGCAATTGCCCGCGCTTCTTGTCGAAAATCACGGCGATGACGATGGCGACGATGGCAAGTCCCGCGCCAAATTCACCGATCAAGTATTTCGTTGCAAGTGCCGGCCGCGTCAGAGGATCAAAGAACCCCTGAATGAAAATGTTATGGCTCGCATGGAGCAGCATGCCGGTCCAGACGCTGCCAGTTTTCAGGCGCATCCAGGCAAACAGAAAACTGATTCCGACCACCATCACCGTGAAGCACAGCAGTGAATACCATCGCGGGCCCGCGCCCCGGTAAGTCGAGAACAAGATGATTGGGTAATGCCACAGCGACCAGATCACTCCGCTTGTCAGCGCGACGCCCCGGAAAGACATGACCTTTGCCAATTGGGGGACCAGGAAGCCGCGCCAACCGAGCTCCTCGCCCAGCGCCCGCGTGCAGGAGAAGAACATTCCCCACGTTGCGAGCATAAGAAAATAAGCTGCAACACCGGCCCACGAAGGAAGTCCTCTCCGCGCCATGGCTTCGGAATATTGCGCGACGGCCGGTGCATGAAAATTACCGAAACCCGCGAGCCACAGCGGCAAATAAACCACCGCCGCGTACGCCAGAGGGATCCAGTAGCTCGCGAATTGATATTTCGTCTTCCCCCAGCCCCAGCCGTGGCCGCGCAAGTTACCTTGAAAAATAAGCCGCGTCAGCAAACCCGCCACACCCGGTGACCACATCAGCGTGTACACGAAGAGTCCTCCGTGCGCGCTCAACGAACCATGCCGGATAATCACCCAGTAAGAGACGCAACTGAATGCAAACGTCAGAACCACGTAGGTCATAATCGAGAGCTTGGTCCGACGCGCCTCTGAGTTCGGCATGCGAAGAGTACCTCCGTCCGCCTTGAAAAGCCGAGGCTTTATACCTCAAGCAATTTGCCTGGCTGCTGGCGCAAAACTATACCTGAAAGCATCTTTCGCTACCTTAAAAACGTCAAGAAGACGCCCTGCGAGAAAGTCCCATCCCGCCGGCGCTGATTCTGATATAAACACCGTCGGTCATCAGAAATATAAGTCGGAGTAGGAATCGTGATTGATCACAACCCCCTCCACGGATCCGGACAAGCGGGTTTCCCGCATCCGGCTCTTGCCTTAGGTGACGACGCCCATGCGCCGCAGAGGATAGGGATGACAGACAGAAGGCAAGGGCAGCCAGCGAGTGATGAGGCGCCGCATACGATCCCACAGGACGCAGCCGGTCTGGCTGCGCCGCGACAGGGCACGTTGCCAGAGCCAGCCGACCCGGAACCGAAAGATCGCCAGCGCCGGTTGATTCATGGGCACCCCGTAGTAGCGGATGTGTCCACGCACCACCGCTTGCAGCCATTTACCCACTTCGGGAA
>JBAUEX010000308.1:0-15042 GCA_049678845.1 Candidatus Acidiferrales bacterium
ACGCGATGCATGGCGATGAGGTCGTCAAAAGTGATGGAGCGCTTCTGCGTTTGTGCGGAAGTGGACATACAGAAGACCCAGCCAGAAACCACGCTCCAGATCATGTGCGTCGCGAAACGCATTGAACGGCCTCCACCGAGTTATTCTTCGCTGTGCTCATCGTTGCAAAATGATGTCACAGCCGTGATGCCAAGCGCAACGCGTGCGCGGATAAATGTCGCAGCTCATCGAATCAACTCATTCCTTCAGTTGGTGTATGATTCGCTTTCGCCATAAGGAACTTCCTTGCAAAGTGCGCTCATCGTTGACCGGTTGCATTTCGCATTCACGGTAACGTTTCATTATATTTTCCCGCAAATCACGATGGGTCTCGCTCTGCTCATCGTCGTCTTAAAAACGATGGCTTTGCGGACCCACGACGAGCATTACAACCGCGCTGCGCGTTTCTGGGCCAAGATTTTCGGCATCAACTTCGCTGTCGGCGTCGTCACCGGCATTCCCATGGAATTTCAGTTCGGGACGAACTGGTCGGCATTTTCGCAGGCCGCTGGCGGCGTAATTGGACAGACCCTTGCCATGGAAGGCGTGTTTTCTTTTTTCCTCGAATCGAGCTTTCTGGGACTTTTCCTCTTTGGAGAAAAGCGCCTCGGCCGCATCGGCCATTGGTCTTCCGCGGTCATGGTTTTTGTGGGCTCGTGGCTTTCCGGATACTTCATCGTCGCCACGGACGCGTGGATGCAGCACCCGGTCGCATATTCTCTCAGCCCGGATGGCACATTCGGATTGCAGAGCTTCTGGGGCTTGCTCTTGAATCCGTGGACGCGGTGGCAATACCCGCACACCATGATCGGCGCCCTGCAAACGGGCTGCTTCGTGATGGCGGCGATCGGCGCATTTTATATTCTCGCGAAACGGCACCAGGATTATGGCCGGACGTTTGTGCGTATCGGTGTGATTGTGGGGGTGCTCGCCGCGATCCTGCAACTTTATCCGACGGGCGACGCGCAGGGCGCGATGATTGCCCGCTATCAGCCGGTAACACTGGCGGCGATGGAGGGATTATTTCACAGCGAGAAAGGCGCGCCCCTTGCCATCCTAGGCCAGCCTGACGTCACGAGACAGCGACTCGATAATCCGCTGATTATTCCGCGCGGGCTGAGCTTTTTGACCTATCGAGCTTGGACTGCAGAAGTGAAAGGCCTCGATCAGTTTCCTCGGGACACATGGCCGGATCAGATCGAGCTGGTTTATTTCAGTTACCACATCATGGTGGGACTCGGCACAATATTCATCGCGATATTTGTGATTGCGGCTTTTCAGTTGTGGCGCGGCGCGCTTTATCGCAGTCGGCTGATGATGTGGGTAATCATGCTCGCTCTGCCGTTTCCGTTTATCGCCAACACAGCGGGATGGATCACTGCCGAGGCCGGCCGCCAACCCTGGCTGATTTACGGGATGCTGCGCACGTCGCAGGGCGCGTCGCCGCTCGTTTCCGCGGGCAGCGCGTGGTTCACGCTCATCGGTTTCATGGGTTTGTACACTGTGCTGGGAATTCTGTATTTGTTTTTGGTGTATCGCGAGATTGAGCGCGGCCCTGAAGCAGAAGCAATCACGTCATCCGTCTTGGCGAGGTAAGGAAAAAATGGGCGCGGTCTGGTTCTGCTTAACAGCGTTGATGCTGACAGCCTACGTCGTCCTCGACGGATTCGATCTCGGCGCGGGCATCGTCCATCTGCTCATCGCGCGCACCGAAGCTGAGCGCCGGCTCGTCTCCCGCACCGTCGGCCCGGTGTGGGACGCCAACGAAGTCTGGTTACTCGCCGCGGGCGGCACACTTTATTTCGCGTTTCCAGCTCTGTATGCCGCCAGCTTCAGCGGATTTTATCTTCCCTTGATGATCGTTCTATGGCTCCTCATCCTGCGCGGTATTTCGCTGGAATTTCGCAGCCACGTGAAGATCCCCATTTGGGAATCCTTTTGGGGCGGCGTTTTCTTCCTCGCGAGCTTGCTCCTGGCTGTGTTTTATGGCGCGGCGCTCGGAAACGTTGTCCGCGGTGTGCCGCTCAATGCCCATGGAGAATTTTTCGAGGCCTTGTGGACGAATTTTCGCCCTCACGGCGAAACCGGCATTCTCGATTGGTACACAATTCTCGCCGGCGTCACGGCTCTTGTGGCTCTTACTCTTCATGGAGCGCTCTGGGTCGGTTTAAAAACTGAAGGCGCTCTTCACGAACGCGCACGCAAATTGGCCGCCGTGCTTTGGTGGGCCGTTGCGCTTTTTACGATTCTGATCACTTGGTCGAGCTTCTCCTTGCAACCGCATCTGTACGCCAGCTACGCTGCCCACTGGTGGGGATACATTTTCCCCGCCATTGCTGTCGCGGCCTTGGTCGCTACGATTGTATTTCTGAAAAACGAAAGCCGCGCGTTCTATTCGTCGTGCGTTTATCTCGTCGGAATGCTCGCAAGCGTCGCTTTCGGGCTGTACCCGGACGTTCTCCCCGCCAGCACCAATCCCGTCCTGTCGCTGACCGTCGAAAACGCGAAAGCCGCGGATTACGGCCTGAAGATCGGCCTCGTTTGGTGGACCATCGGAATCATTCTTGCCACGATTTACTTCGTGATGGTCTATCGCCGGTTCGCGGGGAAAGTCAGCGCCTCATCAGACGAACACGGCTACTAGCGGCTAGCGGAAAACATAATGGGTCAATCTTTGCGCGTCCCCGTAATCAGAAAAGCGGCTCCAATCGTCAGAATCGGTATGCTGAACCACAACGGAAAATGGATCACTTTTCGCGTCTCGAACAGGACTTTCATCGAGCCCACTTGCTGGGAATGCTGTTCGACGCGATAACTGAATCGCGGATGGATCAGCGCCGCAACGCCAATCAGGATCAACACCACGCCAACAGCTATCGGCAAACGCTTGCGCAACACTACCTCCTTGCCTGGTGTCACTTTCCTGCACGCTTCGGAGCGTTCCAGGCTTCCGCGGGCAGCAGCCCGGTCACATTCTCTGAAGCGAGCGGCTTGATAATCTCATCCAGATAATCCGAAGCGCCCTCCACGCGCTCCAGATGCGGGTAGCGTATCCCGGCGTGATAATCGATCTCGTACGTCTCCACGAAACCGCCGTTCGCAACCAGCAGTTTCAGCGGCCGCGTTTCCTTGGCGCTGTCTTCGATGGCGTTGCGCATGGTTTTGATCGACCATCGCCGGCCATTCACGGCCTGAATTTTCATTCCCGGCCCGATTCCTGCTTTGTACGCAACCATGCCGTGAATCACATCGCGAATTGTGCCGTCTTCCTCGAGAACAAGGCCGATCGAGTTCGTCAGATCCAGATGGTTGTCGGTCGATTCATCGTCGAGAATCATTTGATTCGGCGCGTTGCTGTAAACCAGCTTGTAGCCTCCGCCTTCGATTCCGTCAAGCGGCGCTCGCGGACCGACATAGTCAAGCCGCTCCCGCAGGAATTTCGCCCAGTCATAAGGAGCGAGTCCGTTGAGCGTCGCGACAACGTCGTCAAAAGTGTAAGTCTTCAATTCGGGCTTGGCTCCGGGGCCGCCGTGAAAAATCCTGCAGAAATCGTTCATGGACTTCTTATCGTTGGTCAACTTGCGCAGCGTCGTATCCACGTCCAGCCAGATCAGCGTGCCTTCGTCGTAGTAATCCGTGCTGCGCCGCCAATTCGCCCACTGCGGAGCGGCGAAGTAGAGAAGTTGCGCCGCGTCGGCCGTATCCTGTAGCGGGCGCCACTCGCGTCCCGGACGATGATCGAGCGTCGCCGCAACGTCGGCGAGATGCTCGCGGAGTTGTTCCGGTGCCCACAGGCCGCTGCGTGCGGAAAGTATCGTACCCAGATATTGCGTCAGGCCCTCGTACACCCACAGCAAGTCGCCCTTCATCGGCGTGTTGTAATCCGGCGTTGCCAGGCCGGCCGGGCGCCGGAATTTTCCGTTCCACGAGTGCGTGAATTCGTGCGGCAGCAGATCGGCGTTTGTGATCCGCAGCGTTGGGTCAATCATCGTCCGTTCGTCCACGCGATCGTCGCTTGACTCGTGATGCTCCAGGCCGAAATGCGCAACGTTGTCGCTGAGCGTCAGCAGAAAATGATAATCGCGATAATGCCGCGAACCGAAAAGAGCACCTGTCTCCGCGATTAGCCCCTTGTAGGCGAGTTGCGTTTCCGCGGGCATTTCGAGCGCTTCGGGACTGTCGGCGGCCATGTCGATTTCGTGTGACGGCGTCTGGCCCGGCGTCAGTTGAATCGCGCGAAAAAAATGACCGGAAAGGACGGGCGAATCGACCAGCGTGTTGAGCGGCGCGCGCTTGAAAATGATTTCGTTGCCTGCTTCCTTTTCCACGGGCAGCGCCGTGCCAAACTTCCAGCCCTCGGGCAGACGGAGGCTCGCGTCAAAAATCAGTTCGCGCGCGGGCCAGCCCTTGGGATACAGCAGCACCTGATTCCAACTCAGCACGTCGAGCTGCGCCGTGGCGGATGCGCCGGCGGAAAATCCCGAAGCAGGCGCGGTGAGCAGAAAATCCAGAGTGACGTGCAGAGACTCGGTGCCCGCCGGAACATCCAGATGAATCGCGAACATATCGACCAGATCGCGGCGCCAGGCGATGCGCTTGCCATTCGCCGTGAATTCCATGCCCGCCACATCCGTGATTGGGCCGTCCGGCGCATGCTCGCCGGGAATCCACTCAGGATAAAAAAGCGTCAACGGGCCGGGATGAACCGGAATCTCTTCGGTAATGTGCAGAATTTTCTGCGGCGCGTGCGTTGCATCCACCGCCAAATGAATCGGCCCGGGCGCGCTTTGCGCAGCGACACGTGGACACCACGAAAGACCGCACGTCAAAACAAGTTCAGCGATGAATGGTGCGGCCTTGCGCCATGGCCCTGACTTTTGCAACATGATTCCCCCTTTGGAAATTTAGACAGTCATTTGCCATTTTGCAAAGATTGCGTCGCGACCAATTCTTTGAAACTTCACGCGGCAGGCGTTGCCATCTTTCGTGGCGGGTTGAAAAACGGCAAATTCGCAATGGTCACAGCCACGCGATGCCGCACCGCTTCGACGGTGAATTCCATTTTCAGTTTCGTCCCCGGCTTCGAGTACTCGGTGGCGATGCTGGCGAGCGCAATCATCCTCTTCAAGGTCGGTGACCACGTCGTCGAAGTAGCTTTTCCAACGTGCGTTCCACCCGCATCGTAAACCGGGACGGCGACGCGCGAAGCCGTGCTTTGCACTTGCGGTGCAAGACCGATTTTGTCGTAAAGCGCCTCGACTTCATCCCAATGGATATCCAGTCCAACGAACTGCCTTTGCGCGCCGCGTTCATGCTCTTCGATCAGAGCCTCGCGCCCAACGAAGTGTTCCTTTTCCAAGTTCACCGTGCGGCCCAGCCCGATTTCGTACGGCGAATATTTCTGCGATTCGATCAGCGCGCGCTTGCTGCTCGTGTAATCCACTTCAATCAACAGCAGACCCGCTTCGATGCGCGCCACGTCCAGCGCCAGCATGCCCGTCGGATGCAAATCGAATTGCCGGCCCTTCTCCGTCAGCTCGTCCCACACCTTCATCGCGTCGTCCCACGGCATCCATATTTCGTAGCCTAGGTCGCCTGTATACCCCGTGCGCGAAATATCGACGGACACGCCTGCGATTTTTCCGTGCGTCACGCGAAAATATTTCAAGTTCGCAATGTCCGCGTCCGCGATTTGCCGCAGCAGCCGCGCCGACGTCGGTCCTTGCAGCGCCAGAGCCGCCACTTTTTCGGAAATGTCTTCGATTTTCACGTCGAGGCCCAGCGCATTCTGTTCGAACCACCGCAGGCTCGGATCGGCCGCCGTCCACCGGTACGTGTTTTCGCCAAGCCGCGAAATCGTGCCGTCCTCTACCACTTTGCCTTGCTCGTCGCACCAGCAGCAGTAAATCACCTGCCCCACCGCCACTTTGCGAATGTCCCGCGTGATCACGCGGTTGACGAATGTCGTCGCGTCCGCGCCCGTGATCCAATACTTGTACAGTGGCGTCACATCGATCAGCGCAGACGCGTTGCGTATGGCGTTGTATTCATGTTCGTGATGCGCCTCGTAAGCGCTCACCGTGTAATACCCGGACCACTCGCGATAATTCAAGCTCTCGCACAGCTTGAACGTCCTCTCATGCACCGCCGTCCCTATAGGCACGTTTTTCTCTCCGTTCCCTCGCCGCTTCGCTAATGTTGTTGGGCGTAGATTATAGTGTGGGCTCTCCAACCCAGCAAGGCGAACGCCCACAGCATGGCCAGTGATGCCCTTTCCGTTCCCCGTTTAGCAAGCACTGGCGCACGATGTTGGTCCGGAGTAGTCTCATTGACCGAGTCAGGCGAAAATGAAGGAGCAGCATGATTTCCGATGGCACGGGAGTGACCTACGCACGCGAAAGTGGATGGTGCGGTGGCCTGTAAGCGGTGGGGATACCGTCACGATGCTCCTCCGAACTTCTTTGGTCGGTCGCATTTGGTGAAATATTTCGAAGAGATGAAGCTCGATCAGTGCGGCATGTGTGATCAATGCCGGAGGGCGGAGGGACTTCGCCTTTCCCATTGATCGCCTCGGTTCAACTACTGTTGCTTCGCTTGTTACGAAAACAGCCCGCTTGTACAATGAACGGCCCTCTCTCGTGCGGCAAGATTGCATGGCAAATCGTTACGACGTAATCATCATTGGCGGCGGCCACAACGGCCTTGTGAACGCGGCGTATCTCGCGCGCGCCGGCAAAAAAGTCATCGTCCTCGAGCGCCGCTACGTCCTCGGAGGCGCCGCCGTGACGGAAGAAATCATTCCCGGCTTCAAATTCTCCGTTTGCTCTTACGTTGTCTCGCTGTTGCGTCCGGAAATCATTCGCGATCTCGACTTGCCCCGCCACGGCCTGGAAATTCTGCCCCTCGACGGCACGTTCACGCCCATGCCCAACGGCGATTATCTGTGGCGCGTCAACGATCACGCCAAGACGCGCCGCGAACTCGTCCGCCATTCCCGCCGTGACGCGGAAGCCTACGACGAATTCGGCAAGCAGATGCTGCAAATGTGCCGCTTCGTCAAGCCCCTGCTCGGCATGGTCCCGCCGGATCCCACGTCCCTCAACCCTGCGGGCTTGAAAAAATTAATGTTTCTTGCAAAACGCTTTCAAGCTCTGCCTGCGGAGGACAAATACAATCTCGTTCAGCTCATGACCATGAGCGCCGCCGATTTCCTCGATCAGTGGTTCGAGACCGACGTCCTTAAAGCCACCATGTCCGCCTCCGGAATCATCGGCACATTTTTGGGCGTCCGCTCTCCCGGCACCGCCTACGTTCTCTTGCATCATTATATGGGCGAAATTGACGGTGCCTTTCGCGCCTGGGGATTCAGCCGCGGCGGCACGGGGGCGATTTCGAATGCCATCGCCGAAGCGGCGCGCGAAGCCGGCGCGGAAATTCGCACGGAATCATCAGTCGCGCAAATCAACACGCGTGCGGGCCATGCAACAGGTGTCGTCCTCGAAGGCGGCGAAGAAATTGAAGCGACAATTGTTTCCTCGAGCGTCGACCCGAATCTCACGTTTCTGAAGATGATGGATCCGCGCGGCCTCCCCGACGAATTCGTGGAAGAAGTGCGCCGCTACAAATATCGTGGCTCCTCCGGAAAAGTAAATCTCGCTCTCGACGCGCTCCCCGATTTCAACAATTTGCCCGGCCCGGGCCGTCACCTGCGCGGCGCGATTTCCATTTCACCCTCGGTCGAATATATGGAGCGCGCCTACGATCAGGCCAAGTACGGCGAGTTTTCGCATCATCCTTACATTGACATCGTCATTCCCAGCCTGACGGATCCTTTTGTCGCGCCGCCGGGCAAACACGTGATGTCCTGCTTCGTGCAATACGCGCCATATAAACTGAAAAATGGCGACTGGCCCGCGCGCCGCGAGGAATTTGGCGACACCGTCATCAATACCATCGCCGAATTTGCACCCAACTTGAAAAACATCATCCTCGGCCGCCAAGTCCTAACGCCCTACGACATCGAAGAACAAATCGGCCTCACCGAAGGGAATATTTTTCAGGGCGAACTTTCGCTCGAACAGCTTTTCTTTTTGCGTCCTGTGGCAGGCTGGGCGCGTTACCGCACTCCAGTCGCCAACCTTTATATGTGCGGCTCCGCGACGCATCCCGGCGGCGGAATCATGGGCGCGCCGGGCCGCCTCGCCGCGATGGAAATTCTGAAAGACATGGGAGCACGCTGAATCATGCCCGCGCGTTCCATGCTTTATTTTGACAGAAGCCGCTCGGTCCCGTCGGACCGTTTCGCACCGCCGTGGGCACAATTGTCATCCCCAGTCGCGCTTTTTGCGAACGGCGGTGAGGGATCTGCTTTTCAGTCTTTCTTTGGAATTTTCTCCACGTCAGGGCAAGCTTTCAAGCGTGCCGCATCGTTGCAGTACGAGTGCGGCGTTAGCCGCTGAGGACCGTCTTACTTATGGCTTCGCATAACGTCATCATCATTGGCGCCGGCCACAACGGGCTCGTCACCGCATTTTATTTGGCGCGCGCCGGATTCAAGCCGCTCGTCCTCGAACGCCGGGCCGTTGTCGGCGGCGCTGCCGTCACCGAGGAATTTCATCCCGGCTTTCGCGCTTCCGTCCTCGACGGCGCAGCCGGCCCGCTCGCGCCAGCGGTTGCGAAGGACATGCAGCTCGAGCGCCACGGCGCGCAGTGGCTCGAACCGAAATGCCGCATCTTCGCGCCGTCGCGAGACGCCCGCGCGCTGCTCTTGCATTCCAGCGCCGTCGAATCCGCCAAGCGCATTGCGCCGTTCTCGCAAGCCGACGCCGCGAAATATGTCGACCTAGCCAAAATTCTCGATAGCGCACACAACTTCATCAGCAGCTTGCTCACGATCCCTCCGCCGGATATTGATCACCCTACTTCCGCCGACATTTGGAACTTGCTCGGAGCGGGAAGAGCATTTCGCAAGCTCGGCAAACGTGACATGCAGCGCTTCCTGCGCTGGGGACCCATGGCCGTTGCCGATTTCGTCGCGGAATTTTTTGAAACGGAATTATTGCGCGCCGTCATTGCCGCGCAAGGAATTTTCGCCGCCGCCGCTGGACCCTGGTCCGCGGGCACCACCGCTCTCCTTCTGCTGCGCGTCGCCGCAGGCGGCCTGCCCGATAGCAGCCCAATCTATGCGCATGGCCTGCCCGCCGTGGCGGGAGGCATGGGCGCACTCTCCGAAGCCATGGCTGCTGCCGCGAAACAAGCTGGCGCCGAAATTCGCACCAGCGCCGAAGTCGAACGCATCCTTGTGAAAGACGGCGCGGCCACGGGTGTGATTCTAAAAGGCGGCGAAGAAATCTCTGCTGGCGCGGTCGTTTCCGCCGCTGATCCCAAGCGCACATTCCTAAAATTAATCGAGCCTGTGCATCTCGCGCCGAGCTTCCTGGGACAGATGCAGCGCTACCGCTGCCAGGGAACCGTCGCGCGTGTTCTATTCGCGCTCGACGCGCTTCCGAATTTCACCGCCCTCAAAAATGAATTGGCCGAAAGCGCCGCGCTCACCGGCCGCATTCACATCGGCCCCGAAATCGATTATCTCGAGCGCGCCTTCGACGATTCCAAATATGGCGATTTTTCCCGCGCCCCGTTTCTCGAAGCCGCCATTCCCTCTCTTCTCGATTCTTCGCTCGCGCCAAACGGCAAGCACGTGATGTCCGTACACATGCAATACGCGCCCTACAACGTAAAGGGCGCGACTCAAGGTCACTTCACAAGCGATTCTCGTCAGGGCGCGGCTTCAGCCGTGCCGAAAGGGTTGGGACATGCAGGGGTTTTAACCCCTAAGGTCGCCTCTGGCAATTGGCCCGCGCAGCGCAACGCCTTGGGCGACATCGTCGTAAAGACGCTCGCGCAATACGCGCCCGATTTGCCGTCGAAAATCCTCGCGCGCCGCGTCATCACGCCTCTGGATTTCGAGGAGACCTACGGTTTGACTGGCGGCCACATCTCTCACGGCGAACTCGCCCTCGATCAGCTTTTCACCATGCGCCCGCTCATCGGCTGGGCTCGCTATCGCACGCCGATTCGCGGCCTTTTCCTCTGCGGCCCCGGCACCCACCCCGGCACCGGCCTAACCGCCGCCTCCGCCCTCAACGCCTCCCGCCAAATCGTCAAATCCATCCGTGCCAAGCCTCGTTATATCGGCTAAGCGAGGGCCGATGAGGTCTGCGGACGGCACGGTCTTTGCCCTTGACTCCGACAATCAGCACGAAATCGGAAGGGCAGCCGCCGCCCAGTCTGCGGGTTCCATTTCCTCTTGACAGACTAGTTATAAAGTGGTATACATAGCGTGAAGGCAATTTGCTGGCAAGCCGCCATTTCTGGCGGCTTTCACATTTCAGGGAGCAAATGGCGATTCCAATGGCTGTCGACATGAATAATGAGAACTCGATGCCACTTACACAAAACAGACGACCGGGGTCATTTCTAATCGCGGAATTTGACGCTCTTTCGCGTCGGACTCTCGTCTCCGGGCACCGCATAGACGGATATGATTTCTGCCCGCCGTTGTCGGGCCTAATCGAGTTTCTATGGGGGAATTAGAAATTGAGTCAACTCACTGAAAATAAAGATCAGAGGCCAAGTCTAATCGAGTTTTTTCACCATTTTTTTCAGATTCTCTACGCCTCCGGACATGTCCTGGACTCCAAACTGGACTATAATTGCCACTTTGCCAGTCCGGCGCGACACTGCTCTAAGGAGGCACTAGCATGACTTCACCGGCAGCAACGCTCGATCGCGGCGAATTCAAAAACGAGCCCGTTCGAGATTTCTCGAAGCCCGACAATCGCGCGGCTATGGAAGCGGCGCTGAAGAAAGTCGGCGCCGAACTGGGCAGGGAGTATCCCCTGATTATTGGCGGGGAGAAAGTCTTCACGAAAGAAAAAACGCAGTCGACGAATCCCTCGCATCCGAAACAGGTCGTCGGAATTTTTCAGAAGGGCACCGTCGAACTCGCGAATCAGGCGATCGAAGCTGCCGATAAAGCATTCGCGCACTGGAAAATCGTCCCCGCCGCTAAGCGCGCCTGGTATTGCTTCGAAGTCGCGGAAATTCTCAGGAAGCGCCGCTTTGAAATGAATGCATGGCTCTGCTACGAAACGGGAAAAACGTGGACCGAAGCAGACGCGGACACGGCCGAGCTGATCGACTTCTCTGAATTTTACGCCCGCGAAATGCTGCGCCTCGCCGGCCCGCAAAAACTCGTTCCGAACGCGGGCGAGAAAAATCATCTCGTTTACATTCCGCTCGGTGTCGGCGTCGTGATTCCGCCGTGGAATTTTGCGGCCGCAATCATGGGCGGCATGACGCTCGCCGCCATCGTCACCGGAAATACTGTAGTCGTGAAGCCGTCGAGCGATTCGCCGACCGTCGCCGCATTTTTCATGGAGATTTTGAACGAAGCAGGCGTGCCCAAAGGCGTCGTGAATTTCTTCACAGGTCCCGGGAGCACTGCCGGCGACGCTCTGGTATCGCACGCGAAAACGCGCTTCATTGCATTCACCGGCTCGATGGAAGTTGGTTTGCGCATCGGTGAAATCGCCGCGAAAAAGCAGCCGGGACAAATCTGGATCAAACGCACGGTTCTTGAAATGGGTGGCAAGGACGCGATCATCGTCGATGAAGAAGCGGATCTCGATTCCGCCGCCGAAGGCGTGGCGCAATCGGCGTTCGGTTATCAGGGACAAAAATGTTCCGCGTGCTCGCGCGCCATCGTGTCCGAGAAAATCTACGACAAATTCATCGAGAAACTGATTCCGCGCGTCAAAGCTATGAAAGTCGGGCCGGCCGAGGACGGAAATAATTTCATGGGCCCGGTGATCAACAAATCCGCCATGCAAACGATTCTCGAGTATATCGAAGCCGGAAAAAAAGAAGGCCGCCTGCTCACCGGTGGCGGCACATCAGGCGGCGACGGCTATTTCATCGAACCGACGGTCATCGCGGACATCAAGCCAAACGCAAAAATCGCGCAAGAGGAAATTTTCGGCCCAGTGCTCGCCGTGATGCCCGCAAAAGATTTCGATCATGCGCTCGAAATCGCAAACGGCACCGAATACGGTTTGACTGGCGCCGTCTACACCAAGAATCCCAAAAAGCTCGAACGCGCCGCCCAGGAATTTCATGTCGGCAATTTGTATCTGAATCGCAAGTGCACGGGCGCGAAGGTCGGCGTACATCCCTTCGGCGGATTTAATATGTCCGGCACGGATTCCAAGGCGGGCGGCCAGGATTATTTGCTCCTCTTCTTGCAAGCCAAAGTCATCGCCGAAAACCTCGCCGCAAAGTGACGCGAATCTCTGCGCCTCTGCGGTGAACGCGCGTTACTCCTCGTTTGCGATGACGTAGTTTGCCGGGCGCGGCGTCATGCGGAAGCCAAAGCGCAAAATGAGATACGCGACGGGGCCGGTGGCGAGTAACAGCGGTGAGTAGCGCATTACGAATGGCTCGCTGTAGAAGATTTTCACGGCGCACAAAATCGCGGGCAAAATAATTATCGCTGCGACGCCGATTCGTCCCCCCGGCATGCGAAAACGCCGCGGCGCATCTGGCGCTTTGTGACGCATGCGCCACGCCGCGACCAGTGTAAGTAGCGAAGTCGCGATGCGCGTCCAAATATATATGTCGACCAGGTCCACCACGTCGAACCTTGCCAGAACGCAATAAACCACGGCCGAGATTGCAATTGCTCGCGCGGGCGTGCCGAAGCGCGGATGAATTTTCCCGAGCCACGGGGGCAGGAAGCCATCTTCCGCCATCGTCGCTGGAATGCGCGTCGTGTAAAGAATCGTGCTGTTCGAAAGTGCGAGCGTCCCGATGATGGACGCGACAAGCATCGCGACGCCGAGCGATTCCCCTCCTACCATGCGCGACGCTGTAACAATGTAGCCCGTTTCCCACTGCCGCCAATTGCCGAGTACCGCGATGGCCAGTGTCGCGGGTAGAATGTAAGTCAGTATCGTCATCGGCGTGTTCCACACAATCAGCCGTATGAACGTGCGCTGCGGATCTTTCATTTCGCCGGTGACGCTCGACAGTTGTTCGTAGCCCGCGTAATTCCACATCGCGAGCGCCAGCCCCGCTCCAAAAACATTGCCGAGCGGTTTTCCCGGCGGCACAAACGGGACCATTGGATTCTGATGCCAATGGAAAAGCGCGACCACGCAAAGCCAGATCACGGGAATAAAAACGATTGCTTGCAGGACAACGGCGAGCCAGCCCGCGAGCTTGATGCCGCGCGCGTTGATGTATGCCAGCAGCAGAAGAATCACGCACGCGCCCGCCCATTTTGTGTAGCCCGTCAGCCAGGGAGCATAATCAGCGAGATAATCCATCAGCAGCACGCCGTAAAGGCTGTTGAGCAGAAACGTGCCGCTCCAATTCCACCAGCCGCATTGAAATCCCCAGAAATCTCCAAACGCGGCGCGGCTCCAGCGATAAAAACCTCCCTGCACGGGCATGATGCTGTTCAATTCCGCCGACGCGAGAGAAATGGGAATGCTCCAGAAGAAAGGCACGAGCGCGAGAAACAGCACCGCCATGCCGGGGCCGGAGCTTTTGAAAATTTGCTCGTAGCCAAACGGGCCGCCGCACGTGTAGCCGTAAAAAACGGCGAGCAGCGGAAGAAAACCAATCTGGCGAATCGCGCCGCTGGAGATTTTCGACGGGCTTTTGGAAGTGCCGTTCGCGGTGGGCATTTTCGCGTGGTGCGAAGAGCCGCATCATAGCGACCCGCGCGTCGCAATTCAACGAGTTTCGGGGAGGGATAGATTCTAGTCGCAGTCGGGATGCTTATACCACTCCCGCTTGCAGAGGCTGTCTATTGTGACTTTATGGCCCGCCTTTCTCAAATCTTTCACGGAGTTCATCCACGTGTGAGAATCCGCAGAGAACGAGGATGTTGTTCGCTTCATCTGCTTTTGTGAGCGTGCGCCAGAGCATATATTCCTCACGGATTCCATCCGACAAAACTCGCACAACCCTCGAACCCACCGGTATGCCGCCCCGCATGATCGGTTCGTGACGGTCATGTAGCTGCTCTTCGGTTATCTCTAATGCATCGCGAGCCGCCAGAGACATCTCAATCGGTTCCCAGTCGATGCTAAGTGACCGCGCAACGGATTTGGCTATTGCGTCTTTGTCTTGGTATGTCTCATCGCCGATGAACTCAATGTGGTGTTCAGATACCAATACTCGCAGTAGCTTTTCGAATTCAGCTTTCTCTGCTTCCGTGCGTCTACCATCAAAGGTCTGAATATCATGGTCTATCCCCAAAATGTAAACGGTTTGCGTCATAGTTGCGTCATCGATTCGCGGCTGTCTCGTTTCCGGGTTGAGGGCAGCTTCCTCGCAATGACCAGCTTATGAGGCTTTGGTACGCCAATCTGCGATACCGACTCCACTGCCGCCGAGACGGAATCTGAGCCGCACGACTAGGAACCGTACCTAGTGAGTCTGTTTTTTTACGAATTGATCAGTGGGCCGTTCGCAAGCCTCAAAATCATCTTCGTGAACCTAAAGGTCGTGCAGCTTATCATCAAAGCGTTGATCGTGTTGGAACAAATATTCCAATCGTTCCTCGTCTAAGTGCGCGTCTGCGATCGACGAGCTAATTTCTGAGGCAATGGTACGAGTAGTCCCCTAGTCACTCGCCACTGTTTTTTCGCCGACTGAACGCATCTCCTGATTTTGGGTACTGTTTAGATGACTAAACTGAGATGCCAGTCTAGTTTAAACCGTTTTGGCGAGCCCCCTTTTTTTTGGTTTTTGCGGGCTTTCCCGGCGGCGTCAAAGGGGCAGGCGCGGTTGTTGCGTGCGGAGTACCATTTACATTTTGGGTGGCGGCGGTATGCTCGAGACCGTCTGCCTTTTTCGCCCATCCCTCGAACGACAATCTGAACGCCTCGCAGGAGGACACGATGCACGGAAAGCCACGCCAGCAAAAATCGC
>JBAUEX010000309.1:0-5217 GCA_049678845.1 Candidatus Acidiferrales bacterium
GTGGCGGCGGTATGCTAGAGACCGTCTGCCGTTTTCGCCCATCCCTCGAACGAAAATCTGAACGCCTCGCAGGAGGACAAGATGCCCGGAAAGCCACGCCAGCAAAAATCGCAAGAAAAGCAAAACAAGCCACGAAGGGGGAAACAACATCCGATCCGCGTTGTTCCCATGCATCCCGGCGCAGCTGTGACTGCGGCCGCTGCTGCGCCACAGCTTACTTACCGAAACGGGCCGCTGCTGACGGCAGTGCAGGTTTTCACTGTGTTTTGGGGATCGTGGTGGAAGCAGGCAGCGAATAGCGGCGTGATGGCGAAGATGAATCAGTTTTTCGACGACATCCTGACGAGCCAACTAATCGATCAACTGGGAGAATACAGCGTGCAGGGAAAAACGATCGGGCGCGGCTCGCGCGTCGGCACAACGGTGATTACTTCGCCGGAACCAGGCGCGTCAGTGCAAGACAGCGCGATACAGAATTTGGTTCAGCAGGAAATCAGCGCAGGAACGCTGCCGGCGACAAACGCCAACACGTTGTATTTTGTCTTCTTGCCGGACGGGGTACCGGTAGTGCAGGGCGGCGGCGCATCGTGCCAGGTCTTTTGCGGTTACCACGACTCTTTCGGGAACAATGTTTATTACGCGGTGATGCCGTATCCCGGATGCGCGGGTTGCACAGGAGGACTGGCGGTGTTCGATGCGCTGACGTCGACGACGTCGCACGAATTATGCGAGGCGATTACCGACCCAGTTCCCGGGCAGGGCTGGTACGACGACAACAATGGAGAGATCGGAGACATTTGCGCGTGGAAGACGAAGAAACTCGGCAACTATACGATTCAGCTGGAGTGGTCGAATCGCGCGGGTGCGTGCATTTAGGAACCGAGCAAGAACTACCCCAGAAGCGCGGAGAGCGCAGGGAGAAACGATGTTCCTTCGACGTAACGGAAAGGCACACACGTTGAAGCCTGTGCCACACGAGCACGATGCTCCTTCGAGCTGAAGCCGAAGGTTGGACGGAAGCTCAACGAAGTCAGAGCGGGGTGATGTCGAAGAGGTGGGCGCGGTAGGCGTCGAGGCGGACATAGAGGCCGGACTGCGTTATTTCTTCGCCGAAGCGCAGGTATTGGAAGTCATGGAGCTGGTCGAGAAGTGTGTACTGTTGCGATGCGGAAATTCCGAGGGGAAAACGCACCCGGCCTTGAGATAGATCGCCGGATAAATTCACGATCATGACTTTCCACGCGTCTTTAGAGCGCCACTGATACGCGACGAGATTGCGAAACTTGTCGTCGCCCGCCGTTTGCATTTCGAGAAGCTTCCAGTCACCAGAATGAAAAACAGATTCGTTGCTGAGTTCAAGAATTCGTTTGTAGAAAGCGTGGGTTTCAAGGTCGGGAGCTTCGGGCGCGGCCATGGCGAGCGGAATGGGCAGATGAATCTTGCGGCCGTCGAGCTGGCCTTGATGATAGAAGCGCATGCCGGGGAGCGTGGCGATTAGAGTGCCAAACGCTTCGCGTTTTGCAGAGCCGAAGACGGCCGCGCTGCGGGACTCGTCGTGGTTTTCGAGGAAGCGCGCGGTACGGCTCTGCGACGCAAAGTCAGCGGACAATCGCGCGTGAACTTCGTCGATGTGGCCGTCGCGCAGCGCGTCGTATAAACCTTTATCATAAGTGAACTGAAAACCAAGTGCCTGCACGGGGCTTTCGCAATTCCAATACACTTCCGCAAGCCAAACAAATTCCGGAACGGCGGCGATTGCCTCACTCCAAAATTCACGCGGCGGAGGTTGGTAGCTTGCGAGGAGCGGTCCCCAAGTGCGCGCAAAAACATCATTGAGCACAAGCATGGCCATGTCGCAACGAACGCCGTCGCAATGCTTCGCGACTTCGCGTAATTCGTCGATGAGCGCGGCGCGGGCTGCGGACTCGAAATAATTCAGTTGGATGACGTCGCGCCAGGGAGGGAAGTAAGGATCACGTCCGCGGGCCAACAAACTTGGTTCCGTTTCTGTCTCAACGAGATAAAACTCCGAGGGATCCTTGCGAAAGGCATCTTGCGTGCCGCGAACATAGTATTGGGGATGTGACGTTGCCCAGGGATGGTCGGGTGCAGTGTGATTTGCGACGAAGTCAAAAATTAAGCCAATGTGCCGCGTGCGAAGTTTCTCGCGGACGAAATCGAGATCAGCCCACGAACCGATTCGCGGATCGGGTTGATAGCGATAAACCGAATAGGGCGAGCCGACAATCTGACTCAGCTTCCAGCCGGGCAGCGCCGCGTCGAAACTCGAAAAACTCGCGGCGTCCGCCTGAAAAAATCTACGACTGACAGGGCTGCGTTCCCAAACGCCCATGAGCCACAAGAAGTCGAAACCAAGGCTCGCGATATTGTCCCATTCGCTGTCGGGAACATCGCGAAGGGCGACTCTGCGGTCGAGTTTGGCGGAGAGTTCCTCGAGCCACGCCCAGGCGTTGATCTCATAGAGATGCGGGTGTGGCCGGTAAGCGAAGGTGGAAGATTTAGGCGCGGTTGGCATCTTCGCCGTGGAGGCTATGCCGCGATGCGCCGTGTTGTCAATTGTACAGTTTCTGGCTCTGAGCGCGGCGTTCGCTTCGATCACGCGCCGGTTAAAGAGCTGTACTGAGATTTTGTGAGCGGCACAACGGAGAGCCGTCCTTGACGGACAAGAGGCGAATCGGCGAAAAGCACGCGGGCTTTAATTTGCGCCAGCGTGATCGGTTTGGCGATGGCCTTTCCGGCTTTGATTTTCACAGAGGGATTTTTGGGATTGGAGGCCTCAACCGAAACGACCGTCGCCGTTCCAACCGCGCTCTTGCGGGTTCCCGTTTCGTAAATGACCAGCCGATCGCCGGGTTTCATCTCGCGAAGGTTTTTAACGGCGACCGGGTTGGACACGCCGTCCCAAACCGTAGTCGCGTCGCGCTGAAGATCGTCAAATGAATATTCGGAAGGTTCGGTTTTAAGTAGATAGTACATCAAAGCCCCCATGGGGGTGACATTCCGTACGGCGCTATTTTACACCTGCAGAAGAAACATGCCTGTTGAAAAGCGGGAGGCTACGGGCGCATTGGTTGCCATGGATGGATGGGCGGCGTATGGACAACTGGACGCAAAATGTGACAGAGTATTGCTGGAATCCGGCCTTTAATCGAGGAAGGATTTATCCTGCTGAGGAGGATGCGAAATATGTTCAAGCGTGCGATGTTGTGTAGCGCTGTTTTGCTGTTTGCTGCAGGCGCGGGCTTTTCGGCTCCGAAGGCTGCCACGGCCAAGACGACGTTCCGCGCCGGCTATGTGATGGACGCGAAGTGTGCGCCAAAGGGCATGGCCATGGCGACCAATGAAGCGTGCATCAAGAAGTGCATTGAGGGCGGATCAAAGTATGTGTTGTACGACTCAGGCACCAAGAAAGTTTATCAACTCGATCCGCAGTCGGATCTGGACGCGCACGCCGGCCATCATGTGCGCGTGTATGGCACGGTGGACGGGGATACAATTCACGTGAGTTCCGTGAAGATGATAGCCTCGCGGAAGAAAGCCGCTCCAGCCGCCAAGCCTGCATCGTAATCTAACGGTATAAACCCAACGTAAAAAGCGGGCAGGCCCTGAGGCGCTGCCCGCTTTTTGTTTTGCGTTTTTGAATTTCCCTCCGTCACTCAGAATCCAAATCGGCAAGAAACGCAAAAGCCTGCGCGATGAATTGTATTCGCAGGGCTTCACTGCGTGCGTGCACTCCGCGCCGCGTGTGATAACATCCGCGTCTGCCCGTGAGGAAGGAGAAATCGCGATGAAGGATCGCCTGGCTGGCTGGATCATTGTGCTTGTTTGCGTGTTTGGCGCGACTATGGTCGCGCGCGCGCAAAGCGATTCGCAATGGACGCCCGCGCAGTCTTCGTCGCTGGATAATTTCATCGATTCGGCGATGCACCAATGGAACGTGCCAGGGCTGGCGATTGGAATCGTGCGTGGAACAAGCGCCGTTTACGTGAAAGGATTCGGCGTGCGCGATATCAAGAGCGGTGAGCCGGTGACGCCGGACACGCTGTTTGATATCGGCTCGTGCACGAAAGCTTTTACGGCGGCTTCGGTGGCGATTTTGGTGGATCGAGGAAAGATGCATTGGGACCATCGCGTGAATGAGTATGTACCGTTCTTTCATTTGTACGACCCGATGGCGGATGAATACGTGACGGTTCGCGATTTGCTGACGCATCGCACGGGAATGGGCGGAACAGATTTGCTCTGGTATGGCTCTCCATTTTCGTTGGAGCAAATTATACGGCGCGTCCGATACATTGAGCCGACGGAAGGATTTCGCGCACGATTTCAATATCAAAACGTGATGTATGCGACGGCGGGCTATGCGGTTGGGCAGGCGAGCGGCGGAACATGGGAAAAGTTTTTACGGCAGAATATTTTTGAGCCGCTAGGAATGAACGGAGCAGATTTCAGCGCGGTGGATGCGCAGAAAGCGGCGAATCACGCGACGCCGCATGTAGAGCGGGCGAACGGAACTGTCGACACGATTCCGTGGAGAAATCTGGACAACATTGCGCCCGCCGGCGCGATGAATGCGGGCGTGCGGGACATGACGAAATGGATCGCAATGCAATTGAATGCTGGCGTCGCGGATGGGAAGCGGTTGATATCAGAGAAAAGCATGAAGCAAATGCACACGCCGCAGATCGTCGTGCCCGAGGGAGGAGAATTTCAGATTTTCTTTCCGGAATCGATGCAACTGAGCTACGGGATGGGATGGTTCATCGAGGATTATCGCGGGCATCAAATTATTCTGCATCCGGGGGACATTGATGGATTTGCGTCCGTGGTGGTGCTGATTCCCGAAGTCCACACGGGCTTCGTGATTTTTGCGAATTTGGATCACACGCCGGTGCGCGAAGGGCTGGCGTATCATTTGATCGATCAATTCCTAGGCTTGCCGGCCGAAGATTGGATTGCGCATTTTGACGGCCTGGCCAAGGGTTTCGCCGCGGCCGAGGAAAAGCAAACACAGGAAGAAGAAAAGAAACAATACGCGGATACTCATCCGTCGCGGGAATTGGCGGCGTATGCGGGGACCTATCGGAATCGCGCGTATGGTGATGCAGTGGTTTCGCTGGAAGGCGACCATCTGGCGCTTCAATTCTATACATTCAAATCCGCGTTGACGCACTTTCAATACGACACGTTTGTGGC
>JBAUEX010000310.1:0-7331 GCA_049678845.1 Candidatus Acidiferrales bacterium
GTGCTGGAGCATCTCCCGCGGCGGTTGCGGGGGCCGCGAGACCGTCAGAGGCACGCCCGGCGGTGCCGCGCACGCAAGGCACGCCGCGCCTGGCCGAATCTGTTTTCGCGACGCCAAGCCGCCCTGCGTCCGAGGCCGAAGCCCAGTCCGAACCGGCGGTCGCACGATTCGTTCCCGAGCCTACCGGCCCGCTTGTCGAACGCTCCACGTACATTCGCGCCGGCGATCCCGCGCTCGCGTCACGATTCGCGCAACTGGAATCCATGCTCCGGCGGCTGATTTCCGCGCCACTCCATCGAGTCGATGAATTGGAAGACGCGCCGGCGGGCCCGGGAGTCTTTCTGCTCTCCGCTTCCGATTTGATGACGAATTACTCCGTGGAGGCGTGCCAGACGCTGCGCATCGGCACCGGCCCACTGGCGCGCGCGGGACGGGCCGGCCGTGGCGCGCGCAGCGAAGGAAAAGCTTCGCTGCGAGCGCAGATGGCCGAGCATCTTTCGATTAACGACACGCAAGTCACCGCGTATCTCGCCAAGCATTGCGTCGTTCGCTGGCTGCAGCTCGACGAAGACGCCCCGCACCTCGCCCACTTCGCCATCGCGTTGTTGCGCCCGGCGCTCAACGTGGAATAGACCGCGCGGTTTTCTATCTATCCGTTTTGAGGCGCGAAATTCTTGCCCCAATTGTGATACTTCAGAACGTCAAATGCAGCGCCATCTGTATAAACCGCGGGCTCCCCAGCGTTCCCTGAATCAATCCGATCCCTTGGCTCGATGCGGGAGGATTCTGGTAGCACGGTATTGGGCTAAAGCAGTTATTCAAACTCACATTGTTGTTTGGGGCGTCAAAACTAGGATGGTTGAACAAATTGAAAAACTGCGCGTCGTACCGCAGCTTGAAACGTTCGCTTAACTTAAAATTCTTAAAGATGCTGAAGTCGAACCGGGTCTGGAAGGGGCCTCTGAAAATATTGCGACCGGTGTTGCCGTATCCGGTTTCGAGATTGTCGCAGATAGTTTGTCCATAGGGCGCGCCGGTATTGGGATCCACCGCCGGCCCGCAGGCAGGCACACCGCTCTGACCCGGATTCAAAAACGGAATCGTGAAGGCCGTGGCGTCGAAGTACGGATTGGCCGGGTTAACGCCTCGCGTGCTCTGCAGTTGTACCTGCGAGACTGTCTTTCCCGAAGCAATCGGAAGTAGCGGGTTTGTAATGAAGTCGTCGGCACTGAAGTATATGTTTCCGACAGACCCCGAGAAATCATAGACGCTGAATGGCTGTCCACTTTCGAGCACGGTAATTCCACCGATCCCCCAACCGTTCATGACGGCACCAGAGATTCCTGTGAACCGCGACACCGTAGGGAACTGGTATACATAGTTGAAAACAAAAACGTGCGTTCGATCGTAGCCCGAATTACCGTACGCCGATTTCGGGTTGAGAGGGTCATTTCCATTGTAGAAGAGCTGCAATCCGCTGCCTTCGTCCAGGCTATGGGACCACGTGTAAGAAGCATTGACTTGCAAGCCATGACTCATGCGCTTGGCCACACTGAAGGCCAGTGCGTTGTAATGAGAAATACCCTCGGCTTTGTTGAAGTCGGAGTTGGGGTTGTACCCGATGAAAGGCACGCGGAGTGCGGTGTTTCCATCGGAGAACGCAAACTCGCCAATACTGGTCTGCACCTGCTCCGTCTGTAAGGGGCAAGGGGTGAAGAAGTTCGCGCTGTTCTCGGTAGGACAAGAAGCGGTCGAATCCGCTGCTTGCATGCCGTATGTGGCGGTCTGCCCATTAACAGGATTCGTCGGTGTGGCTATCGTCGGCTGATTAAACGGGATCGGAAGCACTTCGTGCAACCCGTGGTTTCCAGTGTACGCGACCGTTGCCACCAAGCTGCTGTACGGCTGCCATTGCAAATCCAAGCTCCAGTTTTCGGAGTAGGGCAACGTGTTCTTCGGGTCGTAGCCGCCGAACAGGAAAGCGAAATTCGCAAATCCCGTCGGCGTGCATGTGGGTGTCACTGGTTCTGGACACCCGCTGAGTTGGGATTGATTGTGGATCAGAGCGGCGACGCCCGTCAGATTGCTGGGTGGTGGCGGGGGAGGCGTCGTGCCAAAGGGATTATTGCTCAAGCATCCCTGTCCTTTGCAGCTCGTGCTCACTGGCACGGTGAATGGTTCCTCGGTTGTGACTCCGAACGGGCCGCTAATTCCTAATCCCGCACTCGGGGAGAGTTCGGTGAAAAACTCACCACGATCGGCGTATAGGCCAAAGCCAGCCCGAACCACGACGTTCTTCAGAGCGGAGGGACTCCAAGCGACGCCGATGCGCGGCTCGATCAACCATTGCCGCCCGGTCAGAGTCGAATTGCTGGCGCAGATACTGGACTTCGTTCCACAGAATTGCTTGTTGTTTCCCGCGATGACGAGTCCAATGTTGCTAATCGTGTCGGTGCTCAGCGTGTAGGAGTAATCCTGCGGATAGAAATTGGTCAATAGGCCGTACTTTTCCGTCAGCGGGCCATCCCAATCCCATCGCAGTCCCAAATCAACAGTCAAATTGGGCCTGAGCTTGAAATCATCCTGTGCGTAAAGGCCTGCCTGCCTCGACCTGTAGTATCGGTTTGTCTCTCCATCCAGCAGGCGGCCGCTGTTGCGACTGCTACTGAAGTTTCCCGTGAGGAAGTTCGCAAAATTGCTAAAGTTAAACGTGGCCACCTGATCTTCTCGATTGATGATGTTCAGTTGACCGTAGTCGAAAGTGCCACCGAACGAAAGGTTGTGGCGGCCAACGACCCAGTTGTAGTTGGAGGCGCCTTCGAACTGATTCTGGAACACTCCGGCATTGGCGAAGTTGTTCGCAGGTCCCACCCTGAGGCTGTTGCCATTCGAGTTGGCGCCTCCCTCGATATTCGAAATCGTGAATCCGGGGAAATAGGTGCTTCCGAACAGGTTGATCCCGGTTCCACTGGGGGTCAGTATTTGGCTGGTGTTGGCGCTTGCAACCTCGCGAATGAAGCCGATACGCTGTTCCCACGATGTGCTGGGTGTTAACGCTGTTGTGTTATCGAGCGAGAAAACCTGGCTGCCGCCGTGCAATGTCTGCGGGAATCCCAGCGTTTGGCTTACGGCGAACGGGCTCGTTGAGGGATTTCGCTGATAGTAGTATTTCCCCGAAAGCCGATCCTTGGCGCTGAAGTCATAATCCACGTTGCCGTTTACCTGGTCTGCATTGAATGTGCTCGGAGGTCCCTGCTCCAGTGCGTTTCCGCCCAGCGCTGCGATCTGCCCGCCGAAGATATTCTGTGACGGCACGATAAATTGCCCACTCGCAGTTTTGGCTTGCAAAATAGCCAGAGCCACTTTGTCGCTACTCCCCGGCGCGACACCAGCGAGCGTCTCCAAGGTCGCCTGATCGCGCGTACTTGTAAGTCCATCCGGCACCGTAACGACGTCGGTTGCGCCGTTAAACCCGTCCGTCACCCGCTGCCCTTGATACGATGTAAAGAAAAACAACTTATTGCGAACGATCGGTCCTCCGAAAACTCCCCCGAAGGTGTTTCGGTGAAGCGGAGGCCGCGATATGCCCGCAGCGTTCAGGAAGAAGGAGTTGGCGTTCCAGCCCGCTGTCTGATGGTATTCATACAGCTGGCCGTGGTAATCGTTGGTGCCTGATTTCGTGGTCAGCTCGATGTGCGCTCCGCTATTCGCGCCCTGCGAAGCGTCATACATCGAGGTGTTCACGTGCAATTCTTCAATCGTTTCCGGCGGCGGCGTCGGCAACCCTTGACCGATAGCATCGTATACAGAAGTATTCGTCTGGATTTGCCCGCCCGGTAGAAAGTTTTCGTTCGTGTTCAGGACAAAGCGGCCTTCACTGACGGAGCTCGAGGTTTTTCCATTAAACAGGTTGTTTGCATTCACGGAATTGAAACTAATGCTGTTGCTCGTATCTCGCTGGCCATTTGCCCAAATCTCTTGGTTGCCTAATCCTGCGTTGGTGCCCGAGCCGCTCAGCAAATCCGCGTTGACGCCGGGGGCGAGGATCGCGAGCTGCGTAAAGCTGCCGGTTCCGAGTGGGGTGTTCTCGATTACTTCGGTCCCCAGCGTGTAGCCGTTCGTTGTGTCGGTTTGATTCAGCAGCGGCGTGCCCGTGACCGTGACGGTCGAACTAACCTCGCCCGGCTGCAGGATTGCATTCACAGTCGTGGTCAAGTTTCCGCGGACAAGGATGTCCGAGTGCACTTCCGTTTTGAAGCCTTGCTTCGAAATCGAGACGCTGTAGGTTCCGATCGGCAAATTCGCGATGTTGTACGATCCATCATTCTGCGTCGTCGCGTCGACCGTCAGCCCGGTGCCCAGGTTTTTCACCAGCACCGCAGCTTTCACAACGACGGCATTCGACGTGTCCGTGACCGTTCCATTGATGGAACCCAGGGTCTGCTGCGCCCTCATTGCCAATGGCAAGCATGCGGAAAGAATCAGCAGCAGGAAAATCGAACGGCTAATCTTGTGTGTCATCATTTTCCCCACGCCCTGCGAAGATTTAACGCTTTTACTACCCTCGTCCGAAAGCGTCAAGCCGTCCTGTGGATTTCTCGCCTGCGCTTTTAAATTTCTGCCGATCTCGCGCCGAAGCATTCTTCGAGTGATGTATTACGGCTGTTTCGCAGTTCCGTTACGGGTCTATGAATCCTGACGAATCTCAAGGAAGCGCGCCTGATTGTCCAATACCGCTCACTTGAGGGGTTCCTTTCGCGGGCCGATACGGCCCGTTTAACCCTCAAAACAACCGTTTGGATGTTTAGGCTGGACGAGGTCTCCCGAACGCTGCAAACTATAGGCGGGCAATAGTTTAGGGGGAGCTGTCCGTTCACCCTCTCGTCCAGCAAACGGCCGAACGGCGGCTTCATGCAATTCAATTGCGTTAGATTTTCTTAACTCTGAGGAAACGGAGGTTCGAGCCATGCCCATTACGGTTCGTAACCGCATCTGGAAATCATTTGACTGGGCGGTTTGCAAAGCAGCGACTGTCACTTTTAACGGCATTCAGTATTTCAACAAGCGCAATCCGAATCCATCCTTTACGCCAAAATGGTCGGATAAGCCATTGCTCAAGTCATGGGAGAAGAGCAAGCCGACGCTCGGCTGGCCGCGCACAACGGATTCTCTGTGTCCGGGCTGCGTCAAAGACGCCCGCGAAGCCATCATCAGCGGAAAAAAAGATTGGACTGACCTGGTCCACGAGAAAGTGGGCGAGATCAAAGCGCAGATCATCGAGCGCGACGGTCAGGTCTGGATGGTGAAGGAATGTCCCATTCACGGTGTGTGCGAAGACCTGATGGCCATCGATGCGAAATTCCTCGAATGGATCGAGAAGAATTTCCCGGGCCGCGATATTCCCGCGCACAATGACGAAGATCTTCACCGCCACGGTTCCAGCACGGTGCGTTACGGCCGCGGAGCGGTGCTCACCGTCGACCTCACCAACCGTTGCAACATGATGTGCGATCCCTGCTTCATGGACGCCAACCAGGTTGGCTACGTTCACGAGCTCAGCTGGGAAGAAATTCAGGAAATTCTCGATAACGCGCTGAAGATCAAGCCGCGCCGCCAAATGTCGGTGCAGTTCTCCGGCGGCGAGCCGACGATGAGTCCCTATTTCCTTGACGCTGTCGCTTACGCCCGCAAGGTGGGCTACAACAGCGTGCAGGCGGCAACCAACGGCATCGAATTCGCGAAGAGCAAGGAATTTTCGAAGAAGGCATTCGAAGCCGGCCTTCGCTATGCTTACCTGCAATTCGACGGCATCGGCAACGACGCAAACAGCCACCGCCAAGTTGGCAACTTGTTTGACGTGAAGCTGCGCGCCATCGAGAACATGCACGAGGCGGGCATCGAAATCGTTCTGGTCACGACGATCGTCAACAATGTCAACAACGACCAGGTTGGCCCGATCGTCAAGTTCGCGATGGAAAATCCGAAGAAAATCGCCTTCGTTTCCTTCCAGCCTGTTTCGTTCACGGGCCGCGACGAAGACATCACGCCTGAGCGCCGCATGCGGCAGCGTTACACGCTTTCGCATCTGGCCAAGGACGTGAGCAGCCAGGTAGGTCAGCTTGAGCCGACACGCGACTGGTTCCCGCTGTCGTTTGTCAGCACGTTCGCGGGATTTTCGGACCTGGTTCACGGCGCGGATGCGCAGTGGGGTTCGCTCTCGTGCGGATGCCACCCGAACTGCGGCGTCGGCACGGCGATGATGATCAACAAGAACACGAAAGAGTGGGCGCCAGTTCCGCGCTTCCTCGACGCGCCTCAGCTTGTGAAGGACGTCAATGCCATCACGGACGCGGCGCGCGGCAAGAAGTTCTCCAACTTCATGATGGGCATGGCGCTGCTGAAGAATTACAGTCCGTTCAACGCTCCGCCGTCCCTCACGCTCAAGCAATTGTTCACGAAATTCGACAAGACCTGGGCGCTTACCAAAGACTCCGAGAAGAAGTACGGCAAGACGAACCCGGAACGCACCTACGAAGATGCCATGAAGCGCCGCGAGACGGATCCGTGGAACTTCCTCTTCATCGCGGGCATGTGGTTCCAGGATTTGTTCAACTACGATTTCCGCCGCACCGAAATGTGCATCATCCCGTACGCCACGCAGCAGGGCGAAATTTCCTTCTGCGCCTACAACACCGGCATCGGCTGGCGCAAAATCATCGAGAACATGTACAAGAACGCGACCGTCGCGCAGTGGTACAAGGAACACGGGAAGCACGAAATTTACGCCAAGGGCAAGGCGGTCAATCTGGAGCACTACGAGCACTCGCTTAAGGTTGACGCGTCAGACGCCGCGCGCGTTCGCCACCTCGAGCACGATATTCCTCTCACCGCAGCCGAGGAAGATCGCGCACGCCGTCGCAAGGCGATGGAAGAGGCCGCCAAGGTCCGCGCCATCTACGAGGAAATGGTCCTCAAGAAGCCCAAGGAGGAAGTCGTGCAGATTGGCTCCCTCACCGCTATGAAGACGGCCGTCCCAGGTACTGGCAGAACCGCCACGGTGAACATTGCCAACGCCGATGGCAACGGCTCGAATGGCCATGCCAACGGCAACGGCCATGGCCATGGAAACGGCAACGGGAATGGTTCGAACGGCCACTCGAACGCCACCACCGCCAACCCCGAAGTTGCCGAACCGGTTGCCGGCGACTAAGCAGGTATCCCAGATTGGTTTAGGATCGCCAACGCCTCCCGAAGTTCGGGAGACGTTGGCAATCTGCGTGATTTTCGGCACGGGAGTACATGGTACGACACTCGCTTCACCGGTATAGAAC
>JBAUEX010000311.1:0-3885 GCA_049678845.1 Candidatus Acidiferrales bacterium
CCGCAGTGGCGACAACGTAACTCGCCTCACCAACATCGACCGGTCAGAGCCGGACCCCGCGCTTTTTCAAGTTCCCGCCGACTATTCAATCGTTGAGGGTCACGACCGAATCACCATGGAGTTTCAGCTGTCCACGCAATAGGCCATTTCTCTTCATTCAGCCGCTTTCCCGGGGCCCGTTTTCGCTTCAGGCTCTGACGAGCGGATTCCCCGAAGACGGGGATTTGCATCCGTGCCCTCTATTGTCGCCACGTCCGCGCCGCGATAAGCTCCCGCATTCTTGATGCTTCCATCCGCTCAATCCTTCGCTCCGTTGCTCGCTGACGTTCACTGGCTCCCCATCGTCATCTTCCTCGTCACCTACATCCTCATGGCCGTTGAAAGCGGCCGCGGCAGCCACCTTGACCGCACGGCTGCGGCGTTTTGCGGCGCCGTCGCCATGGTGCTCGCGGGAGTCGTCTCGCTCGACGGCGCGTATCGCGCGGTCAGTTGGGACACCATCATTTTCCTCCTCGGCATCATGATTCTCGTCGCGCATTTCCAGATCTCGCATTTCTTCGACTGGATCGCCGTCCATGTCGCTGCGCTCGCCCGCACGCGCCTGCAACTTCTCGTGCTGCTCATCTTCACCGCGGGAATCCTCTCTGCATTTTTCGTCAACGACACCATCTGCCTCATCTTCACGCCCATCGTTCTCGCCATCACCGACCGTTTGCATCTCCCGAAACTCCCCTATCTTGTCGCGCTCGCCACTTCGTCGAATATCGGCTCCGTCATGTCCGTCACCGGAAATCCGCAGAACGCGCTCGTCGGCGTCACCGTGCATTTCACTTTTCTCGGCTTTTTCTTCCACCTCGCGCCCGTCGCGGTTGTGGGTCTTGTTCTCGACGTTGCCATCCTGGCACTGTTTTTCCGCCGCCAACTCGCGGACGCGGCGCCGCTCGAAGGACATCCTGAAACCATTCCCGTCACGCTAGATCGCACGCTACTCATCAAATGCGGAATCGCTGCCGCGCTCGTCCTCGTCCTCTGGACTATGAATTTTTCTTTTCCGTTGGCCGCCGCCGCTGTCGGCGCGTTCATCCTCATCATCGGACGCGTGAAATCCGAAAGTATTCATCACCGCATCAATTGGGAGCTGCTTCTTTTCTTCGCCTCGCTCTTCGTCGTCATGCAGGGATTCGAGAACTCCGGCGCGGTCGCCTACCTCATTCATTTTTTCGAGCCGGGACTCAACGGTGGCGTCACTTCGCAGCTTTTCGCCGTTAGCGGAACCATGCTTGTGCTCTCCAATCTTGTCAGCAACGTCCCCGCCGTATTGCTCGTCAAACCGGTTATCGCGACGCTCCCAAACAGTCACTTTGTCTGGCTCGCGGTGGCCAGCACCAGCACGCTGGCGGGCAACGCCACGCCCATCAGCTCCGTCGCGAATTTAATCGTTCTGCAACTCGCCGCGCGACGCACAAAAATCACCTTCTGGGAATTCGTGCGCGTCGGCCTCATCGTCACCGTCGTCACAACCCTCGCCGCCATCGCTATCCTCGCCCTCGAAGCCCATCTCTTCCCGCATCCCTGAGCGTTCGAAATTTCGTATCGCCGCGAAAAGCGCCTCTTTCCATTCCAGGCTGAACCAGTGCATACGATCGGACCGCGAAAAGATTCATTAGACAAATTGGATGGGCTAGATTGTCCTATAGGTGAGCACAGCGCAGCCCGACATGTATTCTACGAATACGGAAATCGAGGACTTATACCGGCAGCATGGGCCGGCTTTGCTGCTATTTGCGATTGCCATGACCAGGGAACGAAGCAGCGCGCAAGATGCAGTTCAGCAGGTTTTTGTCCAGTTGATTGAACGCGGGTTGGGAGATGTCGTTCACGCGAAAGCATACTTATACCGGTGTGTGCGAAATGCAGTGCTGAACAGCGCGAAAGCGCACGAGCACGATGTCGCACTGGACGAGGACACGCCGTGGTTCGATGTGTTGAACCGGGATTTCGCCGAGGAATTGAGTCTGCGGCGTGGGCTCCGGGCGCTTCCGAGCGAACAGCGGCAAGTGGTCGTGCTACGGGTCTGGTGCGGGCTGACGTATGCGGAGACAGCTAGTCTCTTGGAGATTAGCGCAAATACTGTGGCTTCGCGATATCGCTACGCCCTAGAGAAGTTGCGTGAGGCGATGGGGGCTAGGGAGGATTCCTGTGCAGATGCACGCCGATGATGAGCGATTCGAAGTTTACTTGCAGCAATTCCGTCCGCGCCAGCCTGAGCCGCTGCCGAACGAGAGGCGCACGCGAGTGACGCGACGGTCCTTTGCGCTGGGAGCCTGTGCTACGACCGCTGCGGTTGGGGTAATCGCGATAGCGCTCATGATGAGGCACGGCGCCAAGTTAAATCATTCGGCCGACGGCGCTGAACATGGGTATGTTGAACCGGCAACAATTTCGCAGCCTCTGACGATTCACAAGGCAAACGCCTTGCTCGCCCATGCGCCATCGCTCAAGGCGGGAATGGACCTAATGGCCTTTCATTTTCGAAGCGCAGAATGGCCCAAGAGTCAGCAGAGCGCACTTTTCGTGCTCAGCAAGGAGAAAAATCAGCCATGAAGATTTCTCGTGTGTTTGCGCCCATGCTCCTGTTCATAGCTCTGTCAGCAGGATCTGCGTCCGGGCAATTGCAGGCGGAACGACCGAAGCTCGGCGAAAATGCAGCATTGCGCTACTGGTCGGCATTCGCCGAAATGCAAGATGCAGCTATTACGAGCCAGCAGGCGCAAGAGCTGAATTTAATACTCGACGGGACCGCACCTTACAAGGATCTCAAATACAAAGGACTGGTGGAAAAGAACAAGCCTGCGCTGGAAACCATGATCCGCGGGACCATGCTGCCGGATTGCGACTGGGGCGTTGACTATCAGCTGGGACAAGATGCGCCGGTAGAGTACGTGCCGAAAGCGCTTACCCTTGGGCGCCTCAACGTTCTCTACGTCTTTCACCGCGGGATAAATGGCGACAAGGATGGAGCGGTTCGGAGTCTGGTAGCAGGATTGCGATTTTCGCACGACGTGGCGAATGACGGAACACTTTTCGCCACAGTGGTCGCAGCCAATCTTATGGCCTCGCACCTTCGAGCAGCGGAGTTTGTATTGCATGTGAGCGGACTTTCTACGGAGCAGCGCCTGGCGTTGCAAAGGGCGGTGGCGAGTCTTGGTCCGAACGGCTTGGACTGGCAGGGTGCCGTCAAACGCGAGTTGGGGCTTTATCGCGGGACGGATCATGGGTTGAGCACGCAGGGACTGGCGGCGCTGGCGCAAATCACCCCACTTTATGTGGGTGCCATGAGCGACCCTTCTGTGCTTCCGCGGCTGCAGGGGATGATTGCAAATGCGCCCCTCGATTTGCGTAACATCATGCCGAATCCGCAGCGTGTGGTTGAAACTAAGCAAAGTTTGGAAAATCACCTAGCAGAGGCGCGCGGCCTGCTGCAATGAGGATAGGACCAACCGGGAGTTGCGAACTTCAGTCGCGCCCGCGGCGGATAACGGCAACTCGGAAACTGACCCACTATTGCTTTCTGGGTCGTGTCTTCAGCCACGACATAAAAACAATCATTGTTTTCCTTTCCGATCGCGCGCTTCATCCGCGCGAAGTAGTCATTGCGCGCTCACGATGAGATTCGCATGGTTATCGAAATCCGAGCGACGCATCCCCGCGTAATAAAATAGGGCTTGCACCTTCCTGTCGCGGCAACCTTTAGCCTCAGTCGGAGTAGGGATCGTGATTGCTCACAACCCCCTCCACGGATCCGGACAAGCGGCACTACCGCATCCGGCTCTTGCCTTAGGTGACGACGCCCATGCGTCGCAGGGGATAGGGATGACAGACAGA
>JBAUEX010000312.1:0-4005 GCA_049678845.1 Candidatus Acidiferrales bacterium
GGCCTGTCCTTCTAATCCGTCTTCGTTGCGAACCTTCAAATTACGGTTGACCCTGGTGGCGGGCAATGGACTGCCCGGCCTGCTCGCACAGACTGAGCCAAACAGCAGAAGGCCTTGGTCTCAGCCCGACTCAAGGGCTTATGCATTCACTATGTTGCGCGGAACTGCTTCCTGTCGCGCCACGTTCACCCGATTCCGTCCACTCCTCTTCGCGTCGTAGAGCGCTTGGTCCGCGGCGGCGATCAATTCGCCAGGAGACCTATGCCATTCCGGTGTTGCTGTCGCGACGCCGACGCTCACTGTCAGGAACGGGGCAACTGGTGATGCAGGATGCGGCAACTCGAGACGAGCGATTGCCAACCGCACCGACTCCGCAACTAGCTTGGCCCCGGCGGCATTTGTTTCCGAAAGAATCACAGCGAATTCCTCACCGCCATAGCGCGCGGCCAAGTCAATCTTGCGCTTGGCCCTCCGGGTCAGCTCTGATCCGACCGCGGCAAGGTATTGATCGCCCCGCTGGTGTCCCTCGGAATCGTTAAGTGCCTTGAAGTGATCGATGTCGAGGATCAGAAGCGAGACTTGTGAACTCGACCGCGTCATACGGACAAATTCCTTCTCGAGTGTTTCGTCAAACACCCGCCTGTTCGCCAGCCCGGTCAGCGAATCGACCGACGATAGCCGTAACAGATCCTCATTCACCCGCCGCAGATCCGCAGTCTTCTTTTCTACCAACGTCTGGAGCTCGCGCTCCCGTCTTTGCGCTCCCAGCAACCGCAATCGAAAGACACCGAAACCCACCGACAGAGGGATCAGCCCGCAGAGGCCGACAAACCACCACGTCCAATACCACGGAGTCAGAATCTTGAATGGAAATTCAGCCGCATGACCACTCCACACTCCATCGCTGTCTCGCGCTTCGATCTGCAGCCGATATGCTCCCGGCGCCAGTGCCGCAAACTGGAGTTCTCTTTGATCGGTCTCCGTCCAGGTTAAACTCGCACCCACCAAGCGGTAGCGAAAAACAACTCCGTTTTGACGGGAAGCATTCGGGGCAGAGTATCTCGCGATGAGAGAGCTGGAATGAATATCGGAGGATGGGTTGCGCTGCCCGGAAACATCCGTCCGTCCCATGACAATCTTCGTGAAAACGACCTCGGGAGGTGATTCGGGCGCGCGGTGCGGCCGCGGCTTGAAGCGAGAGAGTCCACCGCTTGTTCCGATCCAGACTGTGCCATCTGCCTCCTCGGCGAACGCGTTGAGGTTGCAGTCGTCCCACGCCAAACCGTCCCTGCTATCGTAATGGCTCCAGCGGGAACCATCCCAGGTGTCTACGCCCCTCTCTGTACCCACCCACAGCCGACCTGATGCATCGAAATCCAGGAAATACACGAGCCCGTCGCTGCCACTTCTCTGGACGCCTTTCTCGATGGCGATGGTGGCAAGCCGCGGATGGATATGGTCGATACCGCCTCCGTAGCGATAACCAATCCACATGCTGCCATCGGCACCGGCGCCTAAGGAAAGAACTTCTTGATTGCTCAAGCCATCGGCGCGCGTCCAATTTTTCCAGCCCCCGGGCAAGAGACCGAAAAGCCCACCGGCACCGCCAGCCCAGATCGTGCCATCTGTTCCCTCAGCGATCGCCCAAATGCGCGTGGACGGCAATTCGGTGATTCGCGAAAACTTCTGGTAAGGAGCTTTTGCCACGAATAGGCCCATTTCCGTACCGGCCCAGAGCCTTTGTTCGCGATCGAAGCGCAAGATGTAGGCTGCGCTTCCCAAAAGACCTTGCTCCTTACCAAACCACTGCACCCTGCCGGTTCGTGCATGAAGTTGGGCGACGCCACGCGTTTCCGTACCAACCCATAGATCCCCGCCAAGAGCCATCTGAAGACTGTGCACGGGGAATCCATCGAGTCCCGCAACTTTTTTCCACGTGATGCCGAGTTGTCGACGCGTCCCGCGAAACAGTCCTCCTTCGGTAGCTACCCAGAGCGACCCGTCGGCCCGCGGTAGGATCTCATAAACGATATCGCTTCCCAGCCCGCTTGCTGTCGAGTAATTCTCCCATTCCCGATATCCTCGCCACTCGACGAGTCCCCGGCCCGCCAAGCCAATCCATAGAGAGTGCTGGCGGTCCTCAAAGGCTGCATAGACCGCTCCGCGAACGCCGACGGATCGGTCGATCTTCTGCCAGCCTTTTTTGTCCCGGATCAGCAACCCATCTGGTGATGGAATTAGAATCCGCCCTTCGGCATCGGTTGCGACAAGTCCCATCTCGCTGCCTGGAATGGGCGCTGCTGGCCTTCGAAATCTGATTTGGCCGGCCGGCAACACGTACACACCCGCATTCTTCGCGCGCACCCAAAGATTACCGTCGCGGTCTTTCTGAATCACTAGCCAGGCACGATCCGGAAGTCCGTTATCTCGCCCGAGAACGGTTGTCTTATCCCGGTCCATGCGGCAGAGTTCCTCTCCGCATCCGTACCACAAGGTGTCGCCGTCAACCAAAATGCCATAGACGCCCGGCCCGGAAGTTCCGGGCACTTGAGGAAACCTCCGCGCCGCGAACCCATCCTTTCCGGACTCCGAATAGAGCTCCACAAGACCGGAGTCCGTGCCAATAAAAGTGTGCCCCTTACCATCCGACTGGATGCCTTGCGCCCAACTTACGGACTTGAAAACGACTGGAAGTCTTTGGAAACGGTTGCCCGTCAGTTGGTAAAGTCCGAAGTCGCCTCCAACCAAAAGAGATCCATCGGGAGCGTCGCCAAACGCGGCGACCGAGGTCGACGGAATCCCCTGTTCCGGTCCAAAAGCCTCGAAGCGATCCCCATCGTACCGGAAGATACCGTTTTCCGTGCTCACCCAAATGAAACCAACACGGTCCTGGTAGATTTGGCGGATCGCTAGGTTACTGAGGCCCTCTGTGACCCCTAAGTTGCGGAAATTGTATTCCTGAGCGCACAGATCCCCGGACGTCAGCGCGAGGAGGACGAACACAGCGACGCTTCGCAGCAGCGGGTATTGACGCAAGTTATTCTGAATAGATGCCCACAATTTGTGTACCTGCCAATTCTTATTATCATCGTCGGTGTCGAGAACGCCCTATCCGATCAGGGACATTCGCTTTCAAGTGATGGCCGCGATCCGCATCATCAGAGTGCGCCGGGCTGCGCTGCCGGAGGCAGAGCCTAGTACTGCATGCTTCCACCCATTTTTCCGCACTCAAAGGAGTGGCGATGTGAGCCGGGACGAATCGAGGACCTTTGCCGCTGGAGGCGCAATGACAATAAGTCTCATAAGAATGCTCGGTCGTTATAGTGTCTAGCCGATTCGCGCTCGGCGACGACACAAAGCCCAGCGCTGTGTCGAGTTGAGTACCGGTCCAGTTGGTCCGCACGAAGATATCGACGCCACTGGAGCGGTGGATCGCTGTCTCAGCCGGAACCAAACTAAAGAGTTCAGGGCGGCGACGCAGTGACACCTGGAATCCTCTCCTGACGGGCGAATCGCTGCTGGCGGGTTTATCAAAACTGACAATCGCAAGTCCAGACTTCGGAGGGTGTTATCCGCGCACTCTCTGGCCCACCACGGCCTGTCCTTCTAATCGGTCTTCGTTGCGAACCTTGAAATTACGGTTGGTCCTCGTGGCGGGCAATGAACTGCCGGGCCTGCTCGCGGCCGCCCGAAAATAAAAACAGCCGGGCCTCGGCGACCCGGCTGTTTTAAAAACACCCGAAGAGCTGAACTGCTTTCGAGCTTACGCTGCGCAGCGGCGCGCGAAGCCAGTCAGTCCTGCGGCTCCCGTGATGAGCAGCACGATCGTCGATGGCTCCGGCGTGTTTCCGCCCGGATTGGTGAAGTTCGCCGTTCCGATATCCCGCCACTGCAGAGACTCATTGCAACCACCGGGAGTGTTGTTTGCATTGTTCCCGCCGATGCAGGTGCCGTTGAGCCCGTTGACGGTATCAAAACCGCCCGTGTTCAAAATCTGGCCTGTGT
>JBAUEX010000313.1:0-18506 GCA_049678845.1 Candidatus Acidiferrales bacterium
GCCACAGCCCGACCACTTTTCGATGCCATTTCTTCTCCCGTCAGCGATTTTTCCCCAGATTGGAAATTATCTGCGTACTATATCACGATTTTTCGCGGCAAATTGCGCCTCTCATAATCTGACGCAAATTCTTTCCCGCGCGTTTCCTCGATAAAAATCGCATGGGTCGATTGTTTTGACTCATTTGGCGGGCGCGCTTCCCGCGATTTCAATTCCAGCATCTTCCGAAACGCCCAGCGCTGCGGCGGCCCAGTCGAGATTTTCGCGATGCTTGGCTATCCCTGTCAGCCAGCGATCGCGCAGCAAACTCGCCAGCGGCATCGGCATGGGAGACGAGCCCGCGGTTTGCAAAACCAAACTGATATCTTTCAATCCGAGCGCGAGGCGAAATCCCGCCGGCTCGTAAATATTTTCGGCGATGCGTTTGCCATAGGCCTCATACACCGGGCAGGGAAATAGAGTTTGCGTCAGCATCTCCGCGGCAACCTTGCGATCAATTCCGTTTTTCTCAGCCAGCGTGAATGCTTCGGCCATCCCTTCGATCGCCGCGGCCAGAAGAAAGTTCCCGCACAATTTTACAACGTTCGCCGCGCCCGGTTCTTCGCCGAAATCGAAAGTCGCCCGGCTGACGGCCGCGAGAATCGGCGCGGCGCGCTTTTTCGCGTCAGCGGGCCCGGAAACGCAAATCGCCAGTTGCCGTGAGGCAGCAGCCTGGGGACGCCCAAAAACGGGCGAGGCAACGTAGGCGACTTTGCTCTTGGCCTGTTGCTCGGCCAGCCGGCGCGCAGTTGCCGGAGCGATCGTGCTCATCGAAATGTGCACCCCGCGCGCGCCCAACCGCGTGATAAACGAATCGTCGCCCTCGCAGATCTCCTCGATCGCACGATCGTCGGCGAGCATGGTCACGACAATGCCGCCGCGCGTCGCCACTTCCGCCGCCGAAGAGACAGACTGCGCGCCGGCCGCGGTCAGTCCGGCGGCTTTCGATGCGGTTCGGTTGTAAACCTTCAACGAATATCCCGCGCGCACCAGATTTTCCGCGATGGGAAACCCCATATTCCCAAGCCCGATGAATCCAATTGGTTCGGTCATCACGAAAACGCCTCCGCACTCATTTTACCAATAGCAGGTCCTCGTCTCGCTGCGTCAAGCGGGCACCAGGTTGAGTTTAACAGGCTAGCAGGGTCGAACACGAATCACGAATGCGTTAAGCGGGAAGCGACGAGAAGGGAGTTAACTCAGAGAGAAAAAGGAAACTGCAGAGGCCGCCCTGTCGTCGATGACAACCGAGCTGCCTTTGCAATCGCGAAAACGAAAAACTACTACGCGCTACGGCGACGTAGAAAGAAACCAACAAGACCAGTTCCCAGGAGCATGAGGGACGCCGGTTCAGGTGTTTGTCCGCCACTGCCGCCGCCACCAGCGAGACGGTTCGGTCTTCTTTCGAGAGAGAACCGCGTGGGGCTAAGAGTGCAAAACAGGGCTACTTATTGTCGACATTTCTTACCCCTCCGAGGTGTGTGGAACGATAACCTTGAATCCCGCGGCCCCAGGAAGCAAGTCTTAGCGTGTACCCGGTGTCGCTCGGCCCGAACTAGTGGAGCCCCTGGAACGGTCGTTCCGACGGCGAACCATTCCCGTCAGCGCTGAATTCGCCGCGGATGCGCGGCAGGCTCCCCGGATATTTTTCCTGCAAGAACTGGATCAATTTTTCCCGCACCAGACACCTTAAGTCCCACGCATCGCTCGAATTGCGAGCGTCCATCAGGGCGCGAACCTGCACGGTGCGCTCGGTTGAATCCGATGCCTGCACCCCGCACACCTGGCCCTTCCATAATTTTGTGGATTCGCAAATGCGCCGAAGTTCTTTCCGTACCTCTTCGATCGGAACTGTGTAATCCATGTTGAGGTACACATACCCCAGCAGATCCGCGCTCCTACGCGTCCAATTTTGGAAGGGCTGCTCGATAAAGTAGCTGAGCGGCACAATCAACCGCCGCAAGTCCCAGATGCGCACCACGACGTAGGTTGTCCCGATCTCCTCGATCCAACCCCATTCCCCTTGCACAATGACCACATCTTCCAGGCGAATCGGTTCCGTCAACGCAATCTGGATGCCCGCGATCAGGCTCGAGAGCGTTGGCTTCATCGCCATCCCAACCACCAGTCCCGCAAGTCCCGCCGACGCCAGCAGGCTTTCCCCGATATGTTTAATCGCGGGGATGGTCATCAGCATGACCGACAGCGTTACGATGACCACAAGCACAACAACCAGGCGGTGGACCACCTGAAATTGCGTTTGTATCCGCCGCGCGGTCAGATTGTCGGGAACATCCACGCGGTACCGCGCTCCCAGGACGTCCGATGCAATCTGGCTGAATAGAATCACCAGCCAGGCGATCGAAGCAATTAGGCCCAAGCCGATGATGTGTTCGAGGATCGTTGACAATCTTTCCGGCAACGGAGCGGTCGGCAACGCCACCAGCAGCGCGAGAAGCGGAAGAATCCACAGTGACGGCCCCTGGCTGTGGCGAACCAGGGACTTGATAACCACGTCTCCTTTCCGGCTCGCGAGACGCTTGAGAATAAAAAACAGAATGAAATGGACGACCACGGCAACCACAATGGCGCCTGCCAGAATGCCTGCCGCCCAGAGAAATCGGTGCCAGTCAATCGTTTGTATAGCCATCCTTGCAGTGCTCCTTACGTATCGTTAAAAGTATACCTGTTCACGACGTCGATGCACCTCCTCGTCAAATTCGCACGGGATTAGCAGGTGGGTGCAGTCGGGCCGCGCGCGCGGTTTGTACTGCAGATTCATCTCGAATGATGTGCGCCGAAGGCTATCAGGGAAAGCGTGTATGAATGGGCGCGCAAAAGAGCATGGCGTCCTGAAAGACTCTCTATAGCCAGTTACGGCACATAAAAGTAAATAGAGCCATATTGCACAGTATCAAGTCTGTCATGGTGACATACTCATCCCAAGAGAAGTGCTGCTCCCAAGGGGGAAAATTTCAATGATGAAACCTGCAATTGCATCCGCAGACGGAAATGGCGGCGCTCGCGCCGCCCCGATAGAGAGCGTCGCCGGAATCCTGGAACGTCAGCTTGAATCTACGATCCACGATTGGGTGGGCATGGTCGAGAAAGAACCAGAGCTAACTCGCATCCCACTGAACTATGAAGAACGCACCGGCCATCTTCCCAAGCTTCTCCACGATGTGATTGCCCGTCTGCGTCTCAACACCAACGCCAAAGCCCCCGTTTCCGTTGCCGCCGGCCAACACGGGGATTTGCGGCACAAACAAGGCTACACGGTCGCTAATGTCGTCACCGAGTCCCGTCTTCTGCAGGTCTGTATTTTCACTACGCTGCACAAGAACACCAAGCATATCGATTTCAGCAAATTACTTCTCGACGTCGTCACCATTGCCGACGAGGTGGATGCGCAATTGAAGCAGCAAATGCTCCGCTTCATGGCCGCGGACGCCGTCGAGGGAAGGAGCAACGCCAAAGCAAATTGAAACGCGCGTCTGCGGAATGAATCGGACGCCTTGCCTCGAGTCTAGGCCCCCCTTCCTCGAGCCTCCCTTTCGTTAGGATGAAAATGCAGCCTTGCAGCGCACAGCGAGCGCCATCCGCCACCACGACCCGAAGTTGTCTGTTTCGAGACAGACGCCTATCGTGCAGCGACGGAAAATGAGGGTTTCCAATGAGCCCAAAAAATATCGACGGGTGTGTGCTGTTGATCGAAGGCAATTCGACCGATGCGCGGACGGTTCGAGAATCGCTCACTGCCGCGGCCTCCAGCTTCAACGTTGAGTGGGTAATTGGACTTTCCAGTGCCCTCGAACGCCTGCGTGAGGGCGGAGTTCAAGCCATTCTGCTCGACCTGGTCCTGCCGGATAGCCAGGGCGTCGAGACACTTGATCAGATTTTCGCAGCCGCACCTCAAGTCCCTGTTTTGATCCTCAGCGGGGCAGAAACCGAGGACCTCGCCAAAGAGGCGGTGCACCGCGGGGCGCGGGACTATTTTCTCAAGGATCATCTGGATGGTTACCAGTTGCGATGGGCGCTGCGAGGCGCGATCGATCGTCGCTCGGCTGGCGGCTCAACAAACGCCGAAAAGGAACTGTCCCAGGTCACTCTTAACTCCGTTGGAGACGGAGTGCTCTGCACGGATGTCTCCGGCAATGTCAGCTATCTCAATCGAGTCGCCGAAAAGATGATCGGATGGTCCCGCGACGAAGCCTTCGGGAAGCCTCTCATAGAGGTATTTAGGATCACCGATGGTCTCACCGGCGCGCCCGCGCGAAATCCTCTGGAGATGGCCGTTCAGGACGACGAAATTATTGGCTTGGCGGCGAATTGTGTCCTGACACGCCGCGATGGATTTGAATCGGCCATTGAACATTCCGCCGCGCCCATCCATGACCGGAACGGCAACATCACCGGAGCGGTGATTGTCTTTCACGACGTGAGTGCGGTTCGCGCGAAGTCGCTTGAAATGTCCCATCTGGCGCAACATGACTTTCTCACCGATTTGCCGAACCGCATGCTGCTCGATGACCGCCTCACGCAGGCGATTTCTTTCGCCCAGCGCCAGGGCAAGCAACTCGCGGTGATGTTTGTGGATTTGGACCACTTCAAAAGGATCAACGATTCCCTGGGGCACGCGATTGGCGACAAGCTCCTCAGGTCCGTGGCAGGCCGACTGATCGCGGCTGTGCGCCGCTCGGACACCGTAAGCCGGCACGGCGGCGATGAATTTATCATCCTGCTTTCACAGGTGGAACATCAGGAAGACGCAGCCTTCAGCGCGCGAAAGATCCTCAACGCCATCACCGCGCCCCACCAAATCGATAACCAGGAGCTTCGCGTTAACGTCAGTATCGGCGTCAGCACATATCCCGACGACGGCCAGGACGCCAAGACGCTGATGAATAATGCGGACGCCGCCATGTACGATGCCAAAGAGCACGGCCGCAACAATTACCAGTTTTTCAGACCGGACATGCACGCGCGCATCGTCGAGCGGCAATCCCTCGAAGGCAATTTGCGCTGCGCTTTGGGTCGCAACGAGTTCCTGCTGCATTACCAGCCGAAGATACGCCTCGCGACCGGCGAGATCACCGGCGTCGAGGCGCTCCTGCGCTGGATGCATCCGGACCGCGGCCTTCTTCCTCCCGCCGATTTTGTGCCCATTGCCGAAGACTCCGGCCTGATTTTACCCATCGGCCAGTGGGTCCTCCACGAAGCATGCAGACAGGCCCAAATTTGGCGCAGTTCTGGCCTGCCGCCCATGTCCGTCGCTGTGAATGTCTCGGCGAGCGAATTCCGCGCCAAGGATTTCCTCTCGGGTGTTCGCGCCGTTCTGATCGCCACGGGAGTCGAGCCGCGTCACCTGGAACTCGAGCTGACCGAGAGCGTTCTGATGACCGACGCTGAATCCACTGTCACGACTCTTCGCGGGTTGAAAAGCATGGGCGTGCAGCTTGCTGTCGACGACTTTGGCACCGGCTATTCCAGCTTCAGCTATCTGCGGCGCTTTCCGCTCGACGCCATGAAGGTGGACCGTTCCTTCGTGCAGGAGATCACCGCGAATCGCGGCGATGGCACCATTGTCAGCGCCATGATTAGCATCGGTAAGAGTCTCAGGCAGCGCGTCATCGCCGAAGGTGTGGAAACACGCACGCAGTTCGATTTTCTGCGGCGTCAGGGCTGCGGCGAAGGGCAAGGATTTTTCTTCAGCCATCCCGTCGTCCCCGAACGCTGCGCCGAGCTCCTCAAGTCTGGCATAAGCCTGAAAGAAGCCGTTGTCCACTAGCCCCGTAGGCGGCCTCTCAGTGGCGCGCTATCCCTTCCTTAGAGAAATGGGCCCTGTCTCGCTTCGTTCATGCTTACTGAAGGAGTTCACAAGGACGCTCTTCAGACGGCTCCGGGAATCTATCGAATGGCTATTGGTGGGCGTTTCGCAGCGGTCAATCGGGAGGAACGCTAGCGCACAAGGAATATATGCGATTGGAAAAGCTATCTTAATTTTCGGTTTTTGACAGAATAGATAGGGGCTCCCGCCTTGGGGGGTCGGAAGCCCCGGGGCCAAGCCGATCCGGGGGGGTCAAGACGTGTTCCTTTCTCACGGAACCGACGCTCGGCTCAGGTAATCCATATAACTCGATACCGGCTCCAATGTCTGTTCAATATTGCACTCTTGTCCTGATTTCGACTCTCTTGCAATTTGGAATTGATCTTCGCTGCGCTCAGGGCACTAAATCCCGGTCAGATTTGGTGGAGGCGGGGGCAGTCGAAATGTCGCGGCCGCCTGATTGCACGTAACTTGCTGATTTACGTAACGCTGTAAACGCTAAAATGGGCCAAAACGCTGAAGTGAGGTACGCGGCGGGTACGCGGGCTGGCAAGGAACAATTCCACAGTACCGAAATGCTTTTTCAGAAGAGTCCTGCAGATTCGGCGGACGACTAAGCACGCCGGGGAGTCCTCGTTGCAGACAAAAAACCGGCCGGAGCTTCCGTACGGCGAAAGCAGCTGTCGGAGTAACTTTGCTTTTGAAAAACCCACGGCATTTCCGCAGGCTCTAGAGAGGCCTGGAGCACCCCGAAAGAAGACTGAATGTGTCTGTGACGGCTGCTAGCTCCGCGGCTAGAATGTTGGGTTGCGTCGCCGGAAGACCGGGCATAAAGTCTCACCTGGGCTGCTCGTTCCCCGGCTAATTAGGGGACTTGGTAGAGATGCTGCTTTTGAGAACGCCAGGGACAAGGTTTGGAGTCCCTATGTAGGTGGCAAACATAGGGTCGTCGTGCAGCAGGCGGGGGAGTGAGACCACATACCGTTGGAGTTGGGGAAGAAAAAAGTGGTCATAGTGAAAACTGTGCATTTCCGAAACAACATCCGGCACCGGCTCATGCTGGACCACGATGCGATAGGCAGCAACCATGGTTCCGGTGCGGTCTGCACCGCGTCGGCAGTGAACGAAAATCTTAGTCTGCGGATTGGCCCGGAGCAAATCAAGGAATTGTACAATCAGGGCGTCGGAGGGATTGTCTCTGCCGCTCCATGGAATCCCGACGTACTTCATTCCCAACGATTCGACTTCGCGTTTCTCATTCGAGGTCTCGTCAGCCTCATTACGGAAGTTAACGACGATTCCCACACCCATATGCCGTAGTGCGTTGAATCCCGCGGACGATGGTTGCGCACCGCGATAGAGCGTGTCGGTCACGCGGGCAAAATTCCGAACGCCTTCCGGATTTTGAGCTGTCTGAGACCTTGCAGACGAGGCTCCCAGGAACAGAGCAGCCGCTAAAACCCAGAAACCTAAGGCCCTACGAGAGGCGAATCGATTCACTTGCCAACCCCTCCACAAACAGCAGGTTCATGGCTAGAACTAATGCAGTTCGCCTGGAGACCGTACACCTAGTTTGACGCGGTGAAATTGAGAAAAGATGCTTACAAATGTGCGTGGGATTTGCGGCTTGTTTTGTTTCGTTTGGCGGCCTACGGCCCGTCATGATGATGTCGGTGCGAAGCTGAAGGCTTCAAAAGATTAATGGAAAACCGACGTATGGTCTGTTTTCCGCAAATATTGCCGAGATTGCAGACGCTTTCCCGAGACGAAGGGTCCGCGGCGGGTACGCGGAGAACAACAGTGTTATTAACTGACTTCGTCTTCATACGTCTAAAATTTGGAGGCGGGGGGAGTCGAACCCCCGTCCGAGAGACCTTGTAGCCGGAAGACTACATGCTTAGCCCGTTCCCGTGCGGCCTAGCCTTGCGGCCATCCGCGTGTTCGCCGGCCGCGCTTAGAGCGAGCAAGAAACGCAGCCAACTAGCCCGATGATCTCGCCGGCGCATTACGGGCCGAAACGCGCCAGCCAGCCCACATTGTGACGCCTCGATCCTCACGCGTGGGCGGTATGAGGGGAGACGCGCTGCCTAGTTTTTAATTAGGCTGCGAGAGCCAACTGCGTATTGGCAGTTGTATTGTTCCACCCGATTGCGGGCAGGTGGCGCCCGGCATGCCTTCGGGCCGCGACAGTCTCCGTCGAAACCGTTTCGCCCCCGTGGGTGCTTCTGACTCTGTCCTATTTTAACACGGACGTAAAATGGGCGCTCGCGGGCCCGTTCAGGCGCCTTGCCCTCTGCTTTTGCAGGGCCGACTGTGGTCGGCCCGTTCATCCTGAGACTGCGGAGGGCGTCGCGCGACCGCGCGGCGTTTGGATCTCGATTGCCGCGGGCAAACAGCCGTGTCCCGGGCGAACAATGTGGCCCCAAAGTGGTATCATCCCGTCGCCATGAACAAAAACCCTTGCCGCGTTCTTTTGACTTTTCTTTTCGCGCTCGCTTTTTGCGTAACCACCGCCTCCGCGCAAACCAACTCCGCGCCAGAGCGTTCGTCGCAACGTCCCATCGTGCTGCATGCCGCGCGCCTGCTCGATATCGAGTCTGGCAAAATCATTTCACCCGGCGAAGTCCTCGTCCGTGGAGACAAAATTGCCGAAGTCGGCCGGTCCGTCAGGCATCCCGCTGACGCGCAGTCGATCGATCTCGGCGACACCACGCTGATCCCCGGATTGATCGACGCTCACGTGCACCTGTTCCTCCATCCCGGCAACGAAGGCTCACAAACCGTGGACGAGTCGGTCCCCGAGCGCACGATCCTCGCGACGTTCGCCGCCCGTGCTGATTTGATGGCCGGCTTCACCGCTGAACGCGATATGGGCACCGAAGGCGCTGGCTCGGCCGACACCGCTGTTCGCAATGCCATCAATCAAGGTCTCGTTCCCGGCCCGCGCCTGCGCATCAGCGGAAACGCAATTTCCATTCTTGGCGGCCACGAGGACGCGATTGGTTTTAATCCAGCGCAGCACGTTCTTTCCAATGCCGATTACGCGAACACCACCGATGAACTCATCGAAACGATTCGCGAGCAGCACAAGGAAGGCTCCGACTTCGTCAAGATTTACGAAACGGGACGCGATTCTTTGCGCGGCGGCAAATTCTCCACGCCCTATCAGTACACCGAGGCGCAACTCAGCGCCGCCGTTCAGGAAGCGGCGCGCCTGGGCACGAAAGTCGGCGTGCATTGCATGGGCGAGCCCGGAGCTCTCTACTCCGCCGAAGCAGGCGTCGAATCGATTGACCATGCGGCTCAACTGAGCGATGAAACCATGCGACTGATGCGCGAAAAGGATATTCCTGCCATTCCCACGTTCGCGATCTTCGAGTATTTCGCCGACCACGCTGCCTCACCCGCCGCAGCCAACTCTGAACACGCCATGCTCGATTATCACGCCGAGCAATTCAAAAGGCAGATTGCCGCCGGCATACCGTTTGCCGTTGGCTCGGATGTGGGCCCGTTTCCCCACGGCACGCAAGCACGCGAACTCGTGTTAATGGTGAAATTTGGGATGACGCCGCTTCAAGCGCTGCAGTCCGACATGCTCGAAGGCGCAAAGGTGCTTATGTGGCAAGGAAAGATCGGCGAATTGAAACCCGGATACTTCGCCGACATCATTGCAGTTCCCGGTAATCCGCTCGACGACGTCAGCGTCACGCAAAAAGTCTCTTTCGTGATGAAGGGCGGCGTCGTATACAAGCAATAATTCGCGCAGCGGCGCGCGATCTTTTTCGCATTTCTAATCGGTACACCGAATGATGGGAATCGACCGTAACTGACACAAAACAACGGAAAGCGTCCAATCCTCATCGGTGCAAAAGTGGCGTCTTGTCAAACGAATCAAACCAGCAATCGGTGAGCAGAGAAGAACTAAATAATTGCAAACATGGCGGAAACAATTTCCAGCGAGATGATTGTCGCGCCCGTCACGCTCGAGGGCAAACACGTCCAACTCGAACCGCTCTTGACCGCCCATCACGCCGCGCTCACCGAAGTTGGTCTCGACGAGGATTTGTGGCGCTGGATTCCCGTGCCCGTCCGCACTCCCGAAGAAATGTCCGCGTACCTCGACGCGGCGCTCGCCGAGCAGGCGCGCGAAGTTTCGTTGCCGTTTACGATTGTCGAGAAAAATTCCGGCAAGCCCGTGGGCTGCACGCGCTACGGCAACATGGATCGCGTGCATCGCCGCGTCGAGATCGGCTGGACGTGGGTCGCAAAGCGGTGGCAGCGCACCGCGGTGAATACGGAAGCGAAATATTTGTTGTTGCGGCACGCTTTCGAAACCCTGGGCTGCATCCGCGTCGAGCTAAAAACGGATTCGCTCAACGAGAAATCGCGCGCGGCCATTCTGCGCATTGGCGCTCGCCAAGAGGGAATCTTCCGCAATCACATGATCACCGCGAGCGGCCGCATCCGCCACACGGTCTACTTCAGCATCGTCGACAACGAATGGCCCGCAGTAAAGGCGCGGCTCGAACAACGATTGAAGTCATAAGAAAATTATTTTGTCGCGCGCCATTGGCGTGATTTGGAGTTATGATGCGCGCGGGAATTAAGGCGGTCTGTTACGCCAGAATTTTCGCCGAAGATGAAGACATATCCTCGAACGATCCGCTTTTGTGGAATCATCCTCACAATTTTATTTGATCGAAATAGGGAGGCTACGAATGGCTCGATGGCATTACCGCTTTGCATTCTTCTTCGCCGTGATTTTCCTGCTGGCCGCGCCGACTATGTTCGCGCAGTCCGGAACCATCCAACTAACAGTGGACGCCGCGCAGGTTCCGCTCGGCATTGTGAAAACGCATATGGTCATGCCGGTCCACTCGGGTCCGCTGACGCTCTATTATCCCAAGTGGATTCCCGGCGAGCACGGCCCCGACGGGCCAATCTCCAACGTTACAGGACTGAAATTCTCGGCGAACGGCAAAACGATTCCGTGGCAGCGCGATAAGCTCGACGTATTCACATTCCACGTGGATGTCCCCGAAGGCGCGGCGCATCTCGATGTCGACTTCGACTACCTCGAACCGCAAGCCGGAGGTTTTGCCTCGGGCGCAGCATCTTCGACCGACAAACTCGTGGTCATCAGTTGGAACCAGAATGTGCTCTACCCTGCGGGCGAACCTGGGAAAGAAATCATGTACGACGCGCGCCTCAAACTTCCGAACGGCTGGAAATTCGGCACGCCACTGCCGGTCGCAAGTCATGCCGGCGACGAGGTCACCTTCAAATCTGTCGCGCTGAACCGCTTGGTGGATTCGCCCGTGATTGCCGGGGAATACTATCGAGCGATTGACATCACCCCGTCCGGCGAGCCGATTCATCACGAGCTTGATCTGGTTGCCGACAGTGAAGCCGCGCTCAACATCCGTCCCGACGCAATCAAGAAAATGACGAATCTCGTCGCCGAGTCAGGAAAACTTTTCGGCAGTCGCCACTATCGCGATTACCATTTTCTTCTCACACTCAGTGATCACGTCGCCCACTTCGGTCTGGAGCATCACGAGTGCAACGACAGCCGTTTGCCCGAGCGCATTTTGATTGGTCCGAACGCGGAGATGGCTCTCGGAGGCCTGCTGTCGCACGAATTCATGCATTCGTGGAACGGTAAATTCCGCCGTCCAGCCGATCTCGCCACGCCGGAGTATGAAACGCCAATGCAGGATGACTTGCTTTGGGTTTACGAAGGGCTGACCGATTATCTTGGCCCGCTGCTCGCGGCGCGCAGCGGCCTGTGGACGCCGGAACAATATCACGAGTATCTGGCGAGCATCGCGGCGGACCTAGGGCCGGGAACTCCCGGGCGAACTTGGCGCGATCTTCAGGACACCGCAACGGCAATTCCCGGAGTGCATGGAGGACGAGGTTGGGGAAACTGGAAACGCGGCTCAGATTATTATCCCGAGGGCGACCTGCTCTGGCTGGAAGTGGCGACAATCATCCACCAGCAGAGCAACGGCTCCAAGTCCATCGATGATTTCTGCCATCTCTTCCACGGCGGCCCGAACAACGGCCCGGAACTGAAAACATACACGTTCGATCAAGTCGTCGAAGCACTCAACCAAATTGTGCCCTATGAATGGGCGAAGTTCCTGCACGAACGCCTCACTTCTCTTTCTCCTGAAGCGCCGACCGGCGGAATCGAAAACGGAGGATGGAAAGTCGAGTTCAGCAGCAAGCCACCCGATCCCGGCCTGCGCGGCGGAAATCCGGGCGATGCATATTCCATCGGCTTGCGGCTGGAAGAGGACGGAACCGTCGGCGATTCGATCGTTGACGGCCCCGCATTCAAGGCAGGAATCACCGCGGGCATGAAAATCGTCGGCGTGAATGGCCGCGTCTTCACGCGCGAGTTGCTCGATGACGCGATCAAAGCCGGCAAAGGCAACTCGGAGCCCATCAAACTTCTCGTCGTCGACGAGGATTACTACAAGACGGCGACCATCGACTATCACGGTGGTGAGCGCTACCCGCATCTCGTGCGCGTCGAGAGCAAACCCGATTATCTCGACGACCTCATCAAGCCTCGCGCTGATGGAGAGTAAAACGATCGATCAAACTCAGCGGCGTTGAGCCTCACGCCCTCTTCGCCGCTGACCGCAATCTCGGATAAAGCCTTTCCCGGTCTGGATGTATCCTAAGTAAGGAACGCCCCCCAGGAATGCGTGTTGACACTTTTTGCGCGCGTTTCCATAATCGCGTCGGGGGGACATCCTCGCCTGATGAGTGATGCACAAAAAACCCGGGAACGCGCGCTGGAAGAAGCGGTTTCACGCGCCGTGCGCGACAACCTGCCGCCCCTTCAGCGGACGCTCGAGGACATGCAGCAGGCGTTCGCGGATTTGGTTTCGGCCTGTTCTTCCACTCGTCCAACGAACACTCTTCCAGCGATGCTTCGCGCGCAGTCCACCGCAGCGTCTCTTTCCGCCAGCCTGTCGGTTCTTTCGGCTTTCATCACCAGCGCCATGCAGCGGCGCGATCGCGAGCTTTCCCGCGCCGAGGATTCCGAGGATGTGCGCGCGGTCGGCGTAACTCTTGCGGAGCCCGAGCCCGCACAAACAAGCCCCGCGCCGGCAATCGTGACGCCGATGGCGGAGACGCAATCGCCCGTCGCCGGCGTTGAAGAAGTGGAAGAAGAAACTTTGGCGTCTTCGGCTCATTCGAGCGAGCCTGCTGTCGAAGAGGCTCCCACGCAAGAACCCGCGGCAACGCTTCTCGAGCGCGAACCCGAGCCTGTTGCTGAGCCTGAGCACGTCATATTCACTGTTGCGTCCTTGCCCAAGGCCGAGCAGGATTTGCACAAGCGCGCCAATCGCGTGGCGAAAGTTTCCATGCAAGATATTAAGATGCTGAAGCCCGAGGATGTTCGCAAGGGTCTCGAGCACAAAGACATCTGCGTCCGTCTGCGGAGTGAAATTGACAAGGCCCGAAAAGAATATGACCGTCGCTTCCAGAAAATTCTCGATCAGCCCGTGGACTATTTTCATCACTGGATGGTCGAGATTCTCGCGAGCGGCGATCCGGAAGCGCTCGGGGAATATCCTTATCCCTCGCCGGTGCTGCGCCGTTAATTTATTTTCTGCGAAAAGGATCTTTGGTCCGGTCTGCGCGCTTTGGGTTGCGCTCACGCTGCTGGTGTGTTTCAGCGCGCCAAACGCGGTTGCGCAAACCGCCAAGCCACAAACAAGGAAAGAAAGAATCGCCGCTGCTCGCGCCGCCGCAGCCCAACGCGCCGCGAAACGCGCTGAAGCCGTCCAGGCAAGGCACTTTGCCATTGAGGCAAAGGAGCTGACGACTCTCGCGCGCGCACTGAAAGACGAGAAAAAGCCCGGCGGGGCCTACCGAAGGCTTGGCGCATTTGCGAAGCGCTACTCCAAAGAAGAACTGGGCGCTCGCGCCGCTCTGGCGCTCGGATATTACGATTTCAACCAAGGCCGCTATGCGGAAGCGCGGCGCTGGCTCGATGCCGCCAAGCCCGAGACGCTGCTCGCGGATTACGCCTTGTTCTGGAGCGCCCAAGTGGACCGCAACTTGGGCAATCTCCCCGCCGCGCTCGATCAACTCGAGACGTTGCAGCGCAATTACCCGCGAAGCGTGATGAGCGCTCTTGCCCTTCAGGCGCTTGCCGAGGCAGCCATCGCCGCCAACCAGCCTCAACGCGCCCTCACCGCGCTTGCCCAAGCACAAGGCGTCGACAAAAATCCCAAGCTACTGTTTCTGCGCGCACAGGCCTATGAACAATCCGGCGATAAAATCGCCGCAGCGGGCGACTACCTGAGCGTCTACGATAATTTTCCACTGAGCCCTTCGGCGACCGAGGCAGCTGAGAAAGCAAACTATTTTCAAGGCGTGCTCGGCGACGCGTTCCCAAAGCCAGCCGTCGCCGACCGGTTGGCGCGCGCCGCGATTTTGTTTGACGCGCATCATTGGCAGGACGCGCAGAACGCCTACAGCCAGGTCCTTCCCGAGCTTGTTGGCCCCGATCAAGAGTTGGCCCAGGTTCGCGTCGCCGATTGCGCGGTGCAGCTTGGCGGGAATGCCGTAACACTCGCTTCGCTGCAATTGCAGACTCCAGAGGTTGATGCCGAACGTCTTTATTATTTGTCGCAAGCCTATCGCTCCGCCGCGGATGAAGCGAACATGCTCGCAACCGTATCTCGGGCGATGGCCCGCGCTCCGCAGAGCGCTTGGACCGAGCGCACACTCTTCGCGACCGGCAATTATTACTGGGTGAAGCTCGATCGCGATAACGCCGCGAAATATTACCAGCAGGTTGTCGACCGTTTTCCGCAGAGCGCCGATGCAATCGACGCGCAATGGCGCGTTTTGTGGGCTTCGTATATGGGCCATCGCGACGACGCCGCGAGTTTGCTTACGAAGTTTCTGACCGATTATCCGAATTCTCCCTACACGCCCGACGCGCTTTACTGGCTCGGACGATTGGCGCAAGACGCGGGCCAAGCCGCCGAGGCGCGCGCCTATTACCAGAAATTGCAGCAGCGTTACCCGAATAATTATTTTACGGTTCACGCGGCGGAACATCTTCGCGCACTGAAACGCGGGCCAGCGGCATCGCTTTCGATTCTCGACGTGATCGCGCCGCTTCCTCCCGGCCCTCAAGTCGGCGCGGCGGAAGCCCCCGAGGCGCTTCCGTGGGTACAGCGCAGCGTGGCGCTTGAAACGATCGCCTTCGACGATTCCGCGATGATGGAACTGCACGCCGCCTACGACGCAACGCATTCGCCGATGCTCCAGCTGGCCATCGCGCGAGCATCCGCCAATGCCGAGCACTACGGCGGCGCAATTGTCGCGCTCCGCATTCTTTATCCGGAGTTGGAGTCGCGGCGTTTTGCCGATGTGCCCCACGAAGCCTGGATGCTTTCGTTTCCCATGCCGTATGCGCAGCCGATTCGCAGCGCGGCTCGGCGCATGCGTCTCGATCCCATGCTGGTCGCCGGACTCATTCGTCAGGAATCGGCTTTTGAAAAGAGCGCGCTTTCCGTTTCGAATGCCTTTGGCTTAATGCAGCTTCTGCCGAAGACGGCCGCTCCGCTCTCGCATCGCATCCGCATGCGATATTCGGAAGAGCGCCTGCTCGATCCTGTTTACAATCTCCGGTTGGGCACTCTCTATTTCTCCGATTTGCTGAAGACTTTTCACAGTGCTGAAGCGGCGCTGGCGGCGTACAATGCGGGTGAGGACCGCGTGACGCTGTGGCAGGGCGGGCAGAATTACGCCGAGCTTCCTGAATTCGTCGAGTCGATCCCGTTCACGCAGACGCGCCAGTACGTCGAAATTATCATGCGCAACGCGACCATTTACCGGCAGCTTTACGGAGGCAGGCGATGAATCCTGTCGCCGCAGGACGCGTTTCCGGCGATGCGCGGCTTTCCGAAAAGGCCGGACGGTTCACCGAGTCCGTGATCCGCGAAATGACGCGCCTCGCGCTGGCCTACAACGCCGTGAATTTATCGCAAGGCTTCCCTGATTTTGGCGCGCCCGAGGAAATCAAAGCGGCGGCTCGCGACGCGATCACACGCGACATCAATCAATACGCGATCACATGGGGCTCAAAGTCGCTGCGCCATGCCATTGCGGAAAAATTCCAGCACACCCAGGGCCTGACCATCGACCCGGAGCGCGAAATCACGGTTTGCTGCGGCTCCACGGAAGCAATGATGGCGACCATGATGGCCATCATCAATCCTGGCGACGAAGTTGTCGTGTTCGAGCCTTTTTACGAAAACTACGGGCCGGATGCGATTTTGAGCGGCGCTTCGCCGCGCTTTGTGCGACTGCGCGCGCCGGATTGGTCGTTCGACGCGGAGGAATTGGCGCGCGCGTTTTCGAATAAAACGAAAGCCATCATTCTGAATACGCCGAATAATCCGACGGGCAAAGTTTTCTCGCGCGCAGAGATGGAGACCATTCGCGATCTCTGCGTGCGCCACAACTCGTTCCTAATTACGGATGAAATTTACGAGCACATGCTCTACGACGGCGCGAAGCATATCTCCGCGGCGACCATTGAAGGCCTGCGCGAGCGCACGATTACAATCAACGCGCTGTCGAAGACTTACAGCGTCACGGGATGGCGCGTTGGCTGGGCCATTGCGCCGCCGGAAGTGACTTCGGCGATTCGCAAGGTGCACGATTTCCTTACGGTGGGAGCGGCGGCACCGCTGCAAGAGGCGGGCGCGGTCGCGCTGCGGTTTCCGGATTCATATTACGAGCAATTGGCGAGCGATTATTTACAGCGGCGAGACCGGCTGCTCGGAATTTTAGGCGACGCCGGCTTCAAGTGCTTCACGCCGCGCGGCGCGTATTACATCATGACGGATATTTCCGCACTGGGCTTGGCAAACGATGTCGATTGCGCTCGTTATTTGGTGAAAGAAATCGGCGTCGCTGCCGTCCCCGGCTCCAGCTTCTACCACAATCCCGCCGACGGCGCGCAACAGCTCCGCTTCACCTTCTGCAAGAAGGAATCCACGTTGGCCGAAGCGTCGCACCGTCTGTCCAAATTGCAATCTGCCCGACCGCACAAATAATTGCGTTCTCATGCCAGCGGATCGAACGAATCCATGTAGGCGGGAATCGTCACGGGCCAGTGCAGTTGCTGCTGCACGGTTCCGCGAAACGCTTGCGCAGCTGGAGGGTCGCCGTGCACCAGATAGAGCTGCTTGGGCGACGCGGTGAAACCGGAGAGCCAGCGAATCAGTTCGGTGCGGTCTCCGTGCGCGGAAAATTGACTGACTTCGGTAACTTCGGCGCGCACGGGAATTTCATCGCCGTAAATGCGTGCGAGTTTTGCGCCTTCGAGCAAATACCGCCCGAGCGTTCCTTCGCCTTGATAGCCCGCCAGAATAACGGCATTGCGCGAGTCGGGCAAGCGCCGCACCAGATGATGCAGGATGCGCCCGCCGGTACACATGCCGCTCGCGGAAATAATAATGCACGGCGTATTGATGTTGTTGATCGCTTTCGATTCCTCAACCGTTCTCGTCATGTGGACTTCATGCGTGTTCAATGGATCGTGATTGCCCCTTTGTTCCTCGCGTGTGAATTGCAAATCCTGATCTTCCTTGTGCCGCACGTATAAATCCGTCGCGTTAATGGCCATGGGGCTATCGACGAACGTCGGCAGCCGCGGAATCTGCTGGCGCTCTTCGAGCTGCCGCAAGATGTACATCAGCGTTTGCGTGCGGCCCACAGCGAACGCGGGAATCACAATCGCGCCGCCGCGCTTCACCACGCGATTCACAATCGCGGCAATGGCGTCGTAAGGCGAATCCTTCGGATGGTCGCGGTCGCCGTAGGTCGATTCGCACAAAATATAATCGGCCTTCGCAATCGGCTCAGGGTCGTTCAAGATGGGTTGGTCGTAACGGCCCACGTCTCCGGAAAAAACGACAACGGCGGATTTCCCGTTTTCCGTCACGGTGATTTGCAGCGACGATGACCCGAGAATATGCCCGGCGTCGGTGGGTTTGACCGTGAATTGCGGGCTGATGGTGAAGGGGTCTTTGCGCGGAATTTCCTGAAAGCGCGTGAGCGCGGCCTGCGCGTCAGCGACGGTGTAAAGCGGCAGCGCGGGCTTGTGGCTCGAGTAGCCTTTTTTCGTCGCGTACTGCGCGTCCTCTTCCTGCAAATGCGCTGAATCCGGGAGGAGCAATTCGCAGAGTTCGCGCGTCGCTGCGTTGGCGTAAATCGGCCCGCGAAAACCGTCGCGCACGATGCGCGGCAAATATCCCGTGTGATCAATATGCGCGTGTGTCAGGACGATCCAATCGATCGTCGAGGGATCAATGGGCAGTCGATCCCAGTTGCGCTGCCTCAGCGGTTTCGGGCCCTGGAAGAGCCCGCAATCGACCAGCAAGCGTTTTCCGCCCGCTTCGACCAGATATTTTGAACCCGTAACGGTGCCCACCGCGCCCAAAAAGGTAATTTTCGCCATAGGGCGCGTATTTTAACTGAAAGCGGCGCAGACAACGGCATTTTGTTGCGATTCTGGCTGGGAGGATTGTCCGCGGCCGGGTGCGTGCTTTTTTTGCACATTCCGCCCGAAATTGCTAGGCTGTCGAGC
>JBAUEX010000314.1:0-3407 GCA_049678845.1 Candidatus Acidiferrales bacterium
AGCCGGAAGTGACGGCGCGCGTGGCTAAGGGACGATGGCGCATTTACGAAGTGCCGATTTCCTACGCGGGGCGCTCGTACGAGGAAGGCAAGAAAATCACCTGGCGCGACGGCGTGGTGACGCTCTATGCCATCTTGCGATATCGTTTCTTCGACTGAAAACGTTCGCTCGACAGCGGTAATAATATTGCCGCAAAGATCAGCAACGCAATAACCGAAGGCCACAGCAAGCGAAAGGGCGCTCCGCCCAGCAAAGCGGCGCGCATTCCTTCCAGCGAATAGGTGATCGGAATCCATCGCGCGACCTCCTGCAAGTACTTCGGCAAAATCGAAACCGGATACATCGTCCCGCCGGCACAGTGATACGCTCAATTTTGTTCTTGCCTAGCACATCTGCTTCGTAGCAGATTACAAAACTGTGGGGTCGAATTTCGCAGGTTCCGGGAGACGTTGGGTAGTCCTTTGCCTGGCCGTGGCAGTTTCCGCAACCATGGTTTATCAAGCAGGCAAGCTGAGCTTGGCTTGGTATTGGGAAGATTCAGGAGAACCTGCGAAGCAGATTCGCGCGGCCGAATTGGTTCCCGGGAATGCCGAAGCCTGGGCGCGATTAGGCGAGGCCACGCAGTTCTCCCTCAATGAAACCAACCCCAGCCTCGCGATATCTTATTATCTCCGCGCAGTGCGCATAAATCCTTTGTCCGCGCGAAATTGGACTGCACTGGCAAATGCGTATGAAGCCACCGGAGATGTCGCGCGCGCACAAGAAGCGTATAAGAACGCAAAGCGCGATTACCCGATTTCCGCCGATGTCGCATGGAAGTATGGAAATTTTCTTCTTCGTCACAGCCAAACGACACAAGGATTGTCGGAAATCCATCAAGCTCTGCTGAATGATCCGCGCCTGACACCATTGGCGATTCGGAGTGTTTGGAATTTCGATCCCGACGTGAACCTAATTCTTGGCAGCGTTCTTCCGGCAAATGAAGACGCCGATCTTACGGCGTTGGATTTCTTTCTGGGCATTCATGACACACAGGACGCGCTCGAAGCCTGGTCGCGAATTGTTGCGCTCTCTCGCCAGCAGGCCATGGATATCCGAAGGGCATTTCCCTTACTGGACGAACTGATTGCGCAGGATCGCGCTGAGGACGCGCAACGCGTATGGCGCGAAGCGCTCGAAGCGTCACGGTGGCCCGTTGCGACGCCCATGGATCATTCCATTGTCTGGAATGGGGGATTTGAAACCCCAATCGCGAATGGCGGCCTCGATTGGCGCTTTCAGCAGCTTCCCGGAGCGTACATCAGCACCGATTCCTCGGTTTATCATTCTGGTTCGCAATCTCTGCGGGTAGGTTTCACCGGCGGCGTAAACATGGATTTTGCTCACGTGCAGCAGATTGAACCAGCGCAACCGGATACTACGTATGACTTTCAAGTGTATGTACGAACGGAGGCTATTTCCACCGACAGCGGGCTCCACTTTGAGCTCTTCGATCCGCAGCACGAGCCCGAGGTCTACGTGTTGACTCCGAACATTGTGGGAACGACGCCGTGGACCGCGGTGCACGCAAAAGTCACAACCAGCCCAAACACTCATTTTCTTGAAATTCGGCTCCATCGTTTTCCCAGCCGTTTATTCGATAACAAAATTAGCGGCGCGATCTGGATGGATGACGTCACACTGGTCCCAGAGGCAGCGCAGTCTAACCACCCTTAATTATGAGACTTCTTCGAATCGGAATCTGCTTGCTGATCGCGTTCAGCGTTCTGGCTTTCGGCACGGTAGAGATCTGGTCGGAATCGATTCTCGAAGCCGGCGCGGCCGTGCTCTTTCTATGCTGGGCGGTCCTGATCTGCCGCAATCGCGAAATCGAAACGCACTGGAGCCCCATTTATTGGCCTCTTTTAGCTTTCCTCGGAATTGCGACATTGCAACTGGCGTTCCGAGCGACTGCGTATCCATTTCTTACCGGTGTTGCACTGTTGAAGATATCCGCGTGTTCGCTGCTGTTTTTCTTAATTGGCCAGGCATTTCGCAATCCGCGCGATTTGCGATTCTTAGTATGGTTTCTGATGTGTTTCGCCTTTGGCGTCGCTGTATTCGGCATTGCGCAGAATTTTACGTCCCATTATGTGCTGTACTGGTATCGGCCGTTGACGAATGGGGGCAATCCGTTCGGTCCGTATGTGAATCGCAATGATTTTGCGGGGTTGATGGAGCTTCTCGCGCCGGTCGGTCTCTCGCTCGTCCTGTTCCGTGGCGTACGCACGGAGCAAATGCCATTCGTCGGTATACTGACCGTGGTGCCGATCGTCGCATTGCTGCTGACGGGCTCGCGCGGCGGGATCGTCAGCTTGGTATTTGAATTAGGTGTTCTTGCGATGCTCGTCTACGTGGCGCGCTCCAAGAAGTCGCAGATCGTACCTTTCGCAATCGTATTACTAGTTGCCCTGCTTGCAATGGGCTGGTTGGGGACCAATCGCATCTTGGATCGGTTTAGTAGCTACCGCGCCGACGAGCTCACCGCGAATCGCCGCGTAACCATGCTCAAAGGAACGTGGCATGTATTCTTGGATCACCCGCTTATCGGTTGCGGGCTGGGCACCCTGGTCGCTGTGTATCCCCGTTATGAGCCCTACTATGATGGAAAAATCGTGGATCATGCGCACAACGACTATGTTGAAGCCCTGGCCGAAACCGGTATCGCGGGCGGGATTTGCCTGCTGACGTTTTTTCTGCTGTGGCTCCGCGAGGCTAGAATGCGCCTTGCTCAGGAACAAACCTTTCTTTCTAGAGCGATACACGTCGCCGGAGTGACCGCATGCGCTGGTATGGCGGTGCATAGTTTCGTGGACTTCAACCTCCATATTCCGGCGAACGGATTAGCCTTCCTGGTGATGATTGCCCTGAGCAGCGCCCCAGTACTAGAACGCAAGAAAAGCTCACTGCATTCTTAGAGATCGTACACGACTTCGGGCATTGACTTTGGGTTAGGCCCTAGTTCATAGTTTTCGCCGGGGTCTTTGTCGATTCATGGCTTCTACGGTCCAGAAGGCACTGGACTGCGGAAGGGCGTACCCTATCTGGTTGATCCTTTTCCTTTTGTGCGGGACTCAAGCCTGCTTCAGCCAAGATAAGGTGCAAACTCCGCAGCAGGCGAACGCTCGAATTCACGAACTGGCGCAAACGGCGCGCCCTCCGATGGGCGAGATCCCGATCGGCGCGGGAGACGTTATACACATTGACGTTTTCGATGTTCCCGATCTTTCTCGTGATATTCGCGTGGACCCGGCCGGACTCATCGCACTGCCCCTGGTTCCCGAGCGCTTTCCTGTCGCCGGGTGCACGCCGTTTCAACTGGGTCAGAGAATCGAGAAACTGCTGCAGGTCAACGGACTGGTAATGCA
>JBAUEX010000315.1:0-7330 GCA_049678845.1 Candidatus Acidiferrales bacterium
GCTCTATAGGAAACCGAAGCACGCGCGGGCGCCAAACATCCGCAGACGCGACGCAGTGAATTCTTTCGCAAAATTTCGCTGGAGTAGATCCGATGACAGAACCAACCAAAGAAGAGTTGATGGCCCGCATTGCCGAACTGGAAAAGCAGTCCGGATCGAAAACGGCCGGCGGACTGCAATTCAAGGTAGGTGAAAAGGGCGGGGTCAGCGTCTACGGACTCGGCCGCTTTCCCGTGACGCTTTACTACGAACAGTGGGTGCGTCTGCTCAACTCAGCCGATGAACTCCGCGCTTTTCTCGAAGAAAACAAGAATAGGCTGAAATTGAGAAATCCAAGCTAACCAGACGCCCCACTATCCCACTGCAAGTGCGATTCTACTTTTCGCACGACTCGCTGACCATCTTCAAGCGCGTCACCGTCAGGTGGCCGTGTTCCGAGTTGTCCTTCTTGATGTCGGCGTCAGCAGCGGCGTCTTTCGCGTCTTCCTTCATGTTGTGCGCCATCGCATTACGAACCACGCCGGTAAGGGTGACTTTGTGACCCACGTGCTTCGCAAGAGCGACGCGGCTACTGCGAACTTCCCACGTGCTTCCATTTTCGCCCGTCAGGGTGAATTCGCCGGAGCCTTCGCCCTGCGACAGGCAACCTGTGATCGTTCGTACATCTGACTTCGACTTTTGTGCGTTATTATTGCCGCGGGCGAACCCTACCGAAGCAGTCAACCCTGCGAGTGCGATGCAAAGTGCAAGTTTCCTTAGTTTCATTTCTCCTCCTCAGGAGCAACTCTAGAATTTAATAGTCCGCGAAATGTTCCCGAACTACTTCGCCGAAGCTCTCCGGGCGAACCCAGCGATCAGCGAGACCAGGAACAAAATGAGGAACAAGTAAAACAACAACTTCGCGATTCCCGCCGCTGCCACCATCAGGCCTGCGAAACCCAGAATCCCGGCAATGATCGCAATGACCAGAAAAACAACTGCCCACCGCAGCATTTACTATCGCCGGCCCTTCGAACGCGTTGTTGACCGCGCGCTAGAACGCGCACGTTTGCGCGACCTTGCTGCTGGAGGCGATGAGCGCTTCTTACGCGGCGTTGCACGGCTTTTGCGCGCTCGCTTTGGTTTTGTTTGGCTTGCGATTTTTCCGGCAACGTTCCCCAGCGTAGCTCCTACTGTTCGCGCCACGTCGAACAGTATTCCTTCTTCCTTTTGTGTACTGCCATGCGTGGAACTTTCCGCCATTTCATCCTCCCGTAACTTTCAATTCTGCTTCGGCAAGGGCGCTTTGCGCCCACGCTCACAACCGGCCGACCAAGAAAAGAACCAGGATAATTATGAGAACCAGCCCCAAGCCTCCGCTCGGGTAGTAACCCCATGACCTGCTATGTGGCCAAGTCGGGAGGCTGCCAACCAGCGCAATGATCAGGATGATGGCCAAAATCAAAAGCATGCTTGTGGTCCTCCTCCTCTCATCAAGTCACTTCGAAGGTACGGTCCAAACATTGTTTACTTTCTGGCACAGCATAGGGGCCCACTTCAGTTACCAGGCAGGCAGTTCCACTCGGATCTGGTCTCTATGTGCGGCGGCGACATCCCAGGGTTCTCAGCCGACCGCACGATACCTGGCAGACGATACGCTGCGCCTGACCGGGGGTCTATCGGTGAAAAGCCTTATACTGTGAGGTCATGGCCTGTATCATTCAGCTGACTACACAGGCCCACCAGAGACTCCGCACCGCGATTGGCATCTCTGCCCTCTCGAAACACCCCACAGTACACGGTGGGATGCCAAGTCCCCATGACGGCCGTCACCCTCGTCCGCCGAGTGTTCAATTCTGAGCATTGCGGCCCGCACGCAAAATCCACTATAATTCAGACTTAAACGGTAATGTTTCAGGAGCCTTGCCAAAGAAATCCACATCGGGTCGAAGAGCCCAGCCAATTCGGGGCTCCCGTTCACGCACAAAGAAGAACAAAATGGCCGACGTTGCCGAGAGACTCAAAAAAAAGCTTCAGGAAGAAATCGCGGTGCTCAATCATGAGCTGCACACCGACTTGCCCAAAGAGCTCATGAAGGCGCGCGCGCACGGCGATCTCAAAGAGAACGCGGAATATAAGTACGCCAAGGAGCGTCAGTCCTTCGTTTCGGCCAGGCTCGGTCAGTTGCACGCACGCATGGCGGAGATTTCGATGCTCAATCTTGACAATCTCCCGCGCGATCGCGCCGCATACGGTTCCACCGTCCGTTTGCTCGACATCAAAAAATCACAGGAAACGCAGTACAAGCTCGTCACCGCAGAAGAGGCAGACGCCGCCAAGGGAATGATTTCCACTTCCTCCCCTATCGGACGTGCTCTTCTCGGCAAAAAAGCCGGTGACGAAGTGCAAGTTCAGACCCCGGCGGGGATCAAAGAATTTGAAGTCGTGCACCTCTCGACGATCCATGACGATGTATAAGTGCATATAGCCTAAGGACGGGTGAGCGCCGCCAACATGCGCATCGAGACTCTCGGCCGGCCCTTTCGTTGGTTGCTCGACCAGGCGGCCGCCATCCTGGACAAAGCCCGCGTTCCCGCAAGTCTGTTAACGCTGGCCGGTTTCGCGTGCTGCCTGGCCTCCGGAATTTTCTTCGGATTTGGCCTCTTCACCACGGCTGGCCTGGTCATGATTCCCGCCGCGTTGTGCGATTTGCTGGCGCGGCCTCTCGCTCGTCGCCAGCCGCGCATCGATTTCTTCGGCTCGTTCCTCAAGTCTGTGCTGCACCGTTACGCCGATCTCGCGGTATTTCTTGGGTTGCTGGTCTACTACGCCACCGTGAATCGCTTCCTGTACGCGCTTGTCACCGGCTTCGCAATGGCCGGCGCCGTGATGGTCAGCTATTCACAAGCCCGCGCAGAGTCTCTTATCGAACGCTGCCGCGTCGGTTTTTGGGAACGCCCGGAACGCCTTGCCCTGATGATTCTTGGCGCGGTTGTGAATCGCGTGCCCATCGCGCTGTTTATTCTTGCCATCGGTCCGAATCTGACTGTGATTCATCGCATCTGGCACACGTGGAATCAAACCGAAGGACAGCGCCGCGCGGCTGGTCGAGAACTCGCGGACGCGCCACTGCCGGCCATCTCGCAACCGCAACAGGCCGCGCTGCCTTTTGCCGCATCGCCGCTTGAATCTCATGCCGAACCGCTTGGCGAGTCTCATGCGGACAACCGGCTGCGCGACCTGCTCTCTCGCGCAGCAAAGCGGGGCGCATGAGAGTACACGGCCCGCTGGCGCTTGTCGGCCTTCTCGTGATCCTCGCGGGATTTCACCTGCTCTGGCAATCGCGTCGTGAGATTTTCTTCTGGCTCCAGACCTATTTGAAGATTTTCCGCGCCGCCCTGAATCAGCCACGACACGAATTTCACGCGCCGAAGCTTTCGCGATTCGGTGTTGGCCGCGAGCATGTTTTGCGTTTGCTCCTTGGTTTGAGTCTTATGATTGTGGTCGGTCCGGTGCTGATTTTCCTGGGCCTCGCGTTCTGACGTGAATTCCCCGAAATTCTCCCTGATTGTTCATGGCGGCGCATGGGATATTCCTGCCGCCGCCATTCCCGATTGCCGTGCCGGAATTCGCCACGCTCTTGAAGCCGGACGCGAAATCCTTGCGCGCGGTGGCGCGGCCATGGACGCGGTCGAAGCCGCCATCCTTGTGCTTGAAGACGACGTAACATTCGACGCCGGCACCGGCGCGCATTTGAATCGCGACGGTCGTGTTCAGCTCGATGCCATCATCATGGATGGTGCAAGCCTCAAGGCCGGCGCCGTTGCCGCCGTCGAACGCATCAAGAACCCCATTCGCCTCGCGCGCAAGGTTCTCGAATCGAGCGAGCACATGATGCTCGCTGGCGCAGGCGCAGAATTATTCGCGCAGGAAAACGGCATTGCTCGGTGCGACCCTTCTGAGTTGGTCCTTGATCGCGAGCGCAGGGCTTGGCAGCGTTGCCGGGAAGGGAATCATTCCTCTGAATTTCACTTCTCCGACAAACACGGTACGGTTGGCGCTGTTGCTCGCGACGTGCAAGGCAGAATCGTCGCGGCTACCTCGACCGGAGGGACATGCTGTAAGTTTCCTGGTCGCGTAGGAGATTCGCCACTCATCGGTTGCGGTTGTTACGCCGATGCGGAAGCGGGCGGCATCTCCTGCACGGGCGACGGCGAAGCGATTATGAAAATCGTCATGGCAAAAACAGCAGCGGACATGCTCCGCGGTGGCTCCGCGCCAGATGCCGCGGCCAATGAATGCATTCAGCTGCTTGCGCTCCGCACGCGCGCCACCGGAGGCCTCATTCTTCTCGATCGCGCCGGGCGGCCAGCCGCCGCATTTAACACTCCGAGCATGGCCCACGGTTATCTACAGCCCGATGGCAGCGTCTTCATCTCTCCGGGATAGCGTGCACTTTTCTGGGCATATAACCGCTTGCCTTCGAAACCGAACAGGAGTAAATAGAAAAGCATACGTTGTACTGCTGTCTTCTTAGCCCGCGCGGCCCGGGTCTTCTCTGGGTTCTACCACGCGCGGGCTTTCCTTCTTAGCGCTTACTTTTCCCACGGATAGCGAAAGCGCACGCGGTCGGTTTCGGGCGGCTGTGGCGGGAATTTATGGACACAAAAAAAGCCGGACCGAAGGAGTGGACGGCCCGGCGTGGAGGCAAGTCAGCTAAGCTGATTCGTAAAACTATATCGAGCGAGCAGCAAACCGACGGCGCAGCCCAAACCCGAGCGCCAGCAGACCCGTGCCGAACAGCGCCAGCGTGCCCGGTTCCGGCGTGGGCGCGGTTAGCGAATTGAGAGTCACATTACTTCCGCAAGGCGGCGGATTCAGGGTGGCACCGCACGGAGAGATTAAAACCAGAAATTGGTCATTGGCATTCAAGCTGATCGTCGAAGAGAAAACTTGCGCGCTTGTTGATCCGTCGTTGCCTACCCAGGCTTGCGTGTTCGTCAGCGCAAAGCTGCTGTTGAGGAACGGATCGGAGCCATATCCAAGAATCGCGTAAGCTTCTCCCGGCTGGACACTCCCGAAACTCAGTGTCATCGACGTCGCGCCCAGATTAAACAGGCTGCTGACGTTTAGGCCGATGACGTAGTCGGCGTTCGTACCGTCAAATCCGATTTCGTTTTCTCCGTTCCCTTGACCTGCAAGGCCCAGACCTGTTTCATTGGGGCCATCGCTCTTCGCGAAAAGATTCGTCGCGCTGCAATTAGACAGTGTCGCGGAACTTGTGGAGTCGGTCGCTGAACAGACGTAACCGTTCGCCGTAATTGTGGCCCCGTTCGACATGTAGCTCTGCGGTGTCGCGAGGGTTGTGTCAGGTCCGCCAAAGTTGAAATTGAAACTCGCGCCGCCCGCGAAGACAGGCGCGGTCCCCAAAAACAGTATCGCCAAAGCACATACTGCAAACCGTGTCCTCATTTTCCCCGTGTCTCCTCTTGAGACATACCCCAAGACCTGCGCTGTGTGAGTAGCACTTCGACAGCCAAAGGTTGTGCACCGAAGAATAGCGTAACTACCTATGAATGAATGCCTTATGGCAGAATAAATGAAGGGACTCCCGTCTTCGGTGTGCAAATCTATTCAGCTTTCGATACAGATTTTTCGCACCACGTCGGCGGAGCGCTGTAACACCGGAAATCGTGCCTACCCAGCAAATCTACGAAAAAACCGCCGGGCCGAAGGAGAGGACGGCCCGGCGTGAAGAGAAAGGCTATGCCGAATGGTTCGCGAAGCGGCGGCGAAGCCCAAATCCAAAACCGAGCAAACCAGTTCCCAAAAGAGCCAGCGTTCCCGGTTCCGGGGTCGGTGAAGCCGCAAGCGAGCTCAGCAGGACATCATCGGCGTAAGCGCTGACACCCAGGTAAGGATCCTTGCTGTTCAGGTTGACCGTGAACGGGGTTTCGTCGAGCTGTCCATTCGTTATGACCAGCGAGCCCGATGATCCCAAACTGCTGCCTTCCCAAATGTCATATCCTTCGCCGGGCTGAACGCTGCCGATTTGCAGTGTCACGGAAGTGGCGCCCGCGTTGATCAGGTTCGTCAGGTCAAGCTGGACCATTTGGTTGGTCCCAATTTCGAAATCGCTAGTGCCTGTCAGCCCCAGTCCGTTTTCGTCGCCGCCCGAGGTCTTACCGTAGAGATCGTTTCTGGAGCAGCTCGTAAGGGCCACAGTGATTCCGCCAGAACATGCGGAGAATCCGTATGCCGTGATTGTCACGCTGTTCGACGTATACGTCTGCGAAACGCCGAGTGTTCCGGCTGGCGTTGAAAAGTCGAAGTTAACACCGCTCGCGAAGACTGGAGCTGTCGCGAAAAGCAGCGCGCCTAAAGCCACCATTGCAAACTTTGCTTTCATAATCAAAATTCCTCCCTGTCTTCGTCCTACCCTGCCGGACAGAGCGCATGTGGCGAGCCAAACTCCGCATCCCAGCCAAAATTCGTAAGTCATTGAAAAAGAAGTTGTTACATATTTGCGGATATGATTCTTACCGGATGTGCGCAAAAGTATTCATTTTTGGAGATTCTATTTCGCAAACGGCGATCGCTCCTTGCAATGCTGCGCTGCGCGCAGCCTCGGCGCGCTCATTATCATCTCTTCGCAAACAGTTGTATTCTTCTGCCCTCGTTCGCAAAATCCGGCTTCGCCCAAACGGCCAGACCAATTGGTTGAAGACGTAACAAGCCATGTGCTAGCATCCGGCTTTCCGCAGGAGGCGAAACGGTTTCTCCGATGCGCCTCGGACGCGTTTGCGCTCGTCGGTTTCCTCTCGGCCGTCCGGCCGCCGCTACAAAACTGCAACCAAATCGAGATTCGGCGCACGCCCTTTGGCTCGAACTGTTGCGCACAATTCCTTCTTCGCGGCCGCTTAGGCTCATAAATCGGGCCCTAAGGATTGAAAATATTCGGTCCCTCGCCACCAGGCGCGGGATCTTCGAGGTGAAACATGAAAGTCTATAGCACGGAGAAAATTAGAAACGTGGGCATTGTAGGCCACGGCGACACGGGGAAAACGCAGCTCGTGTCGTCGATGCTGTTCACTGCGGGCATGACGCCGCGTCTCGGCAAAGTCACCGACGGCTCAACCGTGACAGACTGGGACGAAGAGGAAATCGCCCGAAAGATTTCCATTCACACGGGCCTCGCCTATGCCGAGTGGGGCGCCGCTGACAAAATCAAGATCAATTTCCTCGACACACCCGGCTATTCCACTTTCATCAACGATACCAAGGCATCGCTCATCGCCGCCGATGCCGCGCTGATTCTTGTCGACGCTGCGGCCGGTTGCCAGGTGGTCAC
>JBAUEX010000316.1:0-20094 GCA_049678845.1 Candidatus Acidiferrales bacterium
CGAGGGCTTCGAACGGTCTGTTGCCTCGCCGCTCCAACCTCGTAGGCTACGTGCGATGGGACGCACGGTCTGATCGATTTCCTCCTTGCCAGACAATCATTCCAACAGCTTTACAGGTCGCAATCCGGATTGCCCGTCGCTCGGGAACAATCGCCAGGAATACACACCAATCCCACACTTTCATGCGAGGTAGTTCAAAGCACGGTTTGGCACTTGCCCGCGTCCTGAGCTTATTCGTATCTCAGCGCGACCATGGGGTCAACGCGCATGGCGCGGCGCGCGGGGATGTAGCAAGCTGCGAGCGCGACAAGCGTCAGCACAATCGCGACGCAAGCAAACGTCAACGGATCCACTGAGCTTACGCCGTAGAGAATCTTCGACATCAGGCGCGTGAGTCCCGCGGCAGCGATGAGGCCGGTGGCCACGCCGATGACGACGAGTCGTGCGCCCTGCCCGAGCACAATTTTCAAAACGTCCCTGCGCTGCGCGCCCAGCGCGATGCGAATGCCGATTTCGTGGGTGCGCTGGCCGGCGACGTACGAAATCACGCCGTAAATTCCGATGCTGGCGAGGACGAGCGCCAATCCGGCGAAAACCGCGAGCAAAATCATGGCGAAGCGCCGCGCGGCGAGCGAGCGCGCAATGATGTGTTCCATGCTGTCGGGCTGGAAGAAAACGGCTTTGCTGTTGAACTCGTGCACGGCGCTGCGGACGGCGCCGGTGAACGCGTCCGGCGAGCCCGCGGTGCGGACGACGAAGCCGGTGGAACTGAACGAGGCTTGCAGCTGTCCGGGAAGCTGCAGCGTTGAAGTGTACAGCTGCGCCTGGACGGGCGAGCTGGCGTTTTCGTCGAGGCCGAACTGCTTTGCATGCGCCACGACCCCGACGATTTGGAGCTGCTTATAGACGAGATTGAAATCGAGGCGCTTGCCGATGGGGTCCTGGTTGCCGAAATACTTGCGCGCGAGATTTTCGTCGATGACGCAGACGTCGGGAGAATTTCCACCGTCCTGCGGGCCGATGAAGCGGCCGCGCAGCAGCGGAATTTTCATCACTTTCAGATATTCGGGCCCGATGATGTACCAGAGCGCGTCGGGCATGCCGTTTTCGGCGCCAGGCTTGGGCGTGCCGTCAATCCAAAAGGGCAGGTCGTTTTCTTCGGACATGGGAACTGCGCCGTTCATCAGAGAAACAGCCTGAACGCCCGGGACGGCGGCGATTTTATCGATGACCTGGCGAAGTTCGGCGCGGACCTGCGCGGGGCTGATGTTCGTGCCGACAAGCGAGGACGGAAAGCCGACTTCGAAAGTGAGCACGTTGTGCGGATCAAATCCGGGATTGACGCTCCACAGGCCGATGAGCGTGCGAATGGTGAGTCCGGCGCCGACGAGCAAAACGACGGCTAGGGCCATTTCGACGACAGCGAAAATTCCTTGCGTGCGGTAACGCGCGCCGCTTCCGCCGCGGCCGCCTTCTTTGAGCGTTTCGTGCAAATCGGGCTGCGAAGTTTTCAACGCGGGCGCGAGACCAAAGAGAATTCCGGCGGAGATAGAAATGACCAGAGTGAAGAGCAAGACGCGCGGGTCCATGCGGACGTCATGGGCGCGCGGCAAAGTGCTGGGAAGAACGGAAAGGCCAGCGCTTGTTCCCCACGCGGCGATGAGCAGGCCGAGTCCGCCGCCGGCGAGCGCGAGCAGCACGCTTTCGGTCAATAGCTGACGAACAACGCGTCCCTGGCTGGCGCCGAGCGCGGCGCGAATGGCAAATTCTTTCGCGCGTCCGGTCGACCGCGCCAGCAGCAAATTCGCCACATTGACGCACGCGATCAGCAGCACGAATCCGACGGCGGCGAGTAGCACCAAGAGAAATGGCCGAATATCTTCCACCATCTCCTCCTTTACCGGCGTGACGCCGATGCCGCGGCCCTTGTCCGCCTCGGGATAGGTGACGGCGAGATTGTGAGCGATGCTGGCCATGTCGGCGCGCGCTTGCGCAAGCGTGACGTCGCCCTTGATTCGCCCGACGGCGTAAATTCCGGGATGGATTTTGCGGTCGCTAAAGAGCGGACTTGCGTCGGCGCTGAGAGGCACGTACACATCGCCGGGCTCGAAATTAATGTTGCGGCAGCAAAAGTAGAAATTGGATGGGAGGACGCCGACGATGGCGTAGTCGGTGCCGTCGAGATTCATGGTTTTGCCGATGACGTCAGGCGAAGAAGCGAATTTGGATTTCCAGAACGGCGCGCTGAGGATGACCGCGGGCGCGGCGCCCGGCTGGTCTTCGGCGGGCGTGAAATCACGGCCGAGAGCGGGAGCCACGCCGAGGGTGGAGAAAAAGCTGTAAGAAACTTCCGTGGCGGAGACGCGTTCCGCGTCGCTTTGACGCGCCCAGTTGAAGCTCTGAAAAGACTTGTAGCCGGCGAGCGAGGAGAAGGAGTGATTCTCGTGAATCCAGTCGAGCAGGTCGGGATAGGAGATGGAGCCTTCGCCGAACTCGGGAACGATGCTGTCGACGGTGACCACTTTGTCCGGATGCGGATAGGGAAGGGGGTTAAGCAGGACGCCGTTGACGACGGAGAAAAGCGCGGTGTTTGCGCCGATGCCGAGCGCCAGCGTCAGAACCGCGATCGCCGCAAAAGCCGGCGACTTCGCCAGCATGCGCAGGCCGTATTTCAAATCTTGCCAGAGCGTCCGCATAGGCGCACCCCCCCCGAGCTTCGAAGAACCGAACGCAAACGTACTTCCGCTCTCCCTCTCAATTAAGCCTCTTTGCCATCTAGGTTTATCGACAAATCGACAACACGGAACGCCCGGAACTGTCCGGTTGTGGGAGAAAACTGTTGCGGAACCGCACACTCATGGACAGTCAGATTCCGAGTCGTCGGCAACCCTTCCCTTATCGGATTATGGAAGAGTTGCCACTCGGGAGCCATCGCCAAGGTGTCAGACAAACCAAGTGCCACCCAGAACTGCGCAATTACGGCTTTCGAGCCCATCAGAGAAGAACGAGTCCGCTACGAATGCCGATAGAGACAGCTTCGGTGCGGCTTCCAGCGCCGAACTTGCCCAAGATCGACGCCACGTGAAATTTAACGGTGTGCTCAGAGATCGCGAGTCGTGTGGCGATTTCCTTATTGGCTAGGCCACTCGCGAGCATTTGAAGCACTTCGCTTTCGCGAGGCGTAAGTGGTTCGGTGAGTTCTGCGGGTGGACGCGATGCCGGCGCTATCGCTGGCAACATGGCCTCGACTTCCGCAGGATGCATAACGATAAGTCCCGCGGCCGCGGCTTCGAGGGCGGCGAGGAGTTGGTCCGGTGATATATCGCCCGGCAGTACAGCTCGGATGCCTGCTCGCAGCATTTCAGCAAACCACCTGGGCTCAGAACGATCTGAAAGAACTACGATAGCCGCTTCAGAAACAAGTTGGGACCTGGCGAGAAAATCCATCGCCCCTTCGAACTGTTCGCCCGCCGCGTCAACGAGAACGAGGTCAGCCTTTGCATCCGACCATTGATCGACGAGCGACTCGAAGTTTGCAGCGCTGCCAACTACTTTCACATCCGGCGCACCGAACAGACTTTGCAAGCCCGCGCGAGCCAGCGGAGAAGCAGCGACAATGAACACGCGAATCACGCCGCCGCGAAACTCCTTGACGCGTTCTGAACTCCCAGCTGAAGGGTCACGCGGCGGACCCGCGAGTAATCTCCGCGCAGAAATTCGAGTCGCAGGAGGCGCGGACCGCTGCCTTGCAGAGCTTGCGGCAGGTCATCGAGCGATGTGAAGGCCTTTTTTTCGGTGCCTAACAAGATGTCACCCGGCAAGAGAGATGCACAGGAAGCCGGGCTGCGGAGTTCCACTTCGATGAGCACCAAGCCGAAGGTGCGCGCGCTGCCGCCAGCCTCACTGGCTCGGGGAATTCGCACAGGACGAACGATTACGCCAAGCCAAGAGTCGGATGGGCCGGAGGAAAGGAAATCTCGGACGATGTTACTCGGAATGGCGAGCGCGAGGCGCCCCGCGACCATAGTGTTGATCCCGATCACGCCACCACGGGAGTCGGCAAGCGGACCGCCGGAATTTCCCGGCGCCAAGCGAACATGCGCCTGTACCCACGATTGTGAACTGAGACCTCGAAGCGGGCCAACCGCATGAATGATTCCGGTAGTGAGGGCACCAATGAAACCCAGAGGATTACCGATGGCAATGGCGAGTTCACCTGGTCGGACCTGCGATGAGTCGGCCACAAAAGCCGATGGAAGGTTCGTCGCGTCGATGCGAAGGGCAGCCAGGTCCCTCTGCGGATCGTGTGAGGCCACTGTTGCGGGGAACTCATTTCCGTCCCAAAGCTGAAGGCTGATCTGCGTGCCACGCGCTACGTGAGCATTTGTGACAATGATCCCATCGCTCGACCAGATTACGCCCGAGCCGCTGCCGCGGCCCCCTGCGTGAATGAGAACGGTCGAGCGGCGGAGTTTCTCCGCGATTTCACCGAATCCCGCCACGGCCATCTCATCCGCCTCCGTGCGGGCGTTCCGCGACCATGATGCTCCCTTCCTGAACGGAGCCGCCACGAACGAATTTCAGCGGGAGCGATTTGCCGATCGCGTCCCCGACAAGAAGAGACTGAACGTCTTCTAGTCGAGTGATGGGGTGGCCTCCAAGTGAGACTAAGATGTCACCAATCATGATGCCCGCCTTGTCCGCCGGGCCGTCAGGGTGCACTTCCAAAATGATCGTCGCGGTCTTCTCATTCCGGTGCAACGATTCACGAAGGGCATTGGGTAATCGGACGGGCTGCAAGCCGACGCCAAGATATCCGCGCGGGATGCGCCCCTTTCTGAGAAGCGTATCCGCGATTTTGTTTATGGCTGAAGCTGGAACTGCAATCGCGCCGAAACGTGCGAAGCGTGGCGTCGCCAAGCCGACTAAATTACCGTACGCGTCGATCACAGCGCCACCCACGGCGGTGGGTTGCAGACCGACATCGAGCCGGATGTACGGAGCGATTGACCCGCCGGTCCAGGTGCGACGGTCCGGCGCAACAAGGCTGACGACTCCGAGGGCGGCCACCGGTCCACTCGCACGGGTGCGGCCCACAACGAGTGTGAGGCTGCCCGGTTTCAGCGTGGTCACATCGCCTATTTGTTGGACAGCGCTGTCGGCCTCGGCACATTTGAGGACCGCGATATCCATTGAGGGATCGCGGCCTGCTAGGGTTGCTGACACGACGCGGCCATCCGGAAGCGTCACCTCAATATCTTCATCGCGGTGAAGCGCGTGTTCTGACGTGACGATCACCTCGGAACGCCACACGATTCCGCTGGCAGAGCCGCGTGTCTCAGCGTGGACGGCTACCACGGTGGCAGCCGCGCGACCGGTTGCCTCTGCTAAAGTATTTGAAAGCTCGATGAGTTCGTTAGACATGTTCCATCCTCCGGGGAACAAGATCCCACGAAGACGTCTGCGTCCACATCCGCCGTTTGGCTAGGTCTGAACCCGGAAGATTGGGCAGGTCATGTCACACACGTCGGACGTCTCGTGGGTTCCGGGAACCGATCAGGTCTAATGTGGGCAAGTGCCGCGCCGTTCGTAGTAACTGCCCAGATTTGCTTCTGAGCATCCGTCCAGAGTCGATGCCAAGCGCGGAGATTCACTTCCTACAAGCCGGTACCAATCGGCTCCTCAATGAGTGAATAGGCGATTTGGCGCCAATCTAGAATCGCCTGGCTGCAGAGCGCGCCGTTAAAAGATACGATTCTAACGGTGGCCGTCTTGTTCGCCCAATTCTTCGGCGCGTCTTCCGATTCTCTTGAGCACTTCTTCCATCTGGTGCTGCTCTTCGGGCGAGACATCCTGAAATGCACGTTTGATGAGAGCGGCGTGTTGGCGGAAGATCGGAACGAATACTCGGCGTCCCTTCTCCGTAAGCGAAACAGTGCGAATGCGGCGATCGCTCTCACTCTCCACACGACTGACCAACCCCTTCTTGTACAGTCGATCGATTGCTACGCTGACAGATCCGGGGTTGAGGTCTACCTTCGGGCCAATGGCGTTAACGGGCATGGGCCCTTTGTGCAGTAGAACCTCAAGGACCCGGAAATCCGATTCCCCCAAGCCCTCCCTGAGAATGGGATGGAGAGCAAAGTGACGGATCGCCTGTAAAACCTTCAACATAATAAGCCAGGTGTGGATCGCTTCCGGCGTTTTTCCGCGTTCCATAAATAATGAATCCCTCCCAGTATACTCGACATCATATATATCGATATCGATAGAGACAACATCGATGTGAACGGAGGTTGTCGCCATGTTTGACGTCGAAACGAACAAGGCCATGGTGCTACGACTGGTCGAGGTTTTCAACCACCACCGACCGGACCTGCTTGAGGATGTGCTTCATCCCGAGTTCCGCGGGCGCGGAATCTCAGCCTTCCCGGCGGACGGGCCCGAGGTCGGACCCGGTCCTCGGCGAAAACTCTACGAGATGCTCTATCAAGCGATCCCCGACGCGCGAGCAGAGGTGCTTGAGGTTGTCGCGGAAGGTGACAAGGTCGTACTCGCCGATCGCTTCGGTGGTACGCATCGCGGGAGTTCCTCGGACGTCCCGGCACGGGCAATCACATCGAGTGGATGGAGATCCACATCTACACCATTCGTGACGGCAAAGTCCTCGAAGACGCCCTCATGACGGACGCGCTTGCTACGACGCAGCAACTCGGTCTCGCGCCAAGCCTCACGAAGGCGGCCGAGTAGCGGGGCGCCATTCGGCATCTAGCTGCAGAACAGGTACGGAAGGGAATCTACGAAGAGGAAACCAGAAATGCACAACCAATCCGAAAGACCAAGTCTTACCGTCATGAAAACCCCGATCACAGAGGAAGCTCTTGATCAGCTGTTTCGCGAAGCGCGGACCTACTCGGCATGGCTCCCCGAGCCTGTGCCAGTCGAACTCCTGCGCGAGGTCTACGAGTTGGCAAGTCTTGGACCCACCAGTGCCAACGCCTCGCCTGCCAGGTTCGTTTTTCTAATAACCCCAGGCGCAAAGGCACGCCTCAAGCCGGTTCTGGCGCCCGGAAATATCGAAAAAACCATGGCCGCTCCGGTCACGGCCATCATCGCCCGGGACACGGAATTCCACGAGAATCTTCCCAGGCTCTTTCCTCAATTTGATATGCGCTCCTACTTTGTCGGGAACCAGTCCTTGATTGACGAGACCGCCTTCCGCAATAGTTCGATGCAAGCCGGATACTTCATTCTCGCGGCGCGCGCGTTGGGGTTGGATTGCGGACCGATGTCCGGTTTCGACGCAGACAAACTCAATGCAGAGTTTTTTCCCGACGGCAAGTGGAAGGTCAACCTCCTCTGCAATCTCGGCTACGGAGACAAAACCAAGCTCTACCCACGCAATCCTCGGCTCAATTTTGAGGAAGCATCTCTGATTCTGTAGGGGTCGAAACGCGCCAACTATGTGGCTCTTGGGCGTCATCCATAACGCCCCACTTACGAAGGAGAACAAAATGAAGATCTCATCACAAATTGCTCGCTACCTGCTCGGATTGATCTTTTTGGTGTTTGGCCTCAATGGGTTCTTCAACTTTCTTCACATGCCTGGACCTACCGGCGTCGCGGCTCAATTCTTTGGCGCAATCTTTGCTTCGCACTTCTATGTGGTCCTCTTCGTGCTTCAGATTGTGCCCGCCCTGCTTCTGTTGGCCAACCGGTACGTTCCTCTGGCGCTCACGATACTGGGTCCGATTATCTTCACTATCGTTTGCTTTCACGCACTCATGGCCCCTGCCGGCTTGCCCCTGGCGATTCTCGTTACCGCCCTCTGGCTCCTGGTGGCGTATTCGGTTCGCTCTGTGTTCGCGGGAATCTTTCAGCGGTGATCCAATTACAAGGAAAAAGGAGATGAGGACGTCATCGAAACCAATGAGAAGCCAAATTACAGAACCCCAGGTAACCTCCATTCAGACGGAGAAGGGAGAGGCTTCAATAAGGAACTCCCTGCTTGATGACCAAATCAGACGTCGCGCATACGAAATCTATCTCGAACGCGGCGAACAACCAGGCCATGATCTGGAAGATTGGTTCCAAGCGGAACGCGAACTCGAAGGCGGGGTGCTTTCGCGCGCGCAAGCGGGGGTAGGAAGAAAATCGCGACATCCTCGGATAAAAGACAAAACTTGACATATAGACACCTGGCTACTCGCTCGGCGGCTGACCGTCGGTTACCCGACCAGTCGCCTGAAGCTATTTTCTGAGGAATAGCCCTTCGCAGATCGCGCGCAACTCCTCCTCGGAACAGTCTTACGCAAACGTCTGGGGATTTGGTGACATTCCCGGCGTCGCTCCCGAGTGACAAGCTGGAAGGTATCGGTTCGTCCGTCGGTTGATTCCGGGTCGGCTATCCGGAACTTATCCCCGGAATCCAATTTGTCCGGTGGGTAAGTTCCGAATTCCCTCCGTGAGAAGCGCTTGCAAGTTTCGAGTCTGGTTTTCTTCTTTCTTCCGGTTAATTGAATCTGGGTTCCGAACTGCGATACCGTTCAGGGAATTCCCATCTCTGTTAGTTCCCTGATTACTCCATGTTCCGATTCATGTGGAGAATCCCCTCTGTCCCTCTAAAGTAACCTTCGGCAAGGGCTTACCTACCTAGACATTCCTTCGAACCAGCAATATTCCTTGTATTCTTCCTGTTAGCAGGGAATTTGGCGAGAAGAGTTCGCGCGCGACTGCATCCCCCGCCAGTCAGGCTTAGGTTTCTACCGAGGTAGGGGCCAGTCGGCTTTCGGAGCCACTTTTCATTGGCGCCCGATAGATTTCCTGTTCATAATCCCCGTGCTTGATGGATAATTTGGCCGCAAAACCGAAGCGATGACTCGACTCCGGACAAATCTCGCCTTCCGTCGCGCGGCGCTCCTTGCTGCGCTTTTGCTGACGGCCAGCACACTGATCCGCGCATCGCGTTCCACTGCCGAGAACCACCAGTCCTCTTCCGTTGCGCAAACATCGGTCGACTACCTCCTCGTTGGCGGGCGAATTATAGATGGCACCGGAAGTGCGCCGCGACGCGCCGACATTGGCATTCGGGGCGAGCGCATCGCTTTCATCGGCAACGCCGTCGCGGCGCATCTTCACGCCAGGCAAATAATCTCGGCCAAAGGGCTAATCATCTGCCCCGGCTTCATTGACCCGCACACGCACGCCAACGCTTATCTGGATAAGCCTGCACGCCGCAACAATCTCAACTACATCATGCAAGGTGTCACTACCGTCGTCACCGGCAACGACGGCGGCGGGCCCATCGAGATCGCCGCCACTCTCGGCAAATGGCAGCACAATGGCATCGGCACCAACGTCGCTCTTCTCGTCGGCTTCGGCACCGTTCGCCGTAAAGTCATGGGCATGGTCAACGCGGATCCCACTCCGGCCCAACTAGACCAAATGCGCGCCTACGTGCGCAGCGCCATGCAACAGGGCGCCTTCGGCTTCTCGACCGGCCTCTTCTACGCGCCCCAAAGCTTCTCGAAAACAGACGAAGTCATCGAGCTTGCAAAAGTCGCCGCTCAGTATGGCGGGTACTACGATACGCATATGCGCGACGAAGATTCGTATTCCATCGGATTGCTCGGCGCGATTGACGAAACTCTGCGCATCGGACGTGAAGCGCGTATTCCCGTGCACATCTCGCACATCAAAGCCCTCGGCCCGGCTGTCTGGGGCAAGAGTGTCGAAGCCATTGCGAAAATCAACGCGGCCCGCGCCGCTGGCCAGAACGTCACGGCGAGCCAATATCCCTATACCGGATCCGGCACCAGCCTGCCCGCCTCACTGCTCCCGCCGTGGGCTCACGAAGGCACGCAACAGCAAGTCTCCGCCCGCCTCGATGACCCTGCGCAACGGGCCCGGTTGCTCGACGCCATCTCCGAAAACATTAACCGCCGCGGCGGCGCAAACACTTTGCTCTTTACCTCGTCGAGCCTTTCCGAACTCTACGCAAAAACTCTGGCGCAAGTTTCTGTCGCGCGCAAAACTCCTGCTCCCGAAACTGCTCTCGCAATTCTTCAGTCCGCTGCGCGCGACAAAGCGTGGGACGAGTTGGGTGTCATTTCCTTCAACATGAACGAAGCTGACGTCGACCGTTTCATGCGCCAGCCCTGGGTGATGACCGACTCCGACGGCTCAGCCGGCCACCCCCGTCTCTATGGAACTTTTCCGCGCAAACTGCGCATCTATGTGTATCAGAAGAAGCTCATCACTTTGCCTTTCATGGTCCATGTCAGCAGCGAATTGCCAGCGGAAATGCTGGGTTTGCACGACCGCGGTCTACTTCACCAAGGCTACATCGCTGACGTCATCGTTTTTGACCCTGCGACCATCGCCGATCAGGCCACCTACGAGCACCCTGAAGTGTTGGCCAGCGGCATGAAATACGTCTTCATCAACGGCACTCTCGTCGTCAACGGCGGCAACTACACGGGCGCGCTCCCCGGCCGAGCTTTGCATCACCAGTCTCCGCACGAACCATCCTGATTTTCGAATGTTCGCTTTCGTGGCCTCACTGGTCCTTTCGGTCCTACCGCTGATGACTCCTGGATGGTCGGCAATTCGGAAGTTGGTTTAGCAGATGGGATGTGAGCAGGCCGGTCTCCGGCGGGATGCGTTACGCTCCCAATGTGCAGGCATTCAAGAGCGAAATTTTCAAGGAGCAAAAGCTGACGATCGGCCTGGAGCTAGGAGATCGGTGGTCGTTCTACTGCGTCAAGGATGAAGCAGGCCAAGTCGTTTTGGAACAGAAACTGCCAACGACACCAGAAGCGATGAGACAGACCTTCGGAAAAATACCGCGGAGTCTCGTCGCACTGGAGAGAGGAACACACTCCCCCTGGGTAAGCCGGCAGCTCACTGAGTTGGGACACGAAGTGATCGTGGCGCACGCACAAAAGGTGCAATGGATCACCAAGAGCAATCGGAAAGATGATCGACACGACGCGCAGACCCTGGCACGGTTGGCGGGAGTCGATCCCGAGTTGTTGGGACCAGTGCGGCATCGCAGTGTGCAAGCGCAACTCCACCTGACGGTGATCCGGGCGCGGGCTGAACGGGTGAGTGTTCGAACGGCCTTGGGAACGCAGCACGGGGGTTGGTGAAGTCTTATGGCCCACGATTGCCCAAGTGTGGCACGTATCAGGACTTTGCCTTCTGCGGGTGCGTCGTCCGCGATAGTTTTCGGGTTCCCGACCATACGCCCGGGATCATAGCTGCCGAGAACGGCACTTTTGTCAGACTACGGGATCACGACCAGCCTGTGGGCGTGTGCGTCGCGTTCCCAGGCATCCTCGATCTCGGCGAGCGGAACACGCTCGGTCTCGATGCGCAACGTGCCGCGGGCTACGCCGTTCATCACTTGTTGGAACGCATCGGTGAGTATGTCCCAAGACGGCATGCCTCCGGTTCCTAAAATCGTCAGCGCTGTGCTTCGCAGGACTGCGGCGGGCAGAGTGATTGTAGATCCAGCGCTCTCGCCCACCTCTACCAGTCGAGTCTCCGATTCCCCAATCGCAAATTCTTTTCCGGTGATGGCTTTCAGCAGAACTTCGGTCGGGCGACTCCATAGATAGTCGATGATCACGTCGAAGCGCTTTTCGCCGGCCTCGCGGCGGAAGGCTGCGATCAATTCTTCATCGGGTTTGTCGAGGCGAATCGTCGAGTCGGCGCCAAGCTCGTGGAGTGTGCTCAACGCGTGTTCGTTGCGTCCTGCCGCCACGACGCGTCCCGCGCCCAAGATTTTGGCGATCTGTACCGCCAGCTTGCCCGTGACTCCGGTGGCGCCGAGGATCAAGACGGTTTCGCCAGCGGCGAGCTTCGCACTGTGCTTGAGAGACAGCCAGGCCGACACACCGGGATTGGGAATGGTCGCGGCAGTGACATCGTCGAGTCCTTCAGGGACCGAAAAACATTGAACTCGCCGAACCACAGTGCGCTCGGCCATCGCGCCGTACGGCCGCCGCGCTCCGCCGAAGAAGACTCGCGTGCCGTCTTCGAGCCGCCCCACGCCGTCCGTGCCGCAAACAACGGGAAATTCGCGCGGACTGGCGTAGTGCGTTCCGGCCGCCACCTGTTTGTCCACAGGCTTCAGCGCAGCCGCGGAGACATTTATGAGCACCTCGCCTTCGCCCGGAGTTGGATCGGGAAATTCCTCAAAGCGCGGCGGTTTGCCGAGAGCATGCAACACGGCGGCATGCATCAGTCACCTCCTTTCCGATGTTCACCTCGGTTCGCTAGACAATTGATGAAATCGACTTGATGTTGACAAATGCCCTTCGCAGAGGCAAGACCAATTGCGCCCAATGAATGAGCCTCGGTGCGACTTGAGAAGTCGCCTAAACCGGAGATGGCTCCGCCTTGTTACCTCGACGATTGTTTCCGGATCACGCTGCTCGGAAGTACTCCAATTGGACGAAAAACCGGAAGCTGGAATCGCTTCCTTCGACCGGCCGAGCTTACGTATCTTCGTGCGGGAAGGGCAACACGATGACCCGCATTCGCTGAGACCTCTTGCAACTGGTCGGCAAAGCGGACATTCACAACTTTCCCCGCGTTTACCTGGAGTTTGCCCCTTCGGCGGGTACCTCAATTTGCGATAATTTCCGAGTTGCCGACGATCCGGGAGTACCAAGAGCGGCAAAAATAGGTGAAACAATTCAGCTTCTGGGCTGCCCTGGCGCGATTCTCGTCAGCCATTTGCTGGCAGCGATATTTCGTCGCCCGTTCCACTCAAGTAACTTCTGGTCTTCGGCCGGCCTCAAGCTGAATTCAGGATGTCCATGCGGGCCCGTGGTAGTTGAGGACTCTCGCATGACTCGCTCTCCCGCAGGCGATTTCCGCGAGCCGATATCCGCATTCGCCGATGGCCGTGGTGTGACTGGTATCACGCGCGCCAGTGACCCAGGTCACTTGCGAAATGGAGCATTCGAGGGACACTCGGACAAAGAGAAAGGATCGGCCATTGGTGGATGAGAGCACCGGCAGTTTCCGAATCGTTCCACGCCGAAACAGATGTACAATAGGGCACGGGACATATATGCGTGCTCCTTATGGCCTCGAGATAATCGAAAACTGCCTTGCATGCCCGCATCTGCAAGAGCGGGCTTTTTGCAACCTTCCTCCGTCTGCACTGCAACGTCTTTCCGTCATCACCTCGGCTTCTTCTTATCCGAAAGGCGCCACGCTCTTCGTGGAAGGGCAAACGGCGCGGGGGGTTTTCATTCTGTGCAACGGACGCGCGAAGCTTTCGACTTCGTCGATCGATGGAAAAACTCTGATCGTGAGGATTGCCGATCCCGGAGAAGTGCTGGGGTTGCCGGCCACGATTACCGGCAAGCCGTACGAACTTACGGCAGATGCGGTTGAGCCAGTGCAGGCGAATTTTATCTCACGGACTGATTTTCTAAATTTTCTTCGCGACCATGGGGAAGCAGCTCTTCGCGTGGCCCAGCAATTGGGGGAAACCTATCACGCGGCGATCGCTGAAATGCGCTCGATTGGGCTGGCGCACTCCGCGGGAGAAAAACTCGCTCGGTTTCTCCTTGACTGGTGCGTCAGCCATGGAAATGGAAAAGGAAAAGAGGAAGCCAGCGCGAAATTGACGCTGACTCACGAGGAAATCGCGCAAATGATCGGAGCCTCTCGCGAGACGGTCACTCGACTTTTTACTGACTTCAAGAAGAAGCGCCTATTGCAGGTTAAAGGCTCGACGCTCATCCTGTCTAACAAAGAAGCGCTCGAGCACTTGGCCGGAAGTTAAGCCTCTGCCGCAGAATCCCTCCCAGAACTGAAATCCAGTGTTCCTATGACGATATTACGTTTCGTTCCGGTGTTTGTTCGGCATCGGACATATCTCTCGAGCGATAAACCAATCCGCATTGCGCACCATGGTCTCCTGGATGCAATGGAATGTTGGCATGTGAGTCATACAAACCTAATGTGTCCGATATTGACCAGACATTAAAGCCCTTCGACTGTAGCCTCCCCAAGACTGAACCAGCCCCTTCATCAAGAATTGTTCGGGTGTCACAGCAGTCGGTGACCCGGGTCACAGACCTGATAGGCAAACGAGGGCCAAATACCGTCCGCAGGACAAAGCAGCGGAGATTTCTGCAACATTACTCCGAGACGTCGAAAAGCGGGGCAAAGTCTGACGTGTTGCCATGATGTCTTGAACGATCCGACAGGAGGATGGTGATGAAGCGACGAATTCCCGTGAACTTTGGCGCCGCGATTGTACTGTCCGGTGTAACGGTTGTAATGGCCTGGATGATCGTGTCGGCTCCGAGAGCCCAGGCAATTCCTGCATTCTCCAGGAAATATCAGACGTCCTGTTCTACCTGTCATAGCAATTTTCCAGAACTCAATGATTTCGGGATGGCGTTCAAAAGGAACGGATTCAAGTTTCCTAAGGATGACGAACTATTCGTGAAGGATCTCCCTGTCTTGCTCGGAGCCAAGGCCCAAAAAGAAGCATTCCCGAAAGCCATCTATCCAGGCGAGCTTCCCGGGAACATACCGATCTCGTTCCGTTATTCCGGCTTCGCTCAATACAATAATAAGCAACCGCTCGCATTGGGCTTCGTTCCGCGAACGGACCTCTTTGCGCCCAATACGTTCACGATAATCGGCGCGGGCAGTTTCGGACCAACCCTTTCCTTTTGGATCGATGACGATATTTCCACGGGCGGTTCGGGTGCCGATGGCGGTCTGGGTGATGGTTACCTCAGAGCAAACGACGTCGGCCACTATCTCCATCTGCCCAAGGATGCCCTGAACGTCAGGTTCGGCCAATTCGAGCTCGACCTTCCGTTCACCCAGGCTCGGACAATCAATCTGAGCGACTACGACATCTACGATCAGGCAAGCTTCGTCAATCCGAACGGCACTGGGGCGCTTCCCGGCACAACCGCCAATCCGCTGATGTTTGGAACTCCTCAGCGGGGCATTGAATTCGGCGGCTACCCGAATGACGGGAATTTTTCGTGGTCTGTGGCGTTTGTGAATGGCAGCAACGACAGCCCCGCGATGCGAAATTCCAAAGACGTGTATGCCCGGGTGGCCCAACGTTTCAATCTGGAGCGCGATCCGAAGGTGCGCAAAGAAGTGCAGGCTGCAGGCCCCACTGGCCCGCGGGACCACACGTCTTTGACGCTCGGAGCTTTTGGATATTATGGCCGCAACGAACTGAATGTCGACGGCTCCCTCTTCCCGGGCCTGTCGACAATCCGTGAGCCGTTTTACCGTGCCGGCGCGGATTTCCGCTTCAGATATCGCCAGTTCGAGCTATGGGGGCTCGGGATGTACGGTCACGATACGAACGAGGCTCTGAATTCCGGTGGAACAGGCTTTGTATCGGCGACGCCCGTGACGTTCAGCGGCGGTTTTGCGGAGGCCGAATACTGGGTGTATCCGTGGCTGATCGGTTTAATGCGCTACGACGTTGTGAATTCGCCGACGGATTTCCTGAATGGGGTTTCGCGCTCAGCGACGCGGAACCGCTTCAGCCCCGGGGTTCAAGTGCTTGTCCGCGCCAATATCAAGCTGGCGTTTGAGTATCAACGGCGCTTCGAGGAGCCCGTCCCCGGAACAATTACTTTTTTCCGTCCCAATGGATTTGTGGTCGGGACTGACTTTGTATTCTGAGGTTTTATTGACCCGATAAGAAGAGAAATCAGATCACTGGAAAGGGGAAATTTGAATGAAGCATTTCATAAGAGCGGCATTACTCGCGGCAATCTGCTCTGTACCCTTATTGTCGAACGGCGTTGCTCGAGCCGGGGACATCAAAGGAACGGTTTCGGTGCAAGGGTTGCGCTCTGCCCAAGACATCGCTGTCTACGTCGACGCGATACCGGGCAAGCACTTCGATGCGCCCTCGCAACATGTCGTTGTCGATCAGCGCAAAATGACGTTTGTTCCGCACGTCGCAGTGGTTTTACGGGGGACCACCGTGGATTTTCTAAATAGCGATCCGGTCGGCCACAATGTTTACTGGCCGTCGATCAGTGGCAATAAGAAGCTCGCCCGCAATCTGGGGACCTGGCCGAAAGGTGAGAGAAAATCATTTCAATTCAATGATCTCGGAGTCGCCTCTCTGCTGTGTAATGTTCATCCGGAGATGTCCGGCTACATCGTCGTTGTTGCGACGCCGTACTTCGCCGTTGCCGACAAGGATGGTTCATTTGAAATAAAGAACGTTCCACCGGGAACCTACACTCTGAAAACCTGGAGCGAAGAGGGAAAGCCCACGACTCAGTCGATCACTGTCGGCAGTGGGGCGTTGAATGTCGATTTGACGGTGAAAAAGTAGGAAACGTCGAGGCTGAGTGCGCATGAGCGAGCAGGAAAAGAAAAACCTGGGGGCGAGCGATGATGAAGCGAGTTTTCTAAGCCGCCGCCAGTTTTTCGTCAAGCTGGGGGCCGGCTCGCTCGCCATCGCCGGGGCCGGTGCCACGGTGTTTGCCGTGCAGTACCTCTCGCCGAACGTCCTCTATGAACCATCACCCATCGTGGGCGTTGGCAGGCCGGAACATTTCCCGATTGACTCAGTGACGTTGGACCCGCGGGCTGCGATTTTCGTCGTCCATGCGCAGAAAGGGTTCTATGCGATGAGTTCGGTTTGTACCCACTTAGGGTGCTTAACGGTATGGAGACAAGCTGAAGGATTTATCGCGTGTCCATGCCACGGCAGTACATTTCGACCGGATGGTAAAGTAATCGGAGGCCCGGCCCCGCGCCCGCTGCAGTGGCTGAAGATGTGGATAGGCAATGATGGCGATCTCATGGTGGATCGCTCCGCAAATATTGCCTCGGAAAGCGAATACGTCCAACTTTGAAGATGCAGAAACCACTTGCGCCACCAACCGGCACAGCGATCCGAAATCCCATACATGCGCTTGTACGTTGGCGGGACGAGTTCAAGGAGATCTTTTCCGCTCGAGTGCGCGAGCGCCAGCTCGGGTTTCGCTACACGTGGTATCTCGGGGCGCTGACGCTGGGCACTTTTTCCGTCCAACTCATCACCGGCCTGCTTCTGATGCTGTATTACCATCCGTCGATTCCGCAAGGCTATGCCGATATGAAAGACCTGCACTTCGTCGTGTCGTCCGGAGTCTTTTTGCGAAATCTGCACCGCTGGTCGGCGCACGCGATGGTCTTCCTGGTGTTCGCACACATGGCCAAAGTGTTTTACCGCGGCGCTTACCGGCCGCCGCGAGAATTGAATTGGGTCGTCGGTGTGTGCCTTCTGCTGCTGACGCTTCTCGCCAGCTACACAGGCTACCTACTGCCCTGGGATCAATTATCGTACTGGGGCACAACGGTGGGATCGAGCATCATCTCATCCACCCCATTTATTGGTGAAAAGCTGCGCTTTATTCTTCTCGGCGGGCACACTGTGAATGCGAACGCGCTACTGCGCTTTTATGTGTTGCACGTCGTCATTCTGCCGCTGGCCGTCATTCTTCTTGTCGCCGTCCATCTGTGGCGTTTGCACAAGGACGGTGGAATGTACATCGAACACCAAAAGAACGTAGAGAAACCATGACCAGCGATCCCAGCGCACCCCGCGAAACGACATTACCCCAGCGAATCGAGGAAGAAAAATCCATTCCCTACTGGGAAATGTTGTTTCGCGAAACGATCGCCATAGAGCTATTAGCGAGCATCCTGGTTTGGATCGCGCTCTGGTGGAATGCGCCTTTGGAGCTGCTCGCCGATCCGCTGCAAACTCCCAAGTTAGCCAAGGCGCCATGGTATTTCACCGGATTGCAGGAGTTGCTGCATTATTTCCCGCCATTTGTCGCCGGCATCATTCTTCCCACGTTGATTGTCGTGGCTTTGATCGTGGTTCCTTTTTTCAATGTCAATATCAAGGACGAGAACCTTTGGGTTCACCACAAATCACAGCGACTGGCGATTCTGGGCATCATTCTCGCCTCGCTCACCGTGCTGCTCATTCGCTTTGATGCCTGGGATGCGCTGCTTCCTGTTTGGCTCATCGCCATTTTCATGGGAATCGCTGCGGCAAATGAAGGACGCCGCGATAGGGGATTTCGACGCTGGCTCAGCTCGAAGCCGCTCTCTTTCTGGATCATGACTTGGTTTCTCATGGAGGCGGTCGTATTGACTTCCGTCGGCACATTTTTCAGGGGGCCAGGCTGGTCCTGGATCTGGCCTTGGTGAATCGGCGGAATGCGCCAGGACTTGTTGGTTGGGTTCGCCGCGTTTTTTTTGGCGATCCCGCCCGCCGCTTTGCTTGGGTAAGCCTTCTGCTCACGCTTTCACTTGCTGTGGCGCCGACGAAGGATTTCTTCAGGCAATGGCGCCATTATCAGCGGCAATATTCCAGGTTTATTGCAGGGCGCCCGAACGCAGCGGCGCTGCGGGGCCGCACGGTCAGCGGCATTCATCAGATTTGGCTCCCTGACCTGGGAGTAGTGGACCGTTGCACAACGTGCCATTTGGGAATCGCCGAACCGAGCCTTGCGGACGCTTCCGTACCCGAACCATTTCGCGTACACCCGCCGATTCCGCACGACACGGAAGCATGGGGCTGCGTCGTTTGCCACCGCGGCCAAGGCTCGGCAACCGAAGTGGCGGAGGCCCACGAGACTACCGTTGCATGGGAACAACCGATTCTTCCCATCCATTTCATTCAAGCTTCCTGCGGAGCTTGCCACCGTGACGATATTCCTCAAGCTCCGCAACTCGACCAGGGACGCCAGTTGCTGGCTCGGTTCGACTGCACAGGATGTCACAAGATCGCGGGCATAGACCGCCCAGCGATGCTCGGCCCGGACCTGACGGATATTGGCACCAAGGTGAGCCGCGAGTGGCTTTACAAATGGCTGAAAGAACCTCGAACCATCACGGATGCGAACGGCAACGAAACTGTGGACGGTGTGGATTTCGGCGAGCCGCAGATGCCCACGTTTCGACTGAGCGATCCGGAACTGCGGGAGCTTTCCGCATACTTGAGCACACGGAGTGCGCATCCGACTCAGCCGTACCATTTCGACCCTCGAATTGTCGCTTCTTTGTCGAAGCGGCCGGATGTCGCCGATCAAGGCGAAGCGCGTTTCCGGCAGATGTTCTGTTCCACTTGCCATTCGTTGGCCGTCACCCGCGCCGGGGAAACTTCGCTTATCGGCGGCGATCTCGGGCCGGAATTGACGAAGGTGGGCAGCAAGGTCAATCCCGATTGGCTCGCCGCTTGGCTGCGCAATCCGCAAGAGTACCTGCCGCACAGCCAGATGCCACGCTACGAGTGGTCGGACGCTGATCTCTATGAAGTGACCCGATACATCGAGACGAAGCTCACCGACCCGGATCTGTTCGCCGACGTGCCGAAGCTTGGTTCACCGACAAAAACCGAGATCGAAGCCGGCGAGCGCCTATTCGTTGATAAAGGCTGCGCGAGCTGCCATGTGACGGAAGGCCTTCGCCCGCAGGAGGATTTCGGCCCCGACCTTTCCACAATAGGCGCCCGCAATATCTCCCAACTGGATTTTGGTACGGCCAAGATTCCTCACACATTGATTGCCTATCTACAGACGAAGATATCGCATCCGCTCTCGGTCAATCCTGCCGGGCGCATGCCACAATATCACCTGAACCAAGCAAGTCTGGACGCCGTTACGACGGCCCTGTTGAGTTTGACGGGACCGCCGGCGAGCCGCGGAATGGAGAAACTGATCGTCGCGCGCCAGAAGCCGGAGTTTCATCCTGCGGGCGAGTTCGGGAAGCTCTACGAGCGATATAAGTGTTACGCGTGCCACAAATTCAATGGCTTCGGCGGCGCTCTTGCACCCGACCTATCTTATGAAGGGAGCCGCGCAACGCGACAGTGGCTGCTCCAGTTTATGGAGAATCCGCAAACTCTGCGGCCTACGCTTGTGCTTCGAATGCCGCAATTCAATATGCCGGAACGTGACGCGGCCGTCTTTGCAGACTATTTTGAAACGGCGATGCAGAGCCCTGCGGTGGACGCCACATTGGACCGCAAGGAATTCACCCCAGCGATGGCGGCGGCCGGCAAGCAGC
>JBAUEX010000317.1:0-7655 GCA_049678845.1 Candidatus Acidiferrales bacterium
CGATAACATCGCGGAAGTGATCGCTCCGGAAATTATGCTCTCTGCCGTGGGGCAAGGCGCGCTGGCGATCGAAGCGCGCGAAAGCGATGAATCGTTGCGCGAAACCCTGGCCTCATTCGACGATGGGGAAACACGCGCTGCGGTCACCGCCGAACGTGCCCTGCTTGCTGAACTCGAAGGTGGATGTCAGGTTCCGCTGGGCGCGTGGGGACGCATCGAGAGGGGCGCCTTGCGGTTGGATGCGCGTGTGCTTGCGGCTGACGGGTCGGAATGTATCGCGCGGAACGCGAGCGGTGCAATCGCCGACGCGGAAGAAATCGGACGGCGTTTGGGGCGCGAACTGTTGAGCGGAGGCGCGGACCGGCTGCTGAGGCTGGCGGGAAGGAGCGTCGGTGGAATCTAACGGAACATTCCCAGAGAATGCGTTATCAGGAAAACGGATCGTTATCACGCGCTCTCCAGGCCAGGGAGAGGATTTGCGGGCGGAGTTGTCGCGCGGTGCAGGCGCGCATGTGATTGAATTGCCGTGCGTGGAGTTTCGCGAACTGGAAGAAACGAGTGAACTCGATCGAGTGATTGGCCGGCTGGGAGAGTTTGCATGGCTGCTTTTCACCAGCCAGAATGCCGCGAAATTTTTTGCGCGGCGGGCTCGTGCGCTGGGATTCGATTTCGCGCGACTGCCTGAACCGCGCCCGCGCGTTGCAGCGATTGGTCCCGCAACCGCCGAGGCTGCAAAGTCGGAGGGAGTCCCTGTGGATTTTGTTCCGGATGCCGGAACGGGCCGAAGTTTTGCAGGGAATTTTACCGACTGCGTGCGCAGCGTCGCGGGAATGGAAGTAAAAAATCCAGCGGTGGGATTTGTTCATGGCGCTGCTGGACTGAAAGTACTTGTGCCGCGCAGCGATTTAGGCCTTCGCAATCGCGGGGCTACCGATTGGATGGAGGCGCTGCGCGCCGAGGGTGCGGAGGTCGTCGCGGTCCGCGCATACCGTACCTGCCTGCCGGAGTCGCTTGCGGGGCCGCAGCTCGAGCGTATCCGTCGCGAAGCAGTGGACTGTTTTATTTTTGCGAGTCCGTCGGCATTCGACAATTTCGCAAAATCCGTGGGACCGGACGACCTTCAGCGATTTGCTAGGACGTCGGCGTTTGCGGCGATTGGTCCCACGACGGCATCGGCAATACGCGCCGCAGGAGTTTGTTGTGCGATCGAATCGGCAGAGCCAAACGCGAAGTCGTTAATCGAGGCAATCGGCAAATATTTTGCAAGGTCTCTAGGCCGATCCTCGCGCGAAGGAGTCAAGCACGCATGAGTTTCCCGACGCACCGCCCGCGGCGCTTGCGGCACACCGAAGCGATCCGTAACCTCGTTCGCGAGACTCGCCCATCGACCGCAGGATTGGTTTACCCGATGTTCGTGTGCCCGGGGAAAGGCGTGCGCGCGGATGTGAGCTCGATGCCCGGTATTGCCCAGCAATCGGTTGACAAAATTCTCGAGGAAGTAGGCGAAGTTGCGGACCTGGGAATTGGGGCGGTGATCCTTTTTGGGCTGCCGGAGCACAAAGATGAAAAGGGAAGCGAAGGCTACAGCGCTTCGGGCGTGGTGCAGCGTGCAGTCGAGGCAATTCGTAAAGCGCACCCGAAATTGATTGTGGTCACGGACGTGTGCCTGTGCGAATACACCGACCACGGGCATTGCGGCCTGATGAGGGGCGAGGAAGTGCTGAATGACCCGACAGTCGAGATTTTAGCGGAGATGGCACTGTCGCACGCCAGAGCCGGTGCGCATATTGTCGCGCCTTCAGACATGATGGATGGGCGCGTCGCCGCCATACGCAAAAAACTCGACGGCGAGGGTTTCGGCGACGTTGCGATTCTCTCGTACGCGGCAAAATATTGTTCTGGATTTTACGGGCCGTTCCGCGAGGCAGCGCAATCGGCGCCGCAATTCGGTGACCGCCGCAGCTATCAAATGGATCCGGGGAACGGGCGCGAAGCCCTGAAGGAAGTGGCGCTCGATTTGGAAGAGGGCGCCGACATGATTATGGTGAAGCCGGCGATGCCGTACCTCGACATCGTTCATCGCGTGCGCGAAACGTTCGATGTGCCCGTCGCAGCGTATAACGTCAGCGGCGAATACGCGATGGTAAAAGCTGCCGCGCAAAATGGCTGGATTGACGAAAAGCGCGTGGTGCTGGAAATTTTTACCTCGATTCAACGCGCGGGCGCTTCGATTGTGCTCACCTACCATGCCAAGGATTTGGCGCGGTGGCTGAAGGCCTGCTGAAGCTTCGATGGGCTCCTGATTCTCGAATGCAAACTAAGCCTTCGCGGACGATCGAAATTCTGAACCGCGCCTTCGAATCCCTCGTTGGCGGCGTGAACAGCCCGGTGCGCGCGTTTCAATCGGTTGGCGGCGCGCCCTTGATTGTCGAACGCGCGTCCGGCGCGCACTTGTGGGACGCGGACGGCCGTGAATATATCGATTTCATCGGCTCGTGGGGCGCGCTGATTCTCGGGCACGCGAATCCGGCGATTGTCGCGGCGGTTCAGGAGCAGGCTGCACGCGGCACAAGTTACGGCATGACGACGGAGCTCGAAGTAGACCTTGCCGAACGAATCAAGTCGGCGATTCCTTCGATTGAAAAAATACGCTTTGTCAGTTCAGGTACCGAAGCGACGATGTCCGCCGTGCGGCTGGCGCGCGGGTTCACGAAGCGCGACTTTATTTTGAAATTCGAGGGCTGTTACCACGGCCACGCAGACAGCTTCCTTTCCGAAGCAGGCTCGGGCCTGGCGACACTGGGGATTGCGTCGAGTCCGGGCGTGCCAGCAGCGCTCGCGGCGCTTACGCTCAACGCGCCGTATAACGATCTCGCGGCCGTCGAGAAGCTCTTCGCGGGGCATCCGAATAAAATTGCGGCCGTGATTGTGGAGCCGGTGGCTGCGAATATGGGCGTCGTCCCGCCGGCCCAGGGATTTCTCGAAGGGCTGCGCGAAATCACGCGGCATGCCGGGACGCTACTGATTTTCGATGAAGTGATCACCGGATTTCGTCTCTGCTATGGGGGCGCGCAGTCGATCTACAAGATCGAGCCGGATTTGACGACGCTCGGCAAAATCGTTGGCGGTGGATTGCCCGTCGCCGCATACGGCGGCCGCGCCGAAATCATGAACCACGTCGCGCCGCTGGGTGCGGTCTATCAAGCCGGGACGCTCTCAGGCAATCCATTGGCGATGCGCGCAGGCATCGAAGCGTTAAAGCAGCTGGAAGAAGCCGGTTTTTACACTGCGCTAAACAAAAAGGCAGAGCGATTTGTCGATGCGCTTGAACGCGCGATCCGCGAGTCGGAAATCGCCGCGCAAATAAATTCCGTCGGTTCGCTTGCGACTTTATTTTTCTCCGAAGCGCCCATTTGCAATTATGCCGACGCGAAACGATCAGACACGCGCCGCTTCGCCGCATTTTTCCGCGCCATGCTCGAGCGTGGCATCCTGCTCGCTCCGTCGCAATTCGAGGCGTTATTCATTTCCGCCGCGCACACGGAGGAGGACCTCGACGTCACGCTCTCGGAGGTCTCGCGATGGTTACACGAAAGTCGCCGTGCATCCGCGGATTGAATTTCGGCTCCATTGCTTGGGCTCCGAAGGACGCGCCTGCAAAGGGTATTCCAATTTTAATACAACTATACGAATTTCGGTAGGAACCCTCCTACACCAACCTACACCAAGCGTTTCATTGGGACTCGGCTAGGATCAAGGAAATAGAGCAGTTTGTGTACCTTGGAATTCATCCACTTGAGAATTAGGCTTTTGGTATATAGAGTGCTCGCGATTCTAATAGCGAATGAGGGTGGACTTTGTTTACTCGGGCCGGGTGGGGCTGTCGGGTGCCTGCCAAAATGGGTATCCGAGTAGACTCGCCCGCCGTGAAGGACATTAAAATCTCTTGTGAGGTGGCCGGATGCGTTTTCATACTGCGCTGAAACTGTTCGCGCTCATGTTCGTTTTTGCGTTTTTGTCCGCTGGGTTGGTTCATGCGGATAACCAGTACGCGACGATTCGAGGGCAAGTACTCGACCAGACGAAAGCCTCGATTCCTGGCGCTCAAGTAACCGCCACGAACACCGGAACCAATGAAACTCGCACGGTGACCACGCAGGCGGATGGCAGCTTTGAATTCCTGAGCCTGCCAATTGGAACGTATAACATTTCCGTCACGAAAGACGGGTTTCAAACGTACGAAGCCACGGGGATCGTTCTGGTGATCAACCAGATTTACGTCATTAACCCGACATTGCAGGTGGGCTCCCGCTCTCAGACGGTCACCGTAGAGGCCGCCAGGACCCAGGTGGAAACCACGAGCATACAACTCGGCACGACGGTCGAGGCCCCGACGATCGTTGACATGCCCTTGAACGGTCGGAACTGGGTGCAGTTGCAGCAAATGCAGCCCGGCGTGGTGGCATCTTCGGATCGGTTTGCATCGAACTACGCGACGAACGGAAGCCAGAGCCAGCAGAACAGCTACCTGATTAACGGCACCGATTCCAACGACCTTCCGCTGAACACGCCGCTGATTCTTCCCAGCCCGGACGCCATCCAGGAATTCCGCATGATCACCAACACGATCAACCCGGAGTACGGCCGCAACTCAGGCGCGATTTTGGATGCGGTAATCAAGTCGGGCACGAACAAGTTCCACGGCGATGCGTTTGAGTTCTATCGCGATACGTTCCTGAACACGCGCAACTTCTTCCAGAACTCAGCCCCTGTGTTTCACCAAAACCAATACGGCGGCACGATTGGCGGACCCATCTGGAAAAACCATACATTTGGTTTCTTTTCTTATCAGGGGACGAAAAATGCGGTGCCCCAGGCCGGCAACGTGACCACGGTATTCACACAAGCGCAACTCAATGGGACGTTCGGTGCGGGTGCGTTCGATACGGTCATGCCCACAACGGATGCGAACGGCAACCCCGTTCCTCAGCCGGGTCAACCTGGTTTCGTTGATCCGCGGACCGTCTCAGCCATCCCGGAGTTCGGAGATCCGTGCCCTACGAGCGGAACCGCTTGCCCAGCTAGCACGCCTTATGGCAACCTTGTGAGTCCAACCGGCACTGTCCTTCTGAGCAACGGCCTATTCGCCTCCGGCAACGTTCCGACACAAGATTTCAACGCACTGTCGATGAGTCTGATATCGAAATACGTTCCGCTTCCGAACCAGGGAACGTCCGACTACACGTTCAATCCAGCGACGACCAACAACACCAAGCAGTATATTTTCCAGGTCAATCAGAACCTGGGACAGCATGACACGCTGTGGTTCCTGGGTTTCTTGCAGCAGAACACGGCTCTGGACACGCTTCCTTTCACGGGCGCGAGCTTGCCGGGATTTGGCGATACGAGCCTCACGCACGACAAGCAATTTACCTTCGCCGAAAACCACATCTTCAGCGCGAACACCCTTAACGAATTCCGCCTTGGTTACACGCGCCTGAATTTCAACGCCGTGGAGCCGCAGAAGGCCGTCCTTCCGTCTTCTCTGGGATTCAGTATTACTCCGCAGAATCCAACGGGAGCAGGCGTGCCGCGAATCGGAATCACGGGTCTTTTTACGCTGGGCTTCAGCAATAACGGCCCGCAGCCTCGGATCGACCAAACACGGCAGATTACTGACAATTTCTCGCACATCGTCGGGCGGCACACGCTAAAGTTTGGAGCTGAATGGCGCGGGTTTGCGGTTACAAACCCATTCTACTTCAATAACAACGGGAATTACGGTTTCGGCGGCAGCGGAACTTTTAGCACTACGAATCCAGGTACGGACTTCCTTCTCGGCTTGCCTGATACTTATGGGCAGTCGGGTGGGGGTTTCATTGATGCGCGAGCGCGCGAGTATTACTTCTACGCTCAGGACGAATTTAAACTGCGCCCCGACCTGACTCTCACCTACGGTTTGGGCTACCAGATCGATACGCCGCTGAAAGACATTGCGAACGGCGGCCGCGCTATCAATTGTTACATCGCTGGGCAGACGTCCACAATCTATCCAACGGCACCTGTCGGCATGAACTTCCCGGGTGACCCGAACTGCAGCACTGCAGGATATTCCACTAAGTACAACGATTTCGGTCCGCGCGTCGGATTTGCCTGGGCTCCCAATTTGGGGAGGATTTCAGGCGATCAGGGCAAGTTCTCGGTCCGCGGCGGCTTTGGGATGTACTACAACCGATCCGAAGAGGAATTGACGCTGCAGAACCTTCTTGCGGCTCCGTTCTCCTTGTCTGACAGCGGAATCACGGATCAGGGTGGCGTGCCGGCCTTCACCGCACCATTCACGGACCAACGATGCCTGGATCAGGCAGGCGGCTCGATAGGTTGTAGTCCGTCTAATGGCACCAAAACCACACCGGTATCGATCGCCAACAAGTATCCGTTTACTCCTCCGCCAGCGGGCAGCGCGGTGGACTTCAGCTTCTACGAGCCATTGTCGTTGAACCTGCTGGACCCGCAAACCAAAATCCCGACGGCCATGAACTATAACCTGACCGTTCAGCGCGAGATTCCGGGTCAGATTATCCTGTCCGTCGGTTACGTCGGTTCCGAGGCGCGGCATCTCTTGGCAGTGCACGAATTAAATCCTTTGCACGGTTCTGTGGCTTGCGCCGCCGATCCGGGCTGCAAGGGCAAATCGCCAACCCAGTTCTTCGGTACCGAGACGCTGGATCCGACAAACGGGCTGGCATGCGGCGCGAGTGGGGATGGCAGAACCTGCTATACAGTAGGGCAGGATCCGTTTTACTACCCGATTGCGGACGCGACGATCTACCCGTCGCTCGCCATGCAATCAACGATGGGAAACTCAAACTACAACTCGCTGCAGATAAGCGCCAACAAGGCGTTTTCTCACGGGTTGAGTTTCATAGCGTCTTTCACGCATTCGCATTCGCTTGATTTTGGTTCGAGCTATGAGAACTCCGCCGGAGCGGTTGGGTTAAACCCGTTCGACTTCCGGCAGATGTATGGTGATTCGGCCTTTGATGCCCGGAACCGTTTTGTGGTCGGCTATGACTACACGGTGCCGGGACTCGAGCACCTCAGCGCATTTCGCTGGATGCCCAGCCGCGTCGCGGACGGCTGGCATATAGCAGGCATTACCACGCTGCAGTCGGGCTTCCCCATTACCATTAGCGACTCGGGATTCAGGTCCCTGCAGTGCAATGCTTTCGAATTCTACTCATGCTGGGATCGGCCGAATGTTGTTTCCGCGCCGGTGATCGGTGATCCGAGGAGCTATACAATCGGCACCAAGACACATTACTGGTTCAATCCGTCCGCGTTTGCCAAGGCGACTGTTGGCACCGTTGGAAATGAGGGCCGGAACAACTTCCATGGACCGGGGATCAATAACTGGGATATGAGCCTTGAGAAAGACACGCGGATAACGGAGAGCACGCAGTTCATCATGCGCATGGAGTTCTACAACATGTTCAACCATACGCAGTTCAACAATCCGACTGGAAATATCGTATCGGGTAACTTTGGCCGCATCACATCCGCGGCGAATGGCCGCCTGATGCAACTTGCCGCGAAGTTCGTATTCTAACTCGTCGGCCTAAGGCCGACTTTCTGGGCGCCTCGGTCGTGTCCAC
>JBAUEX010000318.1:0-4444 GCA_049678845.1 Candidatus Acidiferrales bacterium
GCTCAAACGCAGCGATTCAATCGGCACTTTCCCCGTGATCGCCTCGAAAACTTCCGCCCCGTCCTGGATTCTTACTCCCCGGCTCTTTAAGCGGAGAAGCGCTTCCACCGGCAACCGGCCCCGCCGCTCGCCCATGGCGATGATCACCCGACTGGCGCGATACGTTTGGACTTGGCGGGATAACTGTTCGAACTGTTCCGTTTCCGAAAGCGGCGACGCGCTGCCATTTTCGAGACCACGAAGCTGGCCCACGATTCGTACTCCCAGCTCGGATCGGGATTCGATTTCTTCCGTCAGAGGCTTCGCGAGCGGGCCATCTCCCAGGATCAGCGCCCTTTCGGCAAAACGAGGCATCGTGTTTACCAGCAAGAAAAGACGCCGCCACAAAACTACAAACAACGCAACCAACACAAACCCAATCATGAAAATGCCCCGGTTAAGTTGCAGCTTCGGAAAAGCATAGTAAAGAAGCGCCAGCAAAATGCACACCGTACCCAGCACCTGCACCAGGCGCGTCAACACTTCCCGGCGATTGCTCAAAATAAAGGAATCGTACAGATCGAAGTAATACATGCAGATGATGAACACGCTCGCCACCAACAGGATCTTCAGAAAGCCCTGCTGGTAATTCAACATCAGCGTGGCATCGTTCGTTCCCAGTCGCGCGACCGTCGCCGCTACGAACGCGAGCGCCACCAGAAGCGCCTCGGAAATACCCAGAAACAGCGTTCTTGCCGGAAAATAGGCGTTGAGAAAGCGGATCACTCACTGCCCTCCGAGTCCTTCCCTTTCGCCACACTGTTGCCGTTTGACCGTCGTGGTGTTGCCGCGTAATACTGATCGTAATAGTTGACCCGATCGAATTCAGAAGCCCCGTTCAGAACCACTCCGATCAATTTCGGATTGTCCAAACTCGCCAGCCCTTTCTTGACCGCCTTGATCGGCGCCACTCCTTCACGAACGACCAGCAAAGTTCCATCCACCAGCCGGTTCCAGATGTTCGGATCCGCCATAGGTAGAAGCGGTGTGGAATCCACCACCACCCAGTCAAAGGAGCCCGAAAGCTGAGCAAACGCTTCGCTGAACCGCGCGGACTGCAGGACGTCGCCGGGTTGATCGAAACGGCCACCCGCAGGCAGAAACCATAGCGGCAGGTCATTGACGCGATAAACATAATTGCTGATGACTGCATTCGAGTCCTTCCACCAATGGTTGAGCCCCTTTAGGTGGCTGACTCCCAGAAGCGAAGCCAGCGCTGGATTGTGAAGATCGCCCTCGACCAGCAATACCCGGCTCTGCGAATGCCGCGCCAGCGTCACGGCCAGATTGGCAGCGACCAGCGTCTTGCCCTCGTCCACCACGCCGCTTGTGATTTGCATCGACTTTAGTTCTCGCTTGGCCCGAATATTATTCAGACGGGTCACCAGCACGCGGAACTTTTCAGCGGCCAGGCTCTGCGGTTCGGTCAGCGCCACCAGATGACCCATGGGCGCCACCTGAGTTTGCACCGCAACTGCGTTGTCCATTTCGTTCGAACTAACCGCAACGCCGTTGAACGCCTCGGCGGCCGGCTGCGTCGCTTCCGTTACCACTATGCCCTTCTGCTGATTTTCGGTTTCTGACTTGCGCAAGGCTTCGTATAGGCGGCTCATTCTGTTTTCACTCCTGACTCTGATTCGAGTTTCGCTTCGTCGAGCTGTTTTTCGGACGCGTCATCCAGCTCTTCGATCATTCGGAACAATGCTTTCAGGGCCTTCTTCCGCGACTCCCCACCTTCGGCTTCGGGCGCAGACGTTGTGCACGGCACATCCATGCGAAAATCCGTTGCAACTTCCTGGACGATCTCCGGGGTGACTTGCTTTGTCTGTTTCACGTATCCCGCAACCAGCGAGTTTTCGCACAAGGTGTTGATCAGTCGCGGAATCCCGTGCGAGAACTGATGAATGGCCACGATCGCTTCTTCCACAAAAATGGATGAACCGTGCGAGTTCGCGCCCGCCAGTTCCAGTCTGCGGCGAATATATCCGCGCAGTTCCTCGGCCCCTAAAGGCTCCAGCCGGCACCGCAGTCCGATCCGCTGCTTCAGCTGCCGCAAATGCGGCGAATCGAGTTTGCGGTCGAGCTCTGGCTGCCCCACCAGAACAATTTGCAGCAGCTTCTGCTGCGACGTTTCCAAATTGGTCAGCAGCCGCACTTCCTCCAACAACTCCCAACTCAGCAACTGCGCCTCGTCCACCACCAGCGCCGCCGTGCTCCCGCGGCGAAACCGCGCGATCAGGTAATTGTTCAAGTGCGCCAGCATCTCGCTCTTGGTTCGTCCCGTGGTCGGCAGACGTAGATCCGTCAGCATGTACCGCAGAAAATCCGGCACCGACAAACGGGGATTGAACACATAAGCAAACGCAATTTGGTTGCGGTTCAGCGAGTCCAGCAGACATCGCACGAGCAACGTCTTCCCGGTCCCTACTTCGCCGGTCACAACCACGAAACCCTTTCGCCGCTGCACGCCGTAATTCAGGTTTGCCAGTGCCTCGTTGTGGCGCGGCGTGGGATAAAAAAAGTACGGATCAGGACTGATCTCGAATGGGTTTCGCGTCAATCCGTAGAATTTTCTGTACATGTTCTTTACCCTTTGTAGAACGCGTAGATATTGCCCGCCACGATCAGCAGTACCACCACAACCGCGGCGGCACGCCCCATCCAGCGCATCCTGATCCTCTCGAGGTCCTCTTTCGGCGTGCTGATGCGGGGAATCCCCACCAGCACGCGCGCGGCGACGAGCCCTTCGAGATCTTCCTCGTTGCGGATACGAGCGTCGGTCAACTCGAACAACATCGTCAATCCCGCTCCGACAGCGATGCCGAGAACCAAGCCGCCCAGACTCAGCAGAATGTGATTTGGTGAAGCCGGCTTGTCCGGCAGCCGCGCTGGGTCGAGCAAACGGAACTGCTGGCCTTGTTGCTGTTGCTGCAAACTTGTGGCCAATTGCGATTGCGACTGCTTTGCCAGCAGCGAATCATAGTTTTTTTGAGACTCATCGTAGCCGCGCGAAATATCGGCCAGAGCTTGCTCGGTCGCAGGCATCATATTCAAGCGTGCCTGATACTCCGCCACTCGTCCTTCCAGGGTCTTTTCCTGCTTCTCATATCCCTTGATCTCCAGTTGGTTGGCCTTCAGCTGGCTCTCAATCTGCATCATCGGAGTCGGCGCGCCACTCTGAAAACCCGCTGCCGCCAGGTCCGTGCCGGAGTCTTTTGAAGATTTCCCCGTCTTTTGATTCGTGGCTATTTCGCCTTCGATTTGCTTCTTCAGTTTTTCGGTCTTGGCGATTTGATCCTTCAGAGCGATCACGTCCGGGTAATTATCCGTGTACTGAGACCGCTCGGCGGCCAGCTGCATGCGCAGGTTTTTTAGTTCTTTGTCCAATGCCGGCGGCGTTTCTGCGGAGTCTCCGTTTCCCAAGTCGGTTTGAACCGATTGGTATTGCTGAACAATCGACTCCAGATAAAGTTTCTGCTGTTGCGCCCGATCGAGCGCTCGCTGCGTGCCCTCCAGCTGATTCTGAACACCCGTCAAGATTTGAACATTGCTCTCTAACTGGTCGGGAAGCTCGCCCACATGCTGCGCTTTGAAAGCCCGCACTTTCGCTCCCTGCTCCTCGAGTTTCGCGCGAGCGTCCGCCAGCTGGTCGTCAAAGAAAGAAGTTGTGCTTTGCGAAAGCTGTTGCTGGGATTTCATGTTCTGGTCGAGGAACGCCGACGTGAGTTCGCTGTTCACCTGTTGCGCTAGCGCCGGTGTTGGACCCATGTAGTCAATCTTGAACGCCGTCAAATCACTCTTACCGTTGCGGTCCGGCACTTCTACCGGTGTGATGGTAATGTCCTTGCGCATTTGATCCACGGGATCCGTCGGCTCAAAAATCGCCAGAATTCCGCTGTGTTTCGTATAGAGATGGTATCGGTTGATAATCCCCTGAAGCTGCGTGCGGCTCAGGATTTGTTGCGTCATGCTCTGCAACTGGTCTTGCAGGCTGATGGACACGTTCGGCGGAACGAGCTCCGAAGCGACTCTCTGATCCTCGACCAGAATCAATGCCTCGGACTGGTATGTCGCTGGCAAAAGCCATCCGATTCCCCACACTGTCGCCCAGCACACAAATATCGAAAGGAGTATCAGCCAGCGATGCCGGCGCACTATTGCCCAATAGTCTTCGATGCCACGCATTTTCTCGGCCTGCAGTTCGTCAACCATTCCCTACCTCCCTAGCGGCTTCATGAATGAGTATGTAATGGACCCGTATGCGGTATCGTGGTTTCCAATTGGAAAAGCCGAGAAACCACCTGTCTCGTTCAATCTCTCGTAAGACATTTCCATCGTGAGATTCTTGGAAAGCCGGTGTTCCAGTCCCACTGTGGCCGAGTAGGTTCGCAGCTCGTTTTGTGCA
>JBAUEX010000319.1:0-4044 GCA_049678845.1 Candidatus Acidiferrales bacterium
GCACTGCGAACGCTGCGATTTCAATCGCGACACGAATAACTTTATGTTTAAGGTCATTTCCAAGGAAGAAGGTTTGAAGCTGAAAGATTCCCAACATTCCGAGGGCTACGATAACTGCCTTCAACCACCCCATCTTCCCTTTTTCGGCGGCCATAAGCCTGCCCTCTTTGTTGCCAAACGACACTGGAATATAACAACGATGTAGCCGAGGGGCACCTTACTTCAAAGCAGATGCCCTACTCACGACCTGCCCATGTCACGACCGAGCAAAGTCGAGAAGGGGCTTCACTACGTTGTCATTTGCATCAAGCGCCCGGAGTGCCGCGAGATACCTGCTGCGTGCATCGCCTTGCGCGACCAGGTCTTTTCCGGCACCCCAGGTGAATTCCGCCTGGCCGTACTTTACGGCGACGATGTCGGCAATCATTCGGGCGTGGCGCCCGTTTCCATTTGCGAACGGATGTATTCTCGTCAATTGGTGATGAAAACGAAGGAGCGCCTCGTCAGTCGGGAACGTCTGGTTCTCTAGCCAGTATCGCGTGTTGGCGAGGAGTTGGGGAATGCGTTGCACGATCTCCCTCGGGTCGCATCCAGTGTTTCGTTCCGTTTGACGATAAGTGCCGGCCCATTTCCAAACGTTGTCGAACATCCGGCTATGGAGCTCTCGGACATAAAGTTCATCCAAGGGATCAGATACCCTCATCGTTCGACCATCAAACGCCCATTCGCGAGCCCGCAGAATGTTTAGGGCTTCGTATTCATTCAGTTCGCCCATGGTGCTGATGCGGGGAATGAGTTGTTCGGCTTCTTCTTGCCGAATCGGAGTATTCCCGTCCGCGTATTTGTGATTGAGGATGAAGTTCATCGATTGTTATTGCGATTCAAGCGCCGCTGTGTTTCATCCTCAGCCAGTTGGTTGGCGTTTTCGGGTTTCTGGTCTTCGAGCGCCATTGTATGGACGACGGTTTTGACATCACGAGTTGCGCGCGCGCGCGTAGGTTCTTCCGCCAAGTCCGCGAACGAACCAGACCTCGGCACGATTACGTAGACCAAGTCACAGCCCATGGCTCCGGCAACCCTCCGAAGAGCGCGAAGCGTGATGCGGTCTTGGGCTTCGGCGTGTTCAAACTGTTGGATGGCCTGTCCGGATGCGCGCATTTTCTTGGCGACCTGGCGCTGGCTAAGACCAAGCGCCTCGCGCGCCGACGCGAGCCACCCGCCCGACGGTCGAGGTGGCAGGCTACGCGCGAGCTCGACGTTTCGATCTAACTGCGATAGCCGTAACTGTCTGAATTCGCGTTTCATAATTCTCCTGTCAAGTTATAGCTTGACATAAATGTTATAAATGTCAAGGTATTGCTTGTCATTGCTTGATCATGTGACAAGTTGGAGCTTGCCATCCTGGGACAAAATGACAATTATTACTTGATTCCTACCGCGCTGTCCGACGCTGTGGTGGTCGTACCGGGTGTTCTCTGACCGCGTGAGCAGCCTTCCAAATAACCAGTTAGGTCGTGAACTCGCTCGATGTGATGTAATGATCCCCTTTTTTAGAAACAGCTCGTTGCTGCAAACGCCAGGCGGCCACAGGGTTCAATCTGTGAGCTCGTTGAATCCTCGGCCGCTCAAGATCATTGGGACACACCTCTCCGCCCGCGCTGCCCTCGTCTTAACCTGCTTCGCACCCGAGACTCTAGAGATGGGAGACTAGCTCCCGGATCAGGCGGGTTACATAGCGCCGATTAGGCGAATCCGACACGCCGAAGCAAGTCTTGAAAACGCTGATCCGAGCGCAGCGCGTCCCACTTCGGGTCCACGCCGAGGAAGACCATGTGCACATCGCGTTCGGAGAAGCCGCGCTCCAGCCACTCCATGCTTCTCCCCGCATCTTCCAACCCTAGATAGACCGTCGCAAAGTTGTACGGCGGCACATAATTCCGCTTCGTCAGCGCTTCGAGTTCGCCAATCCGTTCATCCGCTTCCGCATTCCGGGCTAAGCGAGCGAGGAAATATCCCTCCAGAGAAATCGGTTCCGAACTGCCTCCCGAGAATTCGCGCGCCTTTTGCGCTTCGGCGAGCGCTTCTTCAGTGCGGCCCTGCGCGTGAAGCGCCTTCGCGAGGTTGACGTGCGCCACCCAGAATTTCGGATTGAGCTCCAGCGCCGCCAGAAAATGAGGCATGGCTTCTTCGTACCGCCGCGCCTGGTAACGGAACATCCCGTCCATGGTGTTGACGATGAGCGAAAGGGGATCCAGCAGCCGCGCGCGCCCGATCTCTTCAATCGCTTCTGCGTGTTTGGCCTCGTTCGACAACACGTGCGCGTACCGCAAGTGCGCCCACGCGGAATTCGAATCCAGAGCAATGGCCGTGCGACCTTCCTCCTCCGCTTTTGCCCAATCCCAGCCATGCCAAAAATGCGCGGAGCACAATGCCACGTGCGCTTCCGCCACCGTATCGTCGAGCGCCAGCGCCCGTCGCGCCGCGGCTTTGGCTTTGGCGAATGACTCGCCGGAAGGGAAATCGCTCGTAATCGGCAGCGTGGAGTAGACCATCGCCAAACCAGCATGCGCCAGCGCCGCTTCAGGGTCGATGGCAACCGCTCGCTCGAAGTATTCTGCGCTCTTCAGCAGTTCCGCTCGCGTCAACCGATGGAACCACGAACGCCCGCGAAGATAGGCGTCATACGCTTCAGGATTCCATCCGCGCGCAGGAAAACTATGCGCAGCTTCCCGCGGCGCCAGCGCAACGTGCGTCTGCCGCGCGATTTCCCGGCCAAGATCGTCCTGCACAGCGAGAATATCCTGCAGCTCGCGGTCGTAATTCTTAGCCCATAGATGGGTTTGGTCCTTTGTCCGGATAAGCTGCGCGCTGATGCGCACGCGGTTGCCATCGCGCCGAACGCTGCCTTCGAGCGCATAATCCGCGCCGAGCTCATCTCCAATTTCAGCAATGCTTTTCTTCGTGCCCTTGTACCGCATCGCCGAGGTGCGCGCGATTATCCCCAGCCGCTCCGAAGCCAGCACGCTCAAGTCCGTGATAGTTTCCTCGGTCAGGCCATCGCTGAAATATTCCTGTGCGGGATCGCCGCTTAAATTTTCGAATGGCAGCACCACCAGAATCACTCGGCCGCCCTCCCGCGCCGTCAGCTTTTCCACTGGCGCGAGGAAGCGATAGCCCACTCGCGGTACCGTCTCGATGTATCGCGGTTTGTCCGGCGAATCAGAGAGCGCCTGGCGCACTTTGTTGATAGCCGTATTCACGCTGTGCTCAAAATCCACGAACGTCTCTTCCGGCCATAGCCTTGCTCTCACTTCCTCACGCGTCACCACTTCGCCCGGGTGCTCGACCAACATCAGAAGAACTTCAAAGGATTGCCGGTGCAGTTTGAGCTTTGTGTTGTGTTTGCGCAGCTCTTTTGCGCGCGGATCAACCTCGAAGACGTCGAACCGGAACTTAAGAGGGCTGTCAGGCATGGTCTGCAAGGAAATCCGGCTGTTGGCCATTTTAGCATAGGTCCTGTATTTTCAATTCGCTGGACTTTTACCTCCTTCGCATCAACATTTAACCTCCCTCGCATTGCAAGGTCTTCTCATTCTCTTCAAGATGCGCCAAGTCGAGCGATCTTTCGATCGCGAAACCACAACCAGGAGACAACTATGAAGGCGAAATTCTTCGGCATCGCGGCAGCACTCAGTTTTTTACTTTTCCTCTCGGCGGCCCCTCCAGCGTTTGCGCAGTTTCACACCACTTGCTCAAACGCGCTTCTCCGGGGCGATTACGGCTTCACCGTGGACGGCAAGGTCATCCCGCCCGGCGGCTCGGCATTCGTTGCCCAGCAGGGCGTGGCCTTGCAGCACTTCGACGGTAACGGCAATTTCAAGGCTGTCGATTTCATCATGACCAATGGCGCGCCGGCCATCAATCCCAGTACTGACCTGAATGCTAACGGCTTCCGTGCGAACGAGAGCGGCACCTACACCGTAAATTCCGATTGCACCGGCTCGATGACACTCAACCAAGACACGAAGTTCAACACCGTGGCTT
>JBAUEX010000320.1:0-3983 GCA_049678845.1 Candidatus Acidiferrales bacterium
TGATAACAACTCACTTTGGGTGCAATTGGGTGCAACTTCGAGCTTTTCGGTTGGAAGCTCAAAGCCGATTCCCACTTGCTCCGCGACCTTCTTGCGAAACGTCACGTCTTCTTTCAACTTGCTGTAGGCGTCCGTGACGCTCTTATTGGCGTGGCCGAGCCAGAAGCGGACCAAGTCTTCTGGCGCATGCTGCTTCCTCAGCCATGTGGTTCGGAACCGCCTAAAGGCGTGGGCACCCATCTTCGGTTGGTTCAGCTTTTTGAGAAGTGGATGCAGGGAGAGTCTCAGGACGTTCGATTGTAATAGTGGAAGCCCGTTCTTCGAGCAAAACAGCAAGCCGGAAGTCCGGTCACCACTGAACTCCTTGAGCATCGCAGCAATGGAGGTTGGCAGATCGATGTCTCGAATCCCATTGTCTGATTTCAGGAATGGTTGGATTTGCCCCCTCCATGCCTTTTGCCGGATGTGCAGAGTCGAAAAATCGCTGGAGACATGTTTGTCAGTTTCAAGGCCCAGCACCTCTCCGATTCGCATTCCGGTGGCCCCGAGAAGAACGAAGAGCATTTGCTCTCTTCCTTTGGAGCCGCCTGCAATCGCTTCCATCACCGCACTGGTGAACGTTGGCTGCCGCTGGTTTTTCACCTCGGGCAGATCGATGAATTCGTGGTTCCACGTCCTCAGATGAACTCGTTCCCCATTCTCGTTGACCGCAGATGCCACTACCATCTTGACGACTTGAACCACGTTGTTGACCATCTTTGCCGACATGCCTGAGTCTGTCATCTTGGTCACGAGACCTCGCAGAGCGAGATTGTTGACGGATGAAACCGGCAAGTCGCCGAGATTGGGTCGGAGCCACTTGTTCAAGTAGCTTTGAAACCCCGCGGCGGTCGCTGGCTTGATCGGTTTCCGCTTGCGAGTCTGCACGTGATTCAGCCACCATTCAGCTTGCTGGCGAAACGTTTTGCCGTGATTGAACGCTTCCACTTGCTCGAAGTGTTCGTGGCTGTCCGCTCCGCTTACGGTGATGATTTCCTTTCTCTTCCTGAGACGTTCGAGTTTCGTGAGAGCACCAGGGCCGGAGACGGGGCAGATCGGCCTGCTTAGATAAGCCCGCTTTTCCTGTCCGGGAACATCCATCCGAAACCGAACGTGATACCAACCGCCTTTCACTTCTTCATAGCCAACTTGACCAGAACGACGAGCCATAGACTTTCTCCTTGGCCGTCTATCTGGTGTCGCTGGTGCGCAGCCTAGCACACCCTGCGCTGATGGTGAACTGGGCTCTTCTGATATACGGGGCGGCGGATTTGTAGCGGCGAGGGCCATATTGCTACCGAAGGTAGGAACCAGAATTGCTGGGACTTCAAGCAAATGCGGGTTCTGCGACGAACTCAAACTCATCCGTATTGGTGTTGTATTTCTTGATCTGGATGACTTCAGAAACAAAGCGGCGTCCCGGACGGCGTTCGAGGTGAATGATGACGTTGAGCGAATCGGCGATATTGTTCTTGATGGCGCGATAGGGGAGTTCAATTCCGCTCTGGAGGACGCAACTCGTGAACCGCGCAAGGGCTTGCGCGGCAGAGCTCGCGTGGACGGTCGAGAGCGTCCCTGAGTGGCCGGTGTTAAGCAACTGGAGAAGATCGAAAGCTTCGCCGCCGCGAATCTCGCCAAGGATGATGCGGTCGGGGCGGTGACGCAAAGACGCTCTGAGCAAGTCTCGGATTGTGACAGCAGTTAGTCCGGGCTGGGCCTGGCGGGCTTCGAAACGAAGGAGATTGGGCTTCTCCAACTGGATTTCGGATGTGTCCTCTATAAGAAGAATTCGGTCTTCGTCGGGGATGAACCTGCCCAGAGCATTAAGCAGCGTTGTCTTGCCGGTTCCTGTACCGCCGCTGATGAGGATGTTCTGCCGCCTCTCGACGTAAGTTTTCAGACGTTCAACGAGAGTTGCATCAACGCTCCCGCGCTTCACCAAATCCTCCATCGTGAAGTGACGGCTGTTGAACTTACGGATTGTGAGCGTCACACCGTGGATGCTGCATGGAGGAATAACGGCGGCGACGCGGCTGCCGTCAGGGAGCCGGGAGTCGAGGATCGGCTTCTGTTCGGAGATATCGTCACCCAAGCGCCTGGCGATGTTTTTGACTGCGATCATTAAAGATTTCTCGCTCAACGTGAGGTCCGGCACTTCTTGAAGTACGCCCGCGCGTTCAATGAAGACGTGAGTCGAACCGTTTACCATGATTTCGCTTATCGAATCGTCGCGGATCAGGTGCTCGATGGGTCGGAGAAACGGCAGGATGGTCTCAAAGCCGAGCATTACAACTCTCCGTTTGCGACTTGCCAAAAGTAGGACTTGTTCACGTCGTTGAAATAGGGCTTGAGGTAGCAGAACATCGGCGGCATGGGGTTGAAGCCGTCATAGGCGAGCGTTACGGACTGCGCGTTCTTGAGTTCGGTGAAGGTCTTCGTGTCGAAGCGATAATCGTTGTGGGTGACGTAGCTTTTCGAGGTCGTCACGTTGGCGCGATTCGACAGGGCTTTCCCGCTGAAGAAGCTCACTTTGGCGTCGTGGCCACTTTCGGAGATGTTGTAGCTGACCTTCAGGCGGTCTTCTCGTCCGCAGAGTTCGCTTGCGACGCTCGCCGAGAAGTCGTCCGACAGTGCGAGGAAAATCTTCGTGCGGAACGTCTGAAGAAGCGACCGCCACGATTCGCCGGGCAATACGGATTTAAGCGAACTGATGCTCTGCGTGGCCACGATGGGGATGCACTTCGGCTGGCGTGACAGGCTGAAGAATTTCTCATCGCCGAGCGGTTCGTTCTCGCCGACTGTGGCGAAGTGCTGGTATTCGTCGCAGAGGAAAAGCACCTGACGGAAGTGCTGCTCCGGGTGGGCTTCCATGTATGGGATGCGGTTGAGAACGGCGCGTTCGAAATCGAGCTTCATCATGACACCGAGCGCGCGGGCGAGACCTGCATTCATGCCGATGGGGAAATTGAGAGCGCAGACCTTGCCGTTCTCGATGAGCCAAGAGAAAGAAGGTAGGGGTCTGCCGTGGCGGTGGTCGGCATTGGCCACAGGGTCGTAGCATTCAGCGGGCGGGCAAAAGGTCCGCTTCACGTCCGGGTTGTCGTCGAAGAGCGAGAGGAAGACGGAGATGCCTTCGACGATGGACGTGCGGAGTTTGGGCTCAAGGCTCTGCCAATCGTGATTGAACCACCGTTTCACGGAATCAAGCTGAGCGCGTTTGCGCGCCATGATCTTGTTCGTTGCCGAATCGGTGTCGTCCTCGAACAGAATCTGATTCTTCTTCAGGAACTCGCGCAGTTCATCCGAGGCAGCGGTATGGTACTTGTGCCGCGGTTTGTCTAGCACGAAGTGAAAGGCCTGAAGCTCAGTGTGATGCCCGGAGGCGTAATCTTCCGCAGCGATGTAGACTTGAGGCTCTGCTGAAAGGATGCGCTCAGCCTCTTCGATACGCTGTTGGAGAAGCGCGGGTGAGATGGCGCATTCGTAGACATCGAAGAAGGTGACATAGTCGTAAGCGACCTTGTGGAGCAGGATGATGAACTTGATGAGGTTCGTGTATGCCTGCTGCCAGAAGGGTTCCTTGCCCTTGCCGAAGAGATTGTTGAGCAAGGCTGCAACGTTGTACGCGAGAGCGTAGGCCTCGAGGTCGTTGTGGAGCGGGTTGTAGCGGCACTCGGCGTCGAGGTTAACTTCAATGTAGTCCTCGCCGCGCCCGTGCTTATCGAGGATGCCTTTTACCTTGCGACAGAAGTCGCCTTTCACCTCGAGCATGAGCCCGCCGATGCGCTCCTCTTTGCTTTGGGCCTTGTAAGCGAACACCTGCTCGGCGAAGGGATACATGCAACAACTGGTCTTGCCGCTGCCCACAGCGCCGAAGATGGCAATTCCCGTGTAGAGGCCGCGCTCGGGAATTGTGAGCCAACGCGGGTTTGCTGAGGGCACTG
>JBAUEX010000321.1:0-7988 GCA_049678845.1 Candidatus Acidiferrales bacterium
ATATTGGATGTGCCGCGGCTCAACGAAGCCGTGATTCTCGCGCGGATAGGTGACGAACTCGACGGGCACATGCCGTTCGACAAGCGCACGATAGAACTCTTCCGCCTGCGGAATGGGCACGCGCGTATCTGCTTGCCCGTGCAAAATCATGGTCGGCGTCTTGACGTTCTCGACGAATTTCATCGGCGAATGGTCCCAGTATTCCTGGAAATTGTCCCACGGGGCCTTAAGGTCGAAAAACTGTCGCAGGTAGCGGTGAATGTCCGTTTGGGAATACATCGAGTAGAGATCGGGCAGGCCTGCGCCGGGTGAAATTGCCTTGAAGCGATCCGTCTGCGTGTCGATCCAGAACGTCATGAAGCCGCCGTACGACCAGCCAAACGCGCCCAGACGATTCGGGTCGGCCCAGCCTTTGTCCACCATGGCCTGCACGCCGCTCATGTCGTCTTTGTAATCCCCGTCGCCCCAGTCATTCTGATTGGCCAGAGCGAATTTTTCGCCTCGGCCCGTCGAGCCGCGAAAATTCGGCTCGAGAATCATGTAGCCGTTCGCGGCCAGAATTTGCTCCGTAGGGTTGAACGAGAGCGTCGATGATCCAGTCGGCCCGCCGTGAGGGTTCAGCAGGAATGGATATTTGCGCGACGAATCAAAGTCGACGGGCTTTGTCACGATGCCGTCGATATCCGTCCCGTCCTTGCTGCTCTTCCACTGAACCACTTCCGTGCTGCCGAGCGCATAATCATCCAGCCAGGCGTTTTGACCGGTCACCGGTTCGATTGAGTGGAAGCTCAAATCTGAGCGAAACACATCGGACGGATGCTGCGGATCAGTCCACGTGCCGATTGCGATTTGACCGTTGCCACTGATTTCGTCGATGCTGAGGACGCCCGGCTTGTCGGTGATCTGCCGGATCGCGCCGTCGGCGACATCCGCGGCGAAAACACTCACAGCTTCGCGCTTGTCCGTGCTGAAGTAAATCGTCTTGCCATCCGCTCCCCAGACTGGTTCTCCGGCGTTGAGTTCAAATGACCCGGTCAGTTTGCGTGGCGTGCCTCCGGAGGCGCCGACCACAAACAGATTCGTCTGGTAGATATCCATGCCGCGGCTACTCAAATACGCGATCCATCGGCCATCGCGGGACCACCGGGCCGTGTGCGTGTTGTCCTGTGTATCGACCAACGTTCGGCTCTGCCCGCTCGTGGCGTCGAGCACCCAGGCGGTTTGCAAGCTGGCGTCGTCCAGGAGCGGTGTCGGCGTCGTTGTAAACGTGATATGCGAGCCGTCGGGAGACCATCGCGGATCGCTGACCGTGAAATCGCCCTTGGTAATTTGTTTTTCTTCGCTGGTGGCGATGTTCCACGTCCAGAGCTGCGCCATCTTGAAATCGTGATCGACAACTACAGCATCATCTTTTTCCTTCGAACGTTTCTCCTCGTCGGCGGGCGTTGTTGCGGTCGCAACCAGCAGCAACGTTTTGCCGTCGGGCGAAAACTGGAACGTGCGAACGCCGGCCTTATGTTTCGTCACTTGCCACGGTTCACCGCCGTTGGCGTACATGAACCAGACCTGTGGCTTGGCGTCTTTTTCTTCTCCTGCGTCCATCGTGAATGCCAGTAGTTTGCCGTCGGGTGACCATGCGGCATTCGACACGCTTTTCTCGCCGCGCGTGTATTGTCTCGCCTCGCCCATCGGCCCGGTCGTGGGCGCGACCCATAGCTGCGTCACGGTTTTCCCGGGCTGATCCTTCTCCCTATCCAGGGCTGAGACTAAGTACGCCAAGCGGGAGGTGTCGGGCGAAATCCGTGGAGAAGAAACGCGCGCGATGCGCAGCGCGTCGTTGGTGCTGAATAATCTCTTGCCGTCCTTGCTGCTGCGGTGCGCCGCATCCATCGGTCTCCCGCCTACCTGCTGAGCGAATGTCCTCACCGGCGCAAGCGAAAGTGTGGAAGCGGCCATCCATACCGCGAAAACCGAGGGCGCAAATTTCGAACGAATCATCTTGGAAACCTCCTCGCGTGCCGAAGCGGAAGTACCTGCACTCATGGCGAGGCGCGCAGTATAGTGATTCTGCTTCACCGATTCAACTGTATCCGCAGGAGCAAGGAACGGCGCAGAGATAGGAAGAAGTTTGCCGAGGAGTGTTTTGAGAAATTATGGCGGGGGACGACGGAATTTTCAGCACCAAGAAAACGAGGGACCTTTGAGGGGCCAATAAGGATTTCTCTGCATTCCCTATCGTTCCTTTTCAGTGCCTTAGGGTTCCCAGCATTCCTTCTAACTCCTTGGCCTTCCGTCCGGTATTGTTTTCGATCCCCACGCTCCTACCAAAACTTTGGTGTTTCCTTTCACTTAATCCGCCGCGACTTTTCCAATCGGAACGCTCTGGTTTTCTGTGCCCTAGAGGCGCTACCAGTCAATCCGCTTGATGCCCGACACTGCGTCGAAGTGACGGTCACGGCTCAGAAGCGGCAGCGAATGCTGGCGGCAAAGCGCTGCGATCCAAATGTCGTTGGTCGGTATAGGCTTTCCCGCCCTCTTCAATTCCAAACCAATGGCCGCGTAGTGGTGACTCGTCGCTTCCTCGATTTCGAGAATGTCGACCGCGGCGACACATTCTGACAGCCAGCTTTCATAGACTTCCCGCTGCCGAGACTGTGCAATGCCGAGGCGATATTCGCCCAGGACAATTACAGGAAGGGCCACGCGGTCGACGCGGGCGAGGACGTTTAGGGCAGCTACCTCTCCGTCTGCCGCCGCCGATAGGGCGTTTGTGTCTAAGATCAACGCCACATCTCCGGGTCAATTTTCTCGGAGTCTTCCTCAATCAGACAATTTATGCGCTCGGTTTCCTTATGCAGATGCTTTAACTTCCCGAAGGCTCTCATCCAAGGTCTCTTGCCTGAGGTGGGTAAAGCCTTCAGTTTGTCCTCAACGGCTTCCGTCACGAACTGGCGCAAGGGAATCCCTTGTTCGGCGGCCTTTGACTTGGCCCGGCGGAAGATAGGGTCGGGAATTTCGAGTGTCGTCTTCACAAGTCTATATTCCCATATTTATGGGTGCGCGACAAGCAGGACGTGCGCCACGGTTTCTGAGGAATAATTCATGGTTCTAGAACCGCAACGAACCATGAAAATAACCGTAACGCGGCCACTGAAACGTTTTAAGGCTATTTTCTGAGGAATGGCTGGAGAGGAATGCAATATCACTCGTGCGGCAGAGCGCGAAGCGTGAGCGCATCCCGAAGTGCTGGATGTTGAAGAGATCGGAGCATTGCTCGCCGAACTCCAACATCCGTTTCGGCTCGGCGTCCATTGCTGACTGAGTGTTAATTCACCGCGAGAATGGAAATCAACATAAAGTCCCCCTTCGACGCGGCCAGAGCCCTACTCTTCGCCAGAACAGGTGCAAAAAGAACGCATGACGACAAATCACGCGAGTGCGGAATAGTGCTACAATAGTTACAGGAGTTACAAAGGAGGACTTGTGCGAAAAACTCGTTCGATGGTCGTCAGTATGCGTCTGCCGACAGAGAGCGGCAACCGCCTCAAGCGCCTGGCCAGCCGGCACGGATGGACACCCAGCGATGCGAGCGCGCGTCTGGTTGAAGAGGGCCTGAGGCGGTCGGAATTCGCCTTCATCGACTTTCGTGATTCCGCCGCCGGCCGGCAAGCCTATGTCCAAGGGAGCAGCCTCGCAGTTTGGGAGGTAATGCTCTTGGTTCAAAGCTACAAGGCGAACGTGGAGGCGGTGGCTAAACACCTCAAATGGCCGGAGGCGAAGGTTCAAGCTGCCGTCAATTACGCAAAGGCCTTTCCGGAAGAGATCGAAAGCGCACTCTCAGAGAATGCTGCTACTGACTTCGAGGCGCTAAAGCGAATGTTGCCTCAAGCGGCCAAATTTGGTCTCGTATCTGTCACAAAGAGTTGAAATGCTCAGGCTTCTTTTGGATGAGCACATCTCGCCAGCTGTGGCAGGCGGTCTTCGCCGTAGGCATCGAGCACTCTCGGTGGTCTGCATGGTTGAATGGGAAGATGGAGAATTTCTAGGGCAATCAGATTCGGCATGCCTGCGACAGGCCGCGGCGCAAGGCCTTTCGCTTGTTACCTATGATCGAAGAACGATACCTTCGTTGCTCAAGGTTTGGGCGGAAGAAGGCAGAACGCACGGCGGGTTAATCTTCGTAGACGAAAAGACTACCCCACCATCAGATGTAGGAACCCTCGTGCGAGCCCTAAGCGCCCTCTGGCTCAAAACTGTGAAGTGGGACTGGAGTGACCGAATCTGTTTTTTGCAAAGTTGAGAGAGTTCTGGCACATAACCACGCTCTCAGTCAGCCGAATCAACAATTGGATTTGGCCGACGGTTGCAACGCCATCAGTCCACAGGACTTTAGTCACCATCACACCGCCTGTGCCGCACGCGACGCTTCGGAAATTGATTGAATATTTTCCCACACCGCAGGACGAGCATAGCCTTGACCCGTCCTACGAATTCACCGAAACCACCGCGGATTCGAAAAAGGTGGCGATAATGAAAGACCTCCAAAAATTTGTCAGTGTGGGATTAGTTGCGCCGGTGGGAGAGGAAAACATGTATTTCGCCGCCATGAATTCCAAATCCTGCAGGTTAACCGCCATAGGCTTTCAATACCGGCGACTAGTTAAAGAGAAGCATCTGTAAGCGGAGAAACTTTAAGGGCGACGGTGCGTGGTGTGCGTCGGAGTTGGTGTGGATGACGCTCGGATTAAGTGCGAAATTCTTCCCCCGCGCGCGCGCACCGTTTGCGGATGAGGCCTGCGACCTCATCAGAGACCTTGTCTGTGATGTTTATTTTGTCTAGAGCTTCGATGGCAGCTGTGGCCAGCTCGGGAACTCGACGGCGGACAAGCGGTTTGGCAAGGCCCGCATCCCCCGCCAGTTGCTCGAAATCCTTTGGCGTGACTTTATCCGATGAGTATTCGCGCCCGATCCGCATACCCATGCCGGTGTTCAGTTCGGGGTAGTAGATCGTGCTGATCGCATCGTAGAGAGGCGCTAACCTGATTTCCTTGTCCGGGTACACGAGTGAAAAATTCTTGCCGTGCGCGTCGTTGTTGCCAACGAGATAGTTGAAAATCCCGGCGTCTAGAAGATTCGCAAGGTCAATGACCGGTGCGGTCGAGATGTTGCGCAGCAGGGTGAAGCATTGCTTGAATGACGGCCCACCTTCTTTCTGGTATTTCAGTTCAGAGACGATGTTCAGCGCCTGGCAGAAATCTTCCTGATGAAGGCGCTCGACGCCGGGCGCGCCGTCAATCGTTACGTGCTTGCGGTCGTAGCGTTCGACCAGTAGATACTCGACATCCTCGACTTTTCTGGTTTCCACTTTCGCTGTGGGAAGATTCATGTGCGCCGCAAGGGTCATGCACAGCGCTTCGTTAGACACTACACCTGCAAAGCGCTCGCCCGCGGGCTTGAGGATGTGCGTGCTGGGCGCACCACCCAAAGGCAGCGAAATTTCCTCGCCTTCGATACGCACGGCGACTTTGTCCTGTGCGCCAGCCAGCGAAAGGCGAATGCCTTTCTCGCCCGCTAGCAAAGGCCGCTTGGGCAGCACTCTCAGGATTCCGGCGAGTTCCTTCGCGTCGAGCTTCCGGTAGTGATAATCTCGCTTAGGCAACTCCTGCCCGGCGGGAATGAACGTCACCGCTCCCGCACATTCGCCGCCGATCTGTTCAAGCATGGCGTAGTCATTGCGCGCGCTGATACCCAGATTGCGGGCAATGATTTCGCGTTTGCTCTCTTCCGGCAGAATGCCGCCGAAAAATCCTCGGCACTCCTTCGCAGGGAAGCGCTCCTTTCGCAGCAGCAGGGATTGCGACAAGGCCGCCACTCCCGGTTGTGCAAGCCAGCTTTCGAGATATTCAAAGGACATCTGGCCGCCGTCGTCCTGGATGAGATGGCCGACCAGCTGTTCATGCAGATAGACATCGAGCATGCGTGGCATTGCTCCTACCCTCGCTTTGTGGCCGCTGGCGGGGGCGTTAGTGTTAATTGAATGCCGAGTGTCTGGAGGATCGTCAAAACCTTACCGATTTCGGCGGTCTCTTTCCCTCTTTCGAGTTCTATGATGAATCGCAGGCCCGTGCCCGAGGTCAGGGCGAGCTCCTTTTGCGTCACGCCAAGCCCTTTGCGGGTCTCGCGGACCAGCCTGCCAATCTCCTGTGGTGTGTATTTCAAATCCTTGACCCAATTCAGTAAAGTTACCGTACGGGAATATTATAGCGTCTATTTGGGTCAAAATCAACACTATGTTACCGTACGGGAATGTTTATGATCAATAGCCTACGAGAATGACAAAATGTTCCCGCACGGGAACAAAGCGTGGTCCCCACCTCCACGCATTCCTGCCCAACAACAAAGAAACTGGAGGCTTTGAGCGGGGATTCCGGTCGGAAGTGGAAGGAAAGAGAGGTCTAAGCACTGGCGTCCGCGTCAGTGCGAAACGTCAAGAAGCGCCCCTGTTCTTGGCACCAGAACAAGTGAAACTTGGTCTGACGCAATTGGAATTTCGGGATCAGTTGCTCGTGTTTCTGGATGGAGCGTTGGGCACACGTCGAGGCGAGCTCGGTGCCCTGCGCTGGTCGGATTGCAACTTCGACAGCATGAGCTTCAGCGTTCAACACTCGTACTATTGGCGCAGAGGTGGGCATCTGAAGGCGACAAAAACGGAAGCGTCGGCCAAGGTGTTGCCGATGCATCGGGCACTGAAGGGTGCGTTGCTGGATTGGAAGTCGCAGAACGAATACAACGGACCTGGGGATTTTGTTTTCTCGTCCCATCGTCACAAAGGGAAGAAGCCGCTGGACCTTGCCGCCGTTCTCAAAAAGAAGATCCAGCGCGCGTTTGCAAAGGTTGGCATCATCGGCGTGGGCTGGCATACGTTTCGGCACACAGTCGGGACGATGCTGGCAGAGATGGGAGAACATCAACTCACAATCCGCGACTACTTGCGTCACAGCAATCTCCATGTGACGAACAAGTATCTTCAGGCAACGCCGGAGCGGAAGCGCTTGGCACAAGGGAAATTGGTAGATGCGATCTTGCCAGGTAGTTTGCTGCCGGTGAACAAATCAACTCTCGTTCAATGGTTGGTGCTCGAGAGCGCGTTCTAGGATTTGTTCGCGGGAATGCGCGGCGGCCAGAGTGCTTCGAAGCCTTATTGGACCCAAGCAGACCCAGATTTTTTTCTGGGTCTTGTGTAAGTGCTTTGAAAAAATGGCGGGGACGACGGGACTCGAACCCGCGACCTCTGCCGTGACAGAGCAGCGCTTATTGGTTTTACAACAACTTACAAGACCGCGGGGACTGCCAAAAGACCTGCAAGTCGTACAAGACATCGCAATTTGTGGGTTGGGTTGTGGGTTGGAAAATCCTGCCTCCAGGACCCTGCCCTCTCCCGGCAGCGGCCACTATACGACGATGTTGTACCAAGCGGGCGGCCCGCGCCAATGTAGTGTCGTAAAAATCGATATGCTGGTTGCGCAATATTATGACATCACGCAATTATCGTCACATCGTGGCAAACCACCGCAATATTGGGATCACGCAGAGGAAGAAGGCTGGGCGGTGGTTGCACCTGACCAATCCCATTGACTGAACCGCCTTTAAACTGTACAGTTCAAATAATTGAAATGGAGAGTGCATGGCCACCACCCCAACCACCGGCAAGAATGGCACGTTAGTGGTTTCTGTTTTGCGCGCCCGTGCGAACTTCGGGAAGCTGCTCAACCGTGTCGAGGATGAACGCCGGTCGCTTATCATTGAGAAGCGCGGCACGCCCAGGGCGGTGCTCCTCAGCATCCGCGACTACGTGAAGCTCGCAGCACCGGAGCCCGAGATTCTGAGAATCATCGGTGAAGAGTCGGAGCGGAACGGAACCAACACCGTCACGTCACGCCAGATCGACCAGATCATTAAGGCAACCAGAGCGCACAAGAAGAAGCAGT
>JBAUEX010000322.1:0-3542 GCA_049678845.1 Candidatus Acidiferrales bacterium
GTCAGTTCCCGTTCAAATTGGGCAAAATCCCCGCTGAAGAAACGAAGTGTCCGGCGGCTAGGACAAGCTCGCTTACTCGCTTACTCGTCGTCTTGAAACTGAAAGGCATTGATGCTATAGGGGAACCGGTTAACCTGCTGACATCCACTGAGAATCTCAGCGCGCATGCCTTTCTTTGCGGCTGCAACGCAGCACATTGAAAACGAACGCAGTCGTCGACGGGAATTCACTTCGACGCGCCCTCCCGGAGGGCCTCGAACATCTTGGAAATTCCACCCAATTTGCAGGGTGTCGCACGGAATAAATAGAGGTAGCATAAAGAAATCACTTGGTAATTCCGCTGGCAGAGGGCCTTTCCCCGCGCAGATCGAGGCAGCCATGGTCAGTGTTGTCATTTCCCCAGGGAAGAACCAGAAACAGCCACGAATCGGTGATCATCAGTGAGCCCCACGATCGGTGAGGGGGCGCGGGCCGGGAACAGCGTGTCACCCGAGACCCTCTCTGTGAAGTTTCGCACGATGGAGAGGCACGAGTGGTGGCTTTGGTGGGCGGCGGTAGCAGTCACACTGCTGCTGACGGCCGGCCTGGCTTCCTTTCTACTTCCAGGTTTTGGAGCAAGGGAAAGCAATCAATATGCTTTTCTTTTCTTTCCGCAAGTCGTCAGAGGGCTGCTGGCCCTCGTCCTCATATTCGATATTTATACCCTGTATCAACAATTGAAGATCAACCGGATTCGCCGCAAGTTGGTCGAGCGGGAAGAGCTATTCAGGCTCATCAGCGAAAATGCAGCGGACTTGATTGCGGTGGTTGACCTTCATGGCAACCGCATTTACAACAGTCTTTCCTACGAGAGAGTTCTTGGATATTCAGCGGAGGAATTGAGAAACTCATCGTCTTTCGAACAGATTCACCCCGAAGACCAAGAACGTGTCAAAGAGGCAGCTGCGGAAGCGCGTCGTACGGGCGTAGGTCGCCCGATGGAATATCGCTTCCGTCACAAGGACGGAACGTGGCGGGTGTTGGAATCCACAGCAAGTGTGATCCGCAATTCTAAAGGGGATCCCGACAAATTAGTCATTGTGAATCGCGATGTCACAGAACGGAGGCGCGCGGCGGAGGCTCTCCAGCGATCGGAGACAGGCTTACGCTCCGTGGTCGGAGATGCGCCATACGGTATTTTCAAGGCGAATTTGACCGGGAAGATCCTCATGGTCAATCCGGCACTGGAAAAGATGCTGGGCTATGCGTCCGAGGAAGAATTGTTGAAGGTTAGCCTTGCAAGCGGCATTTACCGTAATCCCGCCGAGCATCAGAAAATCAGCGAGCTGTTCCTACGAGACCAACACTTCAAGGACGTAGAAGTCGAATGGAAACGGAAAGATGGCACTTTCATTACGGTGCGGTGCAGCGGGTGGCCTGTACATGATGAGCTCGGCACGGATATGGAAGTCTTTGCAGAAGACGTGACGGAGCGGCGAGTGCTGGAGCGGCAACTACGCATGGCGCAGAAGATGGAAGCGGTTGGGCGGCTGTCGGGAGGAATCGCGCACGATTTCAACAATCTTCTTGGGGTCGTCATCGGTTACATCCAAGTGATAAAACGAACTCTGGTTCCCGGACAACCCTCGTATGAATACGCGGAGGAAATCGAGAAAGCCGGTAAGCGCGCTGTGGCATTGACGAGGCAGCTTTTGGCCTTCAGCCGTCAGCAGGTCCTAGAACCGGTGATTTTGAACTTGAACACGCTGGTATGCGAAATGCAAAAGATGCTGCCCCGCCTCATTGGAGAAGACATTCAGCTGAATTTGATCCTTGACCCTGTGATCGGCCAGGTCAAAGCGGACCCAGGGCAAATCGAACAAGTTGTGATGAATCTTGCTGTCAACGCGCGGGACGCTATGCCCGATGGCGGCAAGTTGACAATCCAGACAGCAAACGCGGAACTCGATCTAGTATTTACAAGGGGGCATCCCGGTTCGATCGCAGGCCAGTACGTCATGCTGGCCGTCACCGATACCGGTACAGGTATGGACCCGGAAACCCAAGCGCAAATTTTCGAGCCCTTTTTTACCACCAAGGGGCGAGACAAGGGAACGGGGCTGGGACTCGCCACCGTTTATGGAGTTGTGAAACAGAGCAATGGCTACATCGCCGTTGAATCTGAGCAAGGAAAAGGATCTTTATTCCAGATTTACTTACCACGAATCGGAGAGCCTGTTGCTGCCAGAAGCGAGAGCACCCAGGCGCCGTTGACCGTACGTGGATCCGAGACCATCTTGTTAGTCGAAGACGCGGAGCCGCTGCGGATGCTGGCGCAGTTGTTCTTGAAGGAAAACGGGTATCACGTCTTAACGGCCGCCGACGGGGCTGAAGCCCAACAGGTAGCGGCGCAAACCCCGGGCGCCATTCATTTGCTGCTCACTGACGTAGTGATGCCCGGAATAAACGGGCGCGTGCTGGCAGAACGGCTCACTTCCCTTCATCCAACGATGAAGGTGCTCTATATGTCCGGTTATACTGACAGTTTTATCGCGGGTCATGGGGTCCTTGAGGAAGGCACCCACCTACTCCACAAACCCTTCACAGAGGATACCTTGATGCGCAAGATCCGAGAGCTATTGGACGCCGCTCAAGAGACGAATGAATCAGGTAGTCGGACCGGCACCGAAGCGGTCGGCGGTCGCCGGAATTGACGTCAGACGGAGCAAATCGGAGGCAATCGTACCATGGATAAATTGTTGATCGTTGATGACGAGGAGGCCATGCGGCGTCTTCTGCGAATCAATCTCGCAGACCGCTACGACATCCTGGATACCGGAAACCCGGAAGAAGCCCTTGCCATGGCCATGCAAGGCAAACCCAAGGCCATCTTGCTCGATCTAAGAATGCCCAATTATTCCGGTTTCGAGCTTTGCCGGACGTTCCAATCGATGACTTCCACGCAATTGATTCCTATCATCATTATTAGTGGAGAAGCGGGTGCACCTACAAAATTACTCTGCAAGGAACTGGGAGCCACTGCGTACTTTCAGAAACCAGTCGATTTTGACGCTCTGCGATCCGGCTTGGAAAGGATATTGCATGCCGCTCAACCCGAGCGGAGACGCGAGTTACGAGTTCGCCTGCAAGTCACGGTGAGACTGCGGGGAATCGATATCAATGAAAAGCCCTTCGAAGAACTGAGCATTACGGAGAACGTCAGTAGGAGCGCGTTCTTTTGTGGCTGCACCGCCCTACTGAAGAAGGATTCCGTTATCGATGTGCATCTGGATAGCGGGGGGATGAAATTCAGCGGCAAGGCGCTCGTAGTGAGATCCGTGGGGTGCGACACGCCTTACCCACGCTATGCATTCCGATTTGTCCAGAAGGAAGGCGATTGGATTCTCCAGTAGTGCACGGATTTCCTTGTCCATCTAGTCAGCAGAACCTGTCGTTCCGGCGTCGATGAAGAACTCGCTAAACGTGGTTTCGGCAGCTTTTTTATGCGTGCGGGTTGAACCCGTGACAGATTCACCGGCGCCGTCACGGCCTCCGCTGCCGAC
>JBAUEX010000323.1:0-6844 GCA_049678845.1 Candidatus Acidiferrales bacterium
CGCTCCCCCCACCCTGGACACAACGAATTTCCCGTCAGAGCAGACCCCAGCCAGACTACCGGCCCGGAACAAGGGATTTAGTTGGATTTTGTGTCAGATAGCAAGACGGCGATTTAATTTTTCGAGACCGTTACGCCCTACTGGAGAAGAATTTGGATTTTTTGGAGGCTACCCTACACAGGACCACCGTTTTGCTAGGTCGCGAATGAAGACTCCCCTGGCTTTCTTGGACCGTTTATGCGAATTAGCCTCGCGGAAGCTTTTCGGGAGATTGTTCTTCGCCGCGTCAATTCTTACCGACCATTGCTTGGGGATGGCCTTACTTGGTCGTACAATGCGGGCCAATGAGGCAACCGTGTTGGAAATGGACAATCTCAGGAGACGAGCGATGAACGATCGCGGTTCCGCGCCGGTTTCGAACTTGACTGTAGTGGTGAAGGTACTGGCAGCTGTCGCACCGGCGGCTTTTATACCGGCGCTGTTTCCCTCGCGCGCGAAATTAGCGTACCTATTGTGTCTTATGATCGGGGGCGTCTTTTGGTATGTTGTCCCGCCGCGAGGCAGCATAAAGCAGCTCTTACTGCTGCTGGCGTGCGCTGCCTTCCTGGGGCTGGTACGTTACATGCTGCCGTGATTCCGTGTCTTGCTGCCGGGGGTTCCGTTTTGAGGCCATTGGACCTGAGGTATCAGGACAGAAGCGTACTTGCGGGGAGTGCTTAAGTGTTTGTCGTGAACTCCTAACGAGTTCGCCGCGCCGCCACTACTGATTCTGCTGGGCCGGTGAGTTGCTCCGCCAATTGGTTGTTTGATTCGCGGGCCGAGAACCGTCGAATAGAATGAAACCGTTCTTGACCGCGGGTCTAGTGGCGAGCGGTCCCTTCGGGCCAGGTACCGCGAGTTGACCACCTTTGAGGCGAACTGTTTGTGCAGCCGGCGAAGAGCCGTAATTGAAAGCGGCATCCAGCGGATACGTTTCTCCGCCCGGGTTCGTCACCGTGATCCGAGCGGGTCCTGACGGGTTCTGGGATGCGGTGACCGTGAGTGTATCCGAATCGACAAAAGAGGCGTTGGCATTAACGCCATTCAGGGCAACCGTGGTGTTAGCGGCAAATCCGCTTCCGCGCAGAGTAAACACAGTGCCAGCTTGGCCGAACGATGGAGTAACCGAGCCGATTCCGAGTGGCACTTCATCCAGCTGAACGGAAGTGACGCCCGCCTGTGTGATGAGCACAAGGTTTTGCCCGGAGGTATCCACGAGGAGAGTGTCTATAGACTGTCCAGGCCCGACAGGGGTTGCGGAATTAATGATGCTGGGCAAGGAGACTCTTTCGCGAAGGTTGCCGGTGTTTCCGTCAATGATATCGAAGCCGTGGTCAATGGGAACGTAAAGCAAGCTACCGGTTGCGTGCCATTTCTCGCCGAACTGGGAATTCGCGTCGAGCGTAAACAAATCGATATATCCAATAAAACCGAGCGACTGCATCTGGCCGTCGGCCAAGGCGTCTTCGACGGCTATGCGGTTGCCATCCGCAGAGATTGCTGCGTCACGGCTTCCTCCTACATTGAGGCTCTTCTCTCCACCAAAACTGTCGGTTGCCGCGCTATAAAGGGCAACGAATCCTTCATCGAAAAATAGGAGCTGGGATCCGCCGAGAGAAGGCCGAAAGAGAGCAGACGCATCAGCTTGCATATCCGAACGCGCGGTTAAAGCCAGGGTATTGAGGTCAATCTCGCGCACGGTGTTCGAGCCCGGGGAAGTGATGTTGCGGTTGGGCACGGTCACCAGGACCTTTCCGTTGTTCGCAGCAGCCAACTCAATGGGATTGGATGTCGCATTGGACTGCTGGTCAACGGGTAGAACCGTGCTGACGGAAACGACGGAGGAAGTGTTGTCGAGGTCGATGATGAGGACGGACTGGTCACCAAAATCCGCGACGAGCAGCTTGCTGTAATCCGGGGTAATGGCGACACCTGCAAACTGTGTGGCTGCAGTAGAATTGGGAATCGTGATCGGGGTGATGAACTGTTGGGAAACCGTGGAAAAAACTTGAATTTGGCTTCCGGCCGTAAAATAGATTTGATTTCTAGACTGGTCCCAGACTCCTTGCATCAAGTTATTCGGACTTAGGGGAATGGGGATTATCTGGCTCATAAAATGAAACGCGCCGGGCACAGTGACCGAGCCGGTGGGGGACACAATCTTGACATCGGCGGGCCCCGGCGTGCCGTGTGGCGAGGTCATCAAGGTGATCTGGGCCTGCTGGTAGGGATAAGGTTCGATGTAGTTGCTTACTGCAGCCATTTGATTGATGGTGGCTGCGTTCTGGCCGAAGAAGATCTGTGGTGAACCGAGGTTCCAGCCATACCCGTAGCCCGCAATGTCCACGGGAGCTCCTCCTTGCGGGGGACCGCCCGTTTCGAAGATGTATCTTGCCCAAGGGCCGTAACTGAAGTCCTCGGCCGCCAACCAGGTCAATCCGTCGGGCCACTGGGTGAGGACGTTCACTGGTCCGGGCGTCGGCGATGGCGGAGCCGTGGCGGAGACCTTCTCGCCTTGCTGGAACGGCAAGGCAGAAACATTCAGCGCCGGCGAAGACCCGAAAGTCAGCGACGGCGTCGCCACTGTGCCTCCCACTCCAAACGATAGCGGCGTGGCGGCGTTCAACATGCCCGCCTGCGGAGCCGCAAAATCTTCGCCGATGATCGTGTCCGAAGTCCCCAGAGGGTGCGAGGCATCAATGAAAGAGACTCCATGATCGGTTACGCCATAAATCATGCCTGCGTTATCCAGGTCGCCAGCGAAACTCCCCGAACCTTCCAGACCCATGTCGGAAAATACGCCGATCAGTTGCAGAGTTTGCGAATCATAGACGCTCTCGCGGATCCCGGAAGTAAAGTGATAGATCATTGAGCCGTCGGGGCTGAAGAGCAGTCCGGAGGTCGAAACCAAATTGACGGATTGCTTCGGGTTCATTTGACCGTCGAAGGTTTGCAGGGCCAATCCGCCGCCTACGGCCACTTCGCTCCCATTGGCATTTAGCGCTAGCGCATAAGGAATGCCACCGCCGGTGTAAACGCCGGTAAACGTTTTGGCGGTGGCGACATCATAGAGAGTGACGGTCGTTCCGGCCCCGCCGGAGACCTGATACGTGAAGGCGATCTTGGAGTGGTCGCCGCTGCGAGCCACCGGTCCGAGGTCCTGGACATTTCCCACCAAGGTGGTCGTGACGTTGGTCGAAGGATTCCAGATAATTAATGAGGTGCCGTTCGCGAGCCCAAATTGATCCCCAAAATCCATCAGCAGGGCCAGCGTGCCATCGGAGAGCGTGGCCACAGCCTGCGGGTTATTGACCGAAGTTCCCATTCCAGGGCCGGGAACAACAGCGAACGAAATACGGTTTACGACCTGGAGTCGTTGGGGGTCAATCACGTAGAGAAAATCAGAAAACGAGCCGACGAAAATAGCGCTGCCGTCGGCAGCAATGTCAATGCCATAGGGATAGGCGACGGGAATGGTAGCCAGCTGCTTGCGGGTGGCCGTCGAAAAGACGTCCACCTGGTTCAGCGTCGTATTGCTCACGAAAATCTGCTGCCGGACGCTGTCGTATGCAACCAGTTTCGGAGCGGCCACACTGCTACCAAGCGAGATCGGCGCGGCATCAATGTTAGCGAACGAGGACCTCGAAGACGGGGCGCCCGACTGTGTTGCGGTGACCTGGAGGTTGAGGGTAGAGGTGCTCTGGGTGCCACCGGCCGTTCCGGCAAATTGGACGCTACTGGTTCCTATCGCCGTGCTCGAAACTACTGCGAAGGTAATTGGGGCAACATCGCCCGCTCCCAGGCTGAGCGGAAGGGTCTGATTGTTTATGGTGACGCCTTGAGGCAGTCCCTGGACAGTGATCGATACAAGCCCGGAGAAACCGCCGCTGGGAGTGATCGATACGTTGACGGGAGTGCTGACGCTCCCTTGATTGACCGATATTTGCGTCGGCGAAACTGAGATCGTAAAGCTTCCCCCGCCGGATGATCCTCCAATTGACTGGCTTCCGGAACACCCGCCGCATGAGGAAAGCACAATGATGTATCCACTGATTAGTATCACAACTTGTATCTGCGCAAGGCAACCGTGTATTCGCATCGAGCGAAGGGCTCTGTCCTGTGCCTTAACTATAGCTGCACTGGATCCCCACCGCAACATTTCAAACGTTCCGTCTACAGCCCGGCCTACGCCCAGATCAACCGATCAGCTGTGCAACTGCTCTTTTGACGTACACTTCGACGAAGATGCCCGATAAGCGGCTTCGTTCTTACGAGGTTATCGGAAACTGGGCCTAATGTCCGGTAACGCGAACTGATCAGGCATTTAGTTCAGTTCGTGGCTCATCGCGGCCTCCAAGGAAGTCATAGGTACCGCCTTTTTGGGCCAAGAGGAGATTGCAGTATTTGCCGAGTTGACAGAGCACTACTATGGAATTCGAAGGCATCAAGAGGGATGTCAATAGCGCGCGGAGGTCGAAATGAACGATTATGCGAGGACAGCTTGATGCCCGAAAATAGTAGAACCCCTAGCGTCTCTGCAAAGCGTAGTTGGAAATTTCTTTTCAAGTCGTCTTTTTTTTGGGGGGCGGTTTTCTTCTTCTGTGCCGTCGTCTATGAGCTCAGCTTGGTTTGGATAAATCGCAGATAAACGCAGAGTTCTTTCTGGAGAAGCTACAGGAGAATTAGTCATATTTACTTTGTTGTTTTTTGGATCTGTTGCATGGTTTTGCGTTGATCTCTACCAATTATATGAGGAAGCCTCCCATTCAATCAATGAAGCAAGGCAAAAGTTACTCCTTGACTCTGCCTATCGGATAGCGAGGATGTTCTATGTGGCTGGCGCACTCGCGTGTCAACGACTTTGAGACAGGTGCTCACGAAATTTAATGAGTTTTTCATGTGTTGGGTTTCCACAAAGAAATTTCGCTCCAGGAATGCCCTAGGAACGACGTAAGCTCGTTCGGTCGACCCACAGTATCCCCGTTTTTGTCCCTCCTGAAGCGCATTTCGCTTTTCCAAAATGGATCGCTGCTGTTTCATCTGCCTCCTCCCACCGGCAGCGGTTCCGGAGTGCAAACCGGCTTGTTAATCCAGACCTCGCTGGGAAGAGCTGGTGGTTTGGGAGCGCTTCGTACGAAGCGCTCCGGGTGACGTTGGTAAGCAACATCGAGCACATCCTGGCGTTGCCGCAGGATGTTGTCCGCTTGACCATAGTGAACCGTCGCTGGCGTCAACAAGCCTACGCCGGAGTGACGGTGCTCTTCGTTGTACCACCGAAAAAATCTCTGGCAGAAAGCACGACTGTCTTGGATGCATCCAAAGCGGTCCGGGAACTCCGGCCGATATTTGAGGGTACGGAACTGACTCTCGGAATACGGATTGTCGTCAGAGACGTGCGGCCGACTATGCGTTTTTGTGACACCCAGATCGGCGAGTAAGAAAGCTACCGGCTTGGACCTCATCGACGTGCCACGATCGGCATGGAGCGTGAGTTGGCCAGGCTGAATGCGTTGTTTCTTGCAGCTCTCCTCGATCAAGCGCTTGGCCAACTCCGCGCTTTCGCGATAAGCGACCATCCAGCCGGTGACGTAACGGCTGAAGACATCGAGGATGACGTACAGGTAGAAGTACGTCCATTTCGCGGGACCGAGCAGCTTGGTTATATCCCAGCTCCACAATTGATTGGGGGCGGTGGCCATCAGCTCGGGCTTCTGGTAGGGCGGATGAATCAACTGATCCCGACGTTCGCCGGTCTCGCCGCGCTGTTCCAATAAGCGATACATGGTTCGAATCGAACAGTGATATTCCCCTTCATCGAGCAACGTCGCATAAACAGCGGCTGGCGAGCGATCTTGGAAGCGTTCTTCGTGCAGACGAGACAACACCGCTTCCCGTTCCGCCCGGTGGAGTGCGCGTGCCGGCGAAGGCCTCGACGCGGTCACCGCCGGAGAAGAAGTCTTACGGCGATCCCGGTAGTAAGAAGCGCGAGGCAGACACAGAGCCTGGCAAGCAGCGCTGGTGCCAACACGGTTCGCTAGTTCGGTGACGGCGGCCATCAGGATTTCTCCTCGGGGTCCAGCTCCGGAATCGGATGACCCAACAGCGCCGCCACTTTTTTTTGGACGTCGATGATGAGGTGCGCCTTCCGCAGATCTTCACTCAAGCGTGCATTCTGACAACGAAGCTTCTGATTTTCTTCTTCTAGCGGATTGCACTTGGACTTCGGCCCGCGTTTCTGCGGAGTCAGAGCCTCGAGGATTCCATTGGCCCGCTCTCGCCGCCAATAGGTCAGTAGCGATGAGTACAGACCTTCGCGGCGGAGCAGAGCGCCCAGGCCGCCTCGCGTCGCAGCAGCCGCTTCGGCTTCTGCAAGGATGCGTTGTTTATATTCAGCGGTGTAGGTCCGCCGCTTTGGTTTGGCAACTACTTCTGGGTCCGGCCGTGCTCGCGTGACCGCATCGGCGCCCGCTTTGGCTGTCGCTGCACTGCGCTCCGGCTCGCTTCGCTCGCCTTCGCTCCGTTCCGCGCCAGCCAAACCCCCAGGAGAAAGAACAACACCAAGAGAATTCATATCTGCCTTTTTCTTTCTCGCCCTGCTCATTAATTAATGGTACTAAACCTGTCTCAGGAATGTTGGCACGGAGGGCGGCGCGAAGCGGTCAATTGGAACAAATGTTCCAATTGGAACAGGCGACGCCACCTAACGTATTGATGGGAAAGCGGCGCGTGTCAACGACTTTGAGACAGGTGCTCACGGAATTTAGTGAGCTTTTCATGTGCTGAATTGTGGTTGTGGGGCCTGTAG
>JBAUEX010000324.1:0-49846 GCA_049678845.1 Candidatus Acidiferrales bacterium
CGTCAGGCCCGGCCCGACTCTTCCTTCGTCAGGACAAGCCTGAATCGGCCCCTACAGAAACCCAAATGCGTCAGAGCCTTCTGCGATGCGGTTTCCACGTAAGCAGCAAAAATAGAAGCAGTGCGTAATAGCCGGCGTCTATCACCCCAATACGGAACAGTGTTGTCGAAATGCTATGGGCCTAGTTTCCACCGACTACCCAATGCTCAGCAACGTTTCCAGGTGAAAAGACATATCTGAGAGTAGCGGGAAATTTGGGCGAGTCCGTGATGCCGATGGCGATTGCCGCAAGCAGCAACGCGCACACGCCCGAGCTGAACGCGAGCAGCATCGCCCCCGTCCATTGAGTCCTTTCAGACCGATCTTGGGCCACGCGCTTCGTCACTCGTTGACCTTCAGCACGATTTTGCCGAATTGGGAACGCGCTTCCAGCCGCCGATGCGCTTCCGCCGCTTCCGCCAGAGGGAAGACTTTGTCAACCACGGGGTGAATCCGTTTGCGGGCGACCAATTCGAGGACCGGGAAAAGTTCCCCCTTGCTGCCCATGTAGGAACCGAGAATCGACAGGTGCCGGCTGAAAAGAAAGCGCAAATCGATTTTCGCGTCGTAGCCGGTCGTCGCTCCGCAAGTGACCAGCCGCCCATTCACCGCGAGGCACGCGACACTCTGATCCCACGTCGCCGTGCCAACGTGTTCGATGACGACATCAACTCCGCGCTTTCGCGTCAGCCGTCTCACTTCCGCGTGGATTTGCTGCTTCGTGTGCACGATGATTTCATCCGCGCCCAGCGCGCGAACCTTTTCGACTTTTTCTTCCGCGCCCACCGTAGTGATCACCCGCGCGCCCAGCACCTTCGCGATTTGGATCGCCGCGCTGCCCACGCCGCTCCCTCCACCCAAAATCAAAACGTCCTCACCGGCTTGCAACTTCGCGCGCGTCACCAGCATGTGCCACGCCGTGATGAAGACCAGCGGAATCGCGGCGGCCTCTTCAAACGACAGTCCCGCCGGAATCGCCACGGCATTGCACGCTGGGGCGCACACAAATTCCGCGTATCCTCCATTCACCAGATAGCCGAGCAGCGTATATTTGCGGCATAGATTGTCGTTCCCCGCAAGGCAGGCGGCGCAGCGTCCGCAGGAAATGCCCGGCTGCAGCAGGACTTTCTCTCCCACGCGAACGTCGCCCGCCATTTCGCCCACAGCCGCGATTTCGCCGGAGATGTCGCTGCCGTTGATGTGCGGCATGGGAATTTGAATGCCGGGAATGCCTCTGCGAATCCACAGGTCGAGATGATTCAGCGCGCAGGCGCGTACGCGAACCAGCACTTCGTCGGCGCACGGCCGCGGATCCGGCGCATCCGTGTATTTCAGAACTTCAGGCCCGCCATGCTCGGTGAAAACAACCGCCTTCATTCAATCCTCCATCACCCGGTGTCGCATTTTCCGCAAAAGTCTACTGCAGTCGCACGGCAATTGACAGCGGAGGCCGCGCGCCGTAACCTGAAAGCGACCGAAAACTTTATGGACCTCTTCGAAGAAATCGTGCGAATGCGGCGCGCTGGGCAGCGCGGGGCGCTCGCGACCATCGTGCATACCAATGGGTCGATTCCGAGCTACGAAAGCTCGCGCATGCTGGTGCGCGAAGACGGCTCGATTGCCGGCACGGTCGGGGGCGGATGCGTCGAAGCGGACGTCTGGGCCGCCGCGAAAGAAGTGATCCAGCAGGAGATGCCGCGCAAGATGACGTTCAGCCTGAACAACGAAGCGGCCTACGACGCGGGACTGATTTGCGGGGGAACTCTCGAGATTTTCGTCGAACCGATTTTGCCGCAGCCGAAATTGTATTTATTCGGCGGAGGCCACGTCTCGACGGCGCTCGCGCGCGTCGCGCATCTCGCCGGATTTTCGATCAGCGTCATCGACGACCGCGCCAGCTTCGCCAACATCGAGCGTTTCCCGATGGCCGCGGAGACTCTGACCAGCTACGAAGACGCGTTCGAGAAATTGAAGCCAAACGCTTCATCGTATCTGGTGATTGTGACGCGCGGGCATAAAGACGACATGCGCGTGCTCGAATGGGCCGTGGGCACGGACGCGCGTTACATCGGAATGATCGGCAGCAAACGCAAGGTGATTTCCGTGTACAAGGCGCTCGAAAAACAGGGCATCGCGATCGAGAAATTCGCGCGCGTCCACGCGCCCGTCGGCCTGGAAATTGGCGCGCTCTCGCCGGAAGAAATCGCCGTCAGCGTCACCGCGGAATTGATTGCCGTGCGCCGCAACGCCGCCCCCGGCGCCCCGCACAAAGCCGTGCGCCTTGACGAAGTCCCCGCGCTGAAACGCGTCTAAGGCCATGCTCGCTGTCGTGATACTCGCGGCGGGCGAATCGCGGCGCATGGGCCAGCCGAAGGCGCTGCTTCCCTTCCCTGAATTCTTCCGTAGCGCAACAGCACAGACAGCGACAGCGTCGGCGCAGCCCAAAACATTTCTGAAACATTTGATCGAAGTCACGGGCCATCGGCGCGCAAAGATTCTGCGCGTGGTGGTTGGCGCGCACGCGGAAGAAATTCGCGCGCACGTAACATTGCAGATCGACACTCTCATCGTAAACGAGAATTGGCAGAAGGGCCAGCTCTCGTCACTGCAAGCGGCGATTGGCAGCTTGCCCGCTGGCGAAACCGATGGGATGCTCGTCTGCCTCGTCGATCATCCGCTGATTTCGGCGCAACTTGTTTCGCTGCTCGTCGAAACATTCGAGCGCGACAAAAATAAAATCGTGATTCCCACCTATCGCGGCAAGCGCGGCCATCCCGTCATTTTTCCGAACGCCTTGTACGCCGAGCTGCTCGTGGCTCCTGAGAAGATTGGTGCGCGCGCCGTTGTGCGTGCGCACGCTACGGACGTGATCGAAGTTCCGGTAAACGAAGAGGGCGTCATCGTCAATTTGAATGATCCCGAAACTTTCCGTCGCTTCTCAGCGCAATCGCAATAGGAGTAAGATTCGGCAAACAAAGTTAGGCAAATATGACCAGCACTCGCGATCTTCCGGCCCGAGGTTACTGCTGCTCATCATGGCAGTCGCTCTGTTTCTGGGGATGCGCATTCGTCGTTTTTTACGCGGTCGGGCTAGCCACGATCCACTGGCTGCACCTGGACGGCTATCAGTCGAGCGCACTTTTCGCCGCTCTCGGACTGGCCTGCGTGGTGAATGCGGTGCGCAACCGGACCTTCCATTGTTTGATCACCGGACCGTTTTTTCTTCTGGTGGCGCTCGTGTTTGCCCTCGGCACGGCGGGCGTTTGGAAGATCCACACGGCGCCGCTCTGGGCCACTGTCGTTATCGTGGTCTGCGCCGCGTTGTTGCTCGAGCGAAGATTCGCTTCCTGAACGGCTGCGCGATGCGCGCGTAAAAGATTCTCTAAGACAATTTGGCGAAGAGAGCGACGAGCGCGTCGGAGGCAAGTTGCGCGCCGTGGAACGTGGCTTGCGGCAAGCCGCCGAGAGCATCCGAGATTTGCGCGGCCGTGACGCTCCACGCCTCGTTGAGCGATTTGCCTGCCACCAGTTCCGTCAGCACGGAAGCGGACGCCAATGCCGTCACGCATCCCTGCGCTTTAAAACGTATGGCGGAGATTTTCCCGTCGACGACGCGCACGGCAAGTCGAAGCGTATCGCCGCAAACGGGATTCGTGACGTCGACGGCCGCAGTCGCGTCCGGCAGATCGCCGGCGTTGCGCGGATTTTTGAAATGATCAAGAACGGCGGCGGAATACATGAGGAGAAAGTGTACCGTCGAAGTTCAACAGTCGAAAGTAGAGAATGAAAGACCGGTTCCGTTTTCTGCCGCGCACAAACCATCGAGTGTTGCGCCAGACCTTTTAACTTTCAACCATGATGGAGGCGCACTTATTCATGCCGCAGAGCGATCATCGGATCCGTGCGCATGGCACGACGCGCGGGAATGTAGCAGGCGAGGAGCGCAACGGCCAGCAACAGAATCGCGACGACTGCAAACGTGAGCGGGTCGGTGGCAGTGACACCGAACAGTTGGCTCGACAAAGCGCGGGTGAGGACTAGCGAAAGGACCAGTCCAATGGAGAGCCCGAGTATCGCGAGGAATGCGCCCTGGCGCAGGACGAGGCCGAAGACGTCGCGAGGCTCGGCGCCCAAAGCCATGCGAATGCCGATTTCGTGCGTGCGCTGGCGCGTTGTATACGCGAGAACGCCATAAATTCCTATGCCCGCGAGAACAAGCGCGAGGATGCCGAACCCGCCCACAAAAACTCCGCCCATGCGTTGCGTCATGGTGTTGAGTTGAATGCGTGAATCGAGCGTCGTCAGATCGAACAGCGGCAAATCCGCATCCAGAGAACGCACCGCCTGCTCTACCGGGGAAACAAAGGCGAGCGGATCGCCAGAGACCCGCACGTGGATGGAAACGCCGGAACCGTAATCCTGAAAAAGCGGTAAGTAGAGAAACCCCTTCGGCTTCTGGCCGATATGGTCGTAATCACTATTCCGCGCCACTCCCACCACCGTGAACCACTTTCCCCCCGCATGCAGGCGCTTGCCGATCGCGTACTGATTCATCCAGTAGCGTTTCACAAACTCCTGATTGACCACAGCAACGAGCTGAGATTTCGCTGTGTCATTCACCGTGAACTCACGTCCCTCGACCAGAGGGATTTGCATGGTTTGCAGGTAATCGGGAGCTACGTCCGCATATTCGACGTCCATCGACTCGTGCGGCTGAGGAACATAGCCGTCGGCCTGGACCAGATAGGAACTGGAGCCGAAGCCGAACGGCACCCAGTCCGCTAGGGTAGCGGATTGGACGCCGGGAATTGCCTGGAGTTTTGTGAAAAGCTGGCGATCGAATTCAGTACCGGATTTTTGGTCGTAGCCGACGCCTGCGAGGTCATAGGAATAAAGCAAAACATTGTGCGGATTGAAACCCGGATTGAATTCCTGCGCTTCGCGGAAGCTGCGAATAAAAAGTCCCGCACAGACCAAGAGAAGCAGCGCCATGGCGATTTGCGCGACGACCAGAATGCTCGAAAGGCGCGCTTTGCTGCGCCCTCTGCTCGCGCTGCCGGATTCTTCCTTGAGCACAGCAACAGGCTCAAGCAAGGAAGAGCGGAGCGCGGGCAAAATACCAAAGATGACGCCGGTGAGAAGCGAAATGACGAGCGTCGCGAGCAGAACGGTGCGATCGGCGCGAATGCTCATGGATATGGGAATCTCAGCGACGGGCGGAATGAAATCGGAGAGCGAACCCGCGGTCCACAGAGTGAAAACCATGGCAATTCCGCCGCCGCAGCACGCCAGAACCAGGCTTTCGGCCAGCAATTGCCGGACCAGGCGCCAGCGCGTAGCGCCAATGGAAAGTCGAATAGCCATTTCACGGCGACGCGCGACAGAGCGCACCAGCAGAAGATTCGCGACGTTGGCGCACGCAAGAAGCAAGACAACGCCGGAGATCGCCATCAAAAGGAAGAGAATCGTGTCGAGATAATAGTTTGCGCCGAAAGGCCCTCGCCAGAGCGGATAAGCAGTGATCGTGTTATTCCCCTTATGCGCATCCGGATACTGACCGACAACCTGCTGCATCAGGCCATTCATTTCGGCCTGAGCCTGTTCTCGCGTGACGCCAGGCTTGAGGCGTGCGGTCACCATAAGCCAGCGATCTCCACGGCCATGCAGGGCATCCTCCTGCGGCCAGAATTGCCCAATCATCGTGACCGGAATCCACATGTCGGCGCGCAAACCTGTTTGAGTTCCCTGGAAGACAGGAGGTGTGACACCGACAATCGTGTAGGGATGCTTATCAATCTCAATCGTGCTGCCGACAACCGAGCGTTCGCCGCCAAAATGGGTCTGCCAGAGGCGATAGCTGATCACAACCACTGACGCACCGCCGGGCGTTGTGTCTTCGACGGGCAGAAAACCGCGCCCTAGAACAGGTCTGACGCCAAGCCCGGAGAAGTAGTTCGCGGTGCAGAGAACGCCCCAAACCCGCTCCGGCTTACCGTTTGCAGTGAGATTCATGGACGTAAGGCTGGAACCAATGACCTGCGAAAAGCTCTGATTGCGGGCTCGCAAATCCACGTAATCTGGATATGAGAAAGGGTTTGGATCGCTTGCGCCACCGGTGGTCAATGCAACGTACTGGGTGGTGTGCTTCACGCCCGGGATGGGGTCGAGGACGGTGGAGTTAATCCAACTGAAGATGGTGGAGTTGGCACCGATGCCAAGCGCCAGTGTGAGAATGGCAATGATGCTGAACCCCGGCGACTTCAAAAGGACTCGAACGCCATAGCGAAAGTCCTGAAGCAAAGTGCTCATCGGCACTCCATTCGATTTGAGCGGTTAGCTTGAACAACGCTCAAACCTCATTCTCTTTTGCTCTCCGAATACGCTTCCAATCGCACGTTTGCAGCCAAATCGCAATGGGATAAACGGTTCACTGCAAAGTGGTTGCGAACAAGTTTGAAAGTCTGCGTTGGCCTGAGTGTCCCAGTAGTGGGACAAACATGTTGCTGAAACGGACGAACTACGCTCCGTACCTAGACTACCATCGGAAACCCTCCGATTTTCAGTTCAGTAGGCACTGGACCTGACAGCCTTGCTCGGGTTAATTCCCTTGACTGTAGGGCGCCCCACAGAGTTTAATCTAAATCTGCCCACCCTTAGGCCCCCGTGCATCTAAATTTTGTGGAGCATTTTTCGCTTTACTACTGACAGTCTCGGAAGGAGTTCATTCAAGATGCGAACGAAATTTCTCCCCCTCGTTCCTGTTCTCGCGATGGTCGTAGCGCTCATGGCCGCTTCGTCGGCATTCGCGCAAGACGGAAGGCTCAAGATCAAGGTAAGCCCGAAACAGGCTTATGTGTTCGTCGACGGCAACGCAATCAAAAATGGCAATCAAACGATAAAGCTGCCCGCGGGCAAGCATTCCGTGGGCGTTTACAACTATGGCTACAGCCCCCAGACGCAGGATGTCGATATCACGGCGGGCAAAACGACGGACCTCAATGTGACGCTGCAAGCGAACGGCGGAAGTGTCTCCGGGCCATTCGGCGACATTGAGCTGAAAGGCGACCGCCGCGCGGCCGTGCTGCTCAACGGCAAGAAGCCCGCCTATTTCGTCGGGCACGTTGACGAATTTGACTGGAATTGGTTGTGGCACCAGCGCCTGCTGGTGCGACCCGGCACCTATCAAATCGATGTGACTCGCAACGGGCAGAACGTCTGGTCAGGACCCGTAACTGTGCAGGCGGGCCAGCGCGTGACCGTGGAATTGCACGACGGAAAAACCAAGACGAAGAACTGGAAGGAAGGCAACACGCTCGGGCCGCAACCACGATTCAAGGCCGGTTTCGCCAGCTCGACGGTGGCGGTTGCGCCCGTCTCCGGAACTTTTTCAGCTGCACCGACGCAAATCAATTGCGGCGATTCTTCGCAACTGACCTGGAGCTCGACGGACGCCGTCGATGTGAACATCAGCGAAGTCGGTGACGTGGATGCGAGCGGCAACAAAACCGTCACGCCATTGAAAACGACCACTTATAACTACACGGCTACAGGGCCCGGCGGTAGCGTGACACAAAGCGCCACGATCAACGTCAACATTCAACCGACGGCGACGCTGACGCTGAATCCCACCGAAGTCCGGTATCACAAGATCGGCGACAAAGTGAAAGAGGACGGAACGTCGACACTGACATGGACTTCGTCGAATGCCAGCAAAGTAACGATCGATCCTATCGGCGACGTGGCCACCAGCGGCAATCAAACCATCACCGCCACGCCGAAACAACAGAACATCGGACCGATTGACGAGAATCAGCCGTACACGCTGACCGCGACGAACGTCTGCGGCGGCACAACGACGCAAACAGCGAACCTCCACATCACCGGTTCGATCGAGCCGATGCCCGTGGTGACGCTCGAAAGCGTTTTCTACCCCACCGCGTATCCTGTCAAGGAGCATCCGGATCTGGGACTTCTGGGCAGCCAGCAGCAGTCGCTCGATCAACTGGCGTCAACGTTCAAGAAATATTTGGACTATGACGACACCGCGAAGTTGACGGTTGTGGGACATGCGGACGTCCGCGGCTCAGCGCCATACAACGAAGCGCTCAGCCAGAGGCGTGCGGACCGCGTGAAGGATTATCTTGTTGCGCAGGGAATCTCCGCCGACAAGATCGAGACGCGCGCGGAAGGCAAAGAGCGGCAGCTCGATCAGTCGGAAGTGGACCAACTGCAGCAGCAGAATCCCGCGAAGCCGGAAAAGTGGATGATGCGGCGCGTCAAGAATACGTGGCTCGCATACAACCGCCGCGTGGATATCATTCTGCAACCGACGGGCCAGGAATCAACGAAGTTCTATCCTGATGGCGCGTCGGACGCGAAAATACTGTGGCAGTTGCCGAAGCCGCTGCTGAGGAACGTGCGCAAGGCGGAAAGCCCGAGTCAACCGCCCGCGCAGCAACCGCCGTCTCAGCCGCAACCACAGCAAGAGCAGCAATAAATAAATCCGGCCGAGAATTTTCGGCCAGTAAACCAAAGGGCCTGCCAACCCGGAAACGGCGCAGGCCCTTTTTGTTTGGCCGCGATTTATTGTGTCGCGATTATTTTTGTCGCGACTGTCTCGCGGAGTGGAGTTTTTCTACGCTGTGGCGGCGCGGTAGCCGGCATGGGCCGCTTTCTGGAGCGCCTCTAGGGCTTCGGCGGTGGACATCAACGGCGTGGTTTTTACGGACTTGCAAGCGCCGCCACCGGCAAACGCGATGGCCATCGCCGCGGCAACTACGTTGTCGGGCATTTCGGCGATGCAGACGATGTCGTAGTCGCCAAACGCGAACCATCCTTCTCGTAATTTCCCACCGAGATTTTCTATCGCCGGGCGGACTGCTTCGATGCGATCGACTGGATTCTTAATCAGCGCCTGCCGGGCTTGATCGTTGTACGCCACCTGAATGAGATAGTGCGGCATGGTACCTCCTTGTGAAGAAATTGGGGGGAGATTTGAGGGACATCCTCGCACCGGCGACGGCTCGTGTCAAACGAAACTGGCGTTGTGCCCGCATGACGATGCCGATAGAATCGAAACTTCGCATGAGTTTCGCCACATCAAAAATGCAAGCGCGGATTGTGTCGCTCGCGCCGAGCGTCACTTCGATTTTGGCGGCGATTGGAGCGCGACGGCAACTTGTCGCGGTGAGCCGCTGGTGCAAGGACGTCGCGGATGTTCGCGGCTTGCCGGAACTCGGGGACTGCTGGGCGATCGACACAGCACCCTTGATGAAGTTGCGGCCTTCGCTGATTATTGGCTCGGTACCATTCAAAACGGAAACGGTGCAGAAAATCCTGGCACTGCCGGTTCCCTTCCTAGCATTGAATCCGCGCACGCTCGCCGACGTGGAGAGTGACATTCGCGCGCTCGGCGCTTTGGCGGACGCGACGACACGCGCCGAGGCGTTAGTTCGCGAAATGCACGACAAATTCGCAGGCATTCGCAAGATTGCGAAACGCGCGAAAAGGCGGCCACGCGTTTATTGCGAAGCGTGGCCGAGTCCCCGGATCAGTTCTCCGCCGTGGGTCGCGGAGTTGGTTGAAATCGCGGGCGGCGAGATGGTCGTGCGGGCAGGCGAAAAAGTTTCCGATGCGGACGTCGCGCGCGCGCAACCCGAAGTGATTGTATTGGCGTGGACCGCGACGCGCGGAAAGTCAAAGCCGGAACAGGCGCTTGCGAATCCGGCGTGGCAGGACGTTCCCGCGGTGCGCGACCGCCGCGTGTTCGCGGTGCGCGACCAATTGCTGAACACGCCGGGGCCGCCACTGGTGCGCGGCGCGGAAGAGTTGTTGCAAATCTTGCACCGGGGGCTGACAAATGACGCGAGCGGTCGCGAGACGACAAGAACAACGAAGAGACGCGCGAGAATATGAATTTGCTCATGGGAATTGTCAATGGAAATTGAAAAGGGCAAAGTCCAGGCACCGGAAATTGGCGCGACGTGGCTGAATTCGGAACCGATTGAGCTGCGCTCGCTGCGCGCGCGTGCGGTCCTGGTTGATTTCTGGGATTACACCTGCGTGAACTGCCTGCGAACCCTGCCCTATCTTGTCGAATGGCACCAACGCTACGCGGACAAGGGTCTCACGATCATCGGCGTGCACACGCCGGAGTTTTCCTTTGCCGCCAATGAGAAATTCGTGCGCGCCGCCGTCGAGCGATTTGGGATTCGCTATCCCGTGGTGCTCGACAACGGCTACGCAATCTGGCACGCGTACGCCAATCGCTACTGGCCCGCGAAATATTTGATCGACGGCAAAGGCTACATTCGATTTTTCCATTTCGGCGAAGGCGATTACGGTGCGAGCGAGGAAGCCGTTCAAATGCTGCTGCGCGAAATCAATCCGCAGACCGAATTTCCTCCGCCCATGGAACCCGTGCGCGACACGGATGAGCCCGGCGCCGTCTGCTATCGCACCACGCCCGAACTTTATCTGGGCAACAAGCGCGGCAAGCTGGGAAACGTTTCGGGATTTCTGCACGAAAACGAGAATCGCGCGGGTGATTACAAATTGCCCGAGCAGGTGAACGCGGATACCGTTTACCTTTCCGGTCCGTGGGTCAGCCGTGACGAATGCGCGCGTTCGGCGCCTACAGCCGAGGCGCCTGCGTCGATCCTTTTGTATTACACGGGCAACGAAGCGAATCTGGTGATGGTGCCGGAGGGCGAGCCACAAATTCTCGAGCTTTTGCACGAAGGCCTTCCGCTGGCGTCGAACGAAATGGGAACAGACGTGGTTCGCGACAAAGCAGGGCGAACGATTATCCACCTAGATTCCCCGCGAATGTACAATCTGGTGCGCAATCCGGGAATGAGGCAGCGCCTGCTGCAATTGGTCTCGCGGCAGGCAGGCCTGGAATGCTACGCGTTCACGTTTACCACGTGCACGGCGCAGGATGATCCGCCGTGGTGATGCCACGCAAATCTCTTCTGGAGATTCCGTGCTCGTTGTCGCGGCGGTGATCGTGCGCGATGGGCGCGTGCTTGCGTGCCAACGGAGCCGCTCCGGCATATTTCCGCTGAAATGGGAATTCCCCGGCGGCAAAGTGCAGAACGGAGAATCGCCGGAAGCCGCGCTGGTACGCGAGTTGCGCGAGGAATTGTCAGTTGACGCGAGCATTGGCGTGGAAATCCACCGCACGAAGCACAAATATGCGGAGATGCCGTCGCCGGTTGAATTGATTTTCTTCGCGGCAACCATTGAATCTGGCCAGATTGACAATCGCATATTTGAAGCAATTGCATGGGTCGCGCCGCACAAATTGGCGGAGATGGAGTTCCTCGACGCGGACCGAGAGTTCATTTCACAACTGGCAACGGGCGACATTCAGTCGTGGCGCGCGTAACGGGCGCGAGGCACGAGATCTCTTCCTGAAAGTATGGGCGGAGTTTTCTGTTATTCTTTCCGCGTGCGACGCGCGCTAATCATTGCGTGGTTTTTATCTACTGCCGGCATTTGCGCCACGCTTGCCGCGCAAAATCCGCAACAAACACAGCCAGAGAAGCCTCCGCAGGCTCCCCATCAACAAACGATTCCGCCGCAACAGGCCGCCCCGGCACCAATTCCGGCGCCACCGCAAACTCAAGCGCCCGCGGCACCGCAAGCGCCGGCTGCGCCTGTGCACACACTCCGCATTGTCGTTCTCGATCCGGCACACGGAGGCGCGGACACGGGCGCGCGCGGTCCGAGCGGGGCAGCGGAAAAAGATCTGGTGCTGGAATTCGCACAAATCGTCGGCGACGCTTTGCGCGAACAGGGCTTTCAAGTGGTGATGACGCGACGCGGCGACACGGATCCATCGTTTGACGAGCGCGCATCGATTGCCAATGCGCAGAGCGATGCAATCTTCATCAGTTTGCATATTGGCTCGGCGGGGCCGGCGGGAACGGTACGCACGTACACCTATTTATTTCCGTCGGTCACCGCAGCCGGGGCACCGAACGCGACCGCGGGCGCACAAACTCAGGGCGTGAATGCCATGGCACTTCAGCCGGCCCCTCCGCCGCCCGGATTTTTGCCGTGGAGCGAGGCGCAACAGCCTTACGCGCAGCAGAGTCGAAGATTCGGCGACTTGCTTCAGGTTGAGTTGGCGCAAAAATTCAAAGGCTCGCCTGAAATTTCATCGAGCTTGCCGGTATACGAGCTGCGCTCCGTCGCGACGCCGGCGGTGGCCGTGGAGATTTCGAATATCGCGACTGCGCCGCAGCAACTTGAGGCACTGGCTCCCGCGCTGGCAGATGAAATTACTCGCGCAGTGGTGGCGTACAAGACGATCTATCCGCCCGGAGGCAAATAGGTGCCGCGACGTGCGAAAATTGCGGTGATCGTGCTGGTGGTTGCCGTCGTCGCGGGATTGATTTATTTGCGCGTGTTGCACCAGCGTGTCGCGCGTCTGGCGCGGACACAAGCAACGGAAGAGCAAGAGCGCCGCGAAGTGCTGGCACCACCCATTTCCACGCCCACCGATGTGGTTGCGAACGCGCGGGTATTTTGGCTTTCGAGCACAGAGCCGGATCGGCTGGCGGCGGTTACGGTGCAATTACCTCTCTCCGCCGACCCGGTGGAGCGCGCGAAGCAATTGATCGGCGCGCTGATTGCGAATCCGCCGACGCCCGCGCAGCGAACGCTGCCGCTTGGCGCGACGTTGCTGAGTTTTTACATTCTGCCCGATGGCACGGCGGTCGCGGATTTCTCGGACGCGCTCGCGTCGGAAATGCCTTCGGGAATTTTGAGCGAGTGGATGGCCGTGAATTCCATTGTGCAAACGCTCGGAGCCAATATGTCCGCAATTACGCGGCTGAAAATCCTGATTCATGGGCAGGAAGCGGAGACGCTTGCTGGGCACATCGACATTTCCGGGTTTTTTGATCTGCACGCCCAGCCCGCCACGGCGCCGGGAACGTCGACCCCCGCTCTCAGGCAGCCGCCAAAACCGGGCGCGCCAGCCGGTTGACACTGTCCGCGACCACCTTCACACTAATAAACGAAGCCTACTGCCCCACGGAGGACTTCTGCGACCCGACGGACGCGCGGCCAACCAATTGCGGCCAGTTAAACTGACGCCGGATTTCGTGTCGACGGCGGAAGGAAGCGTGTTGATCGAAGCGGGCCGCACGCGCGTAGTGGCGACAGCGACGGTGGAAGACGGCGTGCCGCAATTTTTGAGGAATCAGGGAAAAGGATGGGTGACGAGCGAGTACGGAATGTTGCCGCGCGCCACGGACAAACGCACGCCGCGCGAGGCCGCGCGAGGAAGACAGTCGGGGCGCACGCAGGAAATTCAGCGATTGATCGGACGCGCGCTGCGCGCTGTTACCGATCTCGGCGCTCTGGGCGAGCGAACCGTGTGGGTCGATTGCGACGTGATCGAAGCGGACGGTGGCACTCGCACGGCTTCGATTTCGGGTGCGTTCGTGGCGCTGGCGCTGGCGTTTGAACGCATGAAGGCGGCGGGAATTCTGCGCGCGATCCCGTTGCACGATTCCGTGGCGGCCATCAGCGTCGGTATCGTGAAAGACGAACTGCTGCTCGATCTCGCGTACGAGGAAGATTCGCATGCGCAGGTGGACATGAACGTGGTGATGACCGGCTCGGGAAAACTGGTGGAAGTGCAAGCGACAGCGGAAGGGCGGCCGTTCACCGAGAACGAAATGCAATCCCTTTTGCGCCTGGCCGCCGCGGGGATACATCATTTGACTGAAGTGCAGCAGGAGCTGCTCCACATGGAATTCCGTGCCCGTGCGCGTTAAGTTGCTGCTCGCGTCATCGAATGCAAACAAGCTGCGCGAGTATCGCTCGATGGCCGAGGGACACGCGATCGAACTGGATTTGCTGCCGCGCTTCCGCGAATTGCGTGCGTTTCCCGAAGACGCTCCCACGTTTGCCGAAAATGCCGCCGGAAAAGCCCTGCATTACAGCCGGTCAAGCGAAGAAATAATTTTTGCGGACGATTCCGGGCTGGTCGTACCGGCGTTGAACGGGGCGCCCGGAGTGCATTCGGCGCGATATGCGGGGCCCGACGCGAACGATGCCAAGCGCATCGGGAAATTGCTTGGCGAAATGCGCGGCGTGAAGGGCGAGGCGCGACGCGCGCGGTTTGTGTGCGTGATTGCGGCGGCGCGGGCGGGACAAACGCTGGCGGTGGTGTCCGATTCGGCGGAGGGCGTAATTGCAAACGATCCGCACGGACAAGAAGGTTTCGGCTACGATCCGATATTTTATTTTCCTGCGCGCTCGAAAACATTCGCCGAGTTGCGCGAAACGCAAAAGAATGAAGTGAGCCACAGGGGCAAGGCGTTTCGCAAACTGCTCGCCGATCTCTCTCCGTAAAGACTTGGGACGAGCGCCTCACCTACTCGCTGAGGCGCAGGAATACCGTAAATCCTGTAGAATCCTCGGCCGATAATTTGAATCTAAGACCGTTGTAGAACGCGCGGCAAAGGAGTAGAAAGGAAACTCCCGTCCGCCCGGGATTCTCCCATGGCCACCCCCAAACCAGCGACGGATTGCCTGTACCAATTGCAAGAGCGCATGGAGCAGGCGCGCGAGCAAACGGATTTGCTGTTTGCGTTGCTGCGCCCTGATGCGACTTGTGATCGCCCGATTCCGGAGCGGCACCGGCTGATTTTTTACCTGGGGCATTTGGAATCTTTCGATTGGAATTTGCTGGGACGCGACACGTTTGGACTTGCAAGCACACATCCGGCATTTGACAAGCTGTTCGCCTTCGGAATCGATCCGGTAGACGGGCAGTTGCCGAGCGATCAACCGGCGGACTGGCCGAGCGTCGAGGAAATCCGGGCGTACAACACGAAGCTGCGCGAAACAATCGACGAGGCATTGTGCGCGCCCTTGAGCAAGCTTGCGGCGGAAGCCTCCGGGACGTCTCTGGACACATTGCTGAACGTAGCGGTCGAGCACCGGCTTATGCACGCCGAGACGCTCGCTTATTTGCTGCACCAGTTGCCCATCGAAAAGAAAATCGCGCCACCAATATTGTCGCAGCGGATCGTCGACACGCCGGCTTCGAAATCCGCCGGATCGCGAATGACGGCGATTCCGGAGGGCGAAGCGACGCTGGGCATGCGGAGCGAACGCAAGGAATTTGGCTGGGACAACGAATTCGAAGAACTGAAAGTTTTCGTTCCGCGATTTAACGTCGGCGTTTACCCCGTCACGAACGGCGAATACCTGGAATTTGTGCGCGGCGGCGGATACGAAGAAAAAGCATACTGGAGCGCGGAAGGTTGGCAATGGATCACATCACAGGGAATTTCACATCCGCTTTTCTGGGAGCGCAGCGGCGACAATAGTGCCGGCAATCACAACCGCTGGGAATATCGCGGAATGTTCGCAAAGATTCCGCTGCCGCTCGATTCACCGGTTTATGCGAGCCACGCAGAGGCCTCGGCCTACATGCGATGGGCGAAGCGCGTGTTGCCAAGCGAGGCGCAATGGCATCGCGCCGCGTACGGCACTCCGACGGAAAGTGAATGCCTGTTTCCGTGGGGCGACGTCGAACCGAGCGCGCAGCGAGGCAATTTCGATTTCGCTCACTGGGATCCGACGCCTGTGAATAGGTATCCGAGCGGCCAAAGCGCGTTTGGCGTGCAGGATCTGCTCGGCAATGGGTGGGAATGGACGTCGACGCCGTTCGCGCCGTTCCCCGCTTTCAAGCCGTTTCCGTTTTATCCCGGATATTCTGCGAACTTTTTTGACGGAAGACATTTCGTGATGAAGGGTGGCTCGCAACGCACCGCCTCTTGTATGTTGCGGCGCTCTTTTCGCAACTGGTTCCAGCCGCATTATCCCTACGTTTACGCAAAGTTCCGCGCGGTGGAGGAATAATCCATGGCAACCGCAATGCGCATTCACACGCATGACGTCTCCGGAACGCCTGCGGGAAATTTGGCCGCGGACGTTCGCGACGGACTGAACAGAACGGGCCAGAAGGAATTGCCGTCGAAATATTTGTATGACGAAGTAGGCTCGGCGCTGTTTGAAGTGATCTGCCTGCTGCCGGAATACGGGCTGTCGCGCGCCGGTGCGGGTTTGCTGAAACGTCACGCGGACGAGATGATTGAGCGCCTCCCTTCGCCGGTGGCGGTGGCGGAACTGGGGAGCGGCAGCGGCACCAAAACGCGCTGGATCCTGGAAGCGCTCTCGCGGCGCCAATCCGTTACCTATTATCCGATCGACATTTCGCGCACCGCGCTTTCGCGCTGTTGGCAGGAACTCGGACGAATCGATTCGGTGAGCGTCGTAGGGTTCGAGCGCGCGTATCTGGATGGATTGCTCGATGTGGCGTCGAGGCGCAATGCGGGCGAGCGATTGCTGGTGCTCTTCCTGGGAAGCACGATCGGCAATTTCGACCGGCCCGCGGGAGAGCAATTCCTGCGCGAAGTGCGTCGCATTTTGCATCCCGGGGATGCGCTCTTGCTGTCAACCGACTTGGAGAAATCCGTCAGCCAGTTATTGCTTGCTTACGATGACCCGGCCGGCGTGACCGCGGCGTTTAACCGCAATCTGCTGGCGCGCATCAATCGGGAATTGGATGCGGATTTTGATTTGAATTGCTTCACACATGAAGCGCGGTGGAACGAAAGCGAGCGGCGTATCGAGATGCATTTGCGCTCGACGCAGCCGCAGAGGGTCCACATACGCGGAGCCGCACTCGAGATGAATTTCACCGAAGGCGAGACAATCTGGACGGAAAGCTCGCACAAGTATCGCTGCGACGAAGCGGCAGGCATGGGCGAGCGCGCAGGCTTTCGTTGCGACGCACAATGGGTGGATGCGGATTGGCCCTTCGCGCAGAGCTTGTTCCTCGCAGAATAGCTTGAACCGGATCGAGGGCAAAAAAAATCGGGCTCGCTGGGGGAACGAGCCCGGATGGGGATGCGGAAGCTAGAAATTGAATGATGCGGTGCGCAGGCTGTCTACCAGCCCAACTGTTTTGCCAGAATCAAAAGTCTCAAGGCTTCCCGGTACGTCAAAACGGCCACAGTGCTTTGCGCGGCCCCGAGCCACGGGCGAACGTTCTCGGCGAACCACCCAGCCGGTATCTGGACTGTCGCAACTTCGCTAACCCTGTGGTTGTTCAACGCAGTCGCCATTGTTGTTTTCCAATCTCCTTCCGGGCTAGTGAACCACTGTGAACGGAGCATCGTGTTCCACGGCAACCACCATGGACTTGAAAACATCGACCTCCCAGTTGTCGGCAATGCGCAGCCGCAACACGTCGTTCGTTTCGCTGACCAGGCGCCCGCGCAGTGGAACGCGCAGGTTGCCCGCAACCACTCGAAGAATGACCGGCTGCCCCATCCAGACTGCGTAGCCACCTTCCATATGCTCGCCCCTCCAGACTAGGTTTTGTATTCGATACGGACATTGTGTAGCGGAGAGCTGTTCCGGCAAATGGTACGGGGGAGTCGAACCGCTGGGAGCAAAGTACTATACCGATACCGAGCAGCCCGGGGCCTCGGCGAGAAGCCTTGTTTTCTGCTATGGTGGATTTGCGAAGCTTCGGTGAACCAGTAGGATACGGGAAGGATAACCAGCGCAATGGCGGTACCCTGGCGGGACTTAATCCACCAACTTTATAACGTTCAAGGACTCATTCAATGGGGCGGAACGCTGCTGGTGTGCGTGATCGTCTTTGTCGAGACAGGATTGTTTGTGGGCTTTTTTCTGCCTGGCGATTCCCTGCTGGTGACGGCCGGCGTTTTTGCGGCAACGGGCCAGCTGGAACTCGCATGGCTGCTACTGCCCGTTCCGCTCTGCGCGATTGCGGGCGATCAGCTCGGGTATTTTATCGGGCGCAAGGCGGGCGTGAACCTCTACCGGCGGGAAGATTCGCGGTTCTTCAAGAAGAAGCATCTGGAACGCGCGAAAGCATTTTATGACCAGCACGGCGGCAAGACCATTATCCTCGCGCGGTTCATTCCCGTAATCCGGACATTCTGCCCTCCCGTAGCTGGGGCCGCGCGGATGCGCTACTCGCGATACCTCACATACGACATTTTCGGCGCCATCCTCTGGGTGGGCAGCATGGTGTTGACCGGCTTCACGCTCGGCAAGAAGATCCCGAACGTCGAAAAGCAAATTCACTGGGTGATTGCCGGAGTAATTTTTCTTTCGATCCTGCCGGGCATTATTCAGGCGTTGCGCATGCGTGCCGCAAAAGGCTCATCGCCAGCCGAAGCGCGGACGAAATCCACGCAAAGCTGAAGAATCCAGAATTACGCGCCGCGACAGACGAAGCGGGAAGCCTTACAGCCTCCCGCTTTGCCGTTTCCTGAGGCCCACGCGGCGTCAATCGCGAATCACTTGGGCGTCGTGGGGTGTCGCACCGCAAGAGCGGTGTGAATGTTTTCAGGACGCTTGGTTGTCCGGTGGAGTCACATCTAACCTCCGTCGTTTTCCCAAGTACAATTCCCGTAATACTCCGGCGCCATGCGCATTGCAAGCGCGAAAATAACGAGAAATCCACAGGCCAAGATTATGTGGGAAATAGGGTTACGCACAACATCATCGGATCACCCCGCCACGGCCACCCAAAGTTAAGGCGCGGCCAACACGCTCCGCTTTCCGACGTAGGTCGGCAACACAGGTGTCTTCTATCGCCATAACCTCGTGCAGAGATTGTATCTGCTGCCGTACTGCCTCTGGCGCTGCTGGGGCCGTCGGTTCCGGGCGGTAGTCGCAGACGACGTGGAGGGCTAATCCCCATTCGTGCTCTCGGACAAATTCGTCAAAGACCTGATGGGCGTCCAGAGCCTGTCCCTCAGACAGGACGGCCCGGAGGTTTGTGAGTTTCTGTTCCATCTCTTCTTGCCAAGTACGTTGATTCTCGATCAACGCGGCTACTTAATGAAAAGACCTTCGCGGAGCTGGTCGCGACCGACGAAAGTTTTTGCGGAGCGGAAACGGCTGAAGAGGTTCAGGATTTCGCGATTCTGGAAGATGCGCATGTGCGTACCGGCGAGACCGATAGGCACGATCTCGATGGTTTGATTATCGACGATGCGATAGCGGTAGGTGCGCTCCGGCGTTTTGCTGTGGAAAAGCGCGAGAACCGCGCCTCCCGGATGGACGATATCGTAAAGGCGGCTGGCAACGCGAGACAGCAATTCGGGGTCGAGCCGGTCAAAGATATCCCACACGAGCACCGCATTGAATTGATCGTCCGCATATTGGAGCGAGTTCTCCAGGAAATGTTGGGCAATCTCCTCGGGAGAAAGCGGCTCGTTGAAATCGCTGGGCGGAGTGTTGCGCTGCTTTTCTTCCACGGCGCTGCGGAATTCCTTCCATGAGCGGAGCATGTCGTCGGTGGTGACGCGAAAACCGCGCTCGATGAAAAAATTCAGCGTTGCCTGAGAGACTTGGCCCAGATCGAGGAGGCGGCCATTTTCAACATCGCTGATGAGCCAGAGAAAATCCTTGAGACCATTCGAAAGTCGGAAATTTTCGGCTTTGTGATTGGATTTTGTCGCGGATGTCGGGGGCACAATCGCAGACGTAATGCCACGCGTTTTAGACGCCACCGGCGCCGCCACAGCCCCCAAGCGCGACTTTCCCCCCATCCAGTTCATTTTTTAGTGTTGGCCTCGACGGGCACCGAAGTTGCTGTAGCGTCACTTGAGAAAGATGTTGTGGATGGCGTAACGGCGGGGACGGTGCGCTTGATCTGGCGCTCGCGCGCGTCGGCGGCCGGCCCCATTTCCACGCGGCCTTTGAATTGCGCGCCATCTTCAATGGCGATGCGCGGTGATTCCAGATCGCCCTTCACGTGGCACGAGTTCCCCAGGGTGATGCGCTCGCGTCCGCGAAGATTGCCCTGAACATTGCCCCGGATATAGATTTCGCGCGCTTCGATGTCTGCTTTCACGTGGCCGCTCGGTCCGATGGTCAGGCGCGAATCACCGAGACGGACGCTGCCTTCCACATCTCCGTCGATAAAAAGGTCGGCCTTCCCTGTCAATTCGCCGCGAATGCGAATGCCTTGCGTCAAAATTGCCGCTTCCGGCGACGGCACAGGAGCAGGCGGTATTGCCGGCGCGGGCTTCGATAGGGATGGCGGCGTTCCTGCGGATTTTTCCGCCGGCGGTGTATGTGACGGCGGCGCAAATGCCGACGGCGCTCCGGGCGTCGGAAGGGGAGATGGCTTTCCTTCAGATTGTTTCCGCCACATGGAAACCTCCAGTGTGTACAGGCAATCTTTGCGGTTCAGGCACTATAGTACAGAGCTATGCCTGTGTAAACCAATGGGAGAAACAAAAGCGTTCACTTAACGACAATGGGGAGAATTGTGGGGAACAGCAGCGCTCCCGACGTGCCTGGTTTCTGGTGGTGCACTTCCCAAGCCGACACAACCATGCCCAGCGTCTCGTGCAGGAAAATTTTTAGACCGCCGCGAGTGCGCCACCAAGAATCCGGATCGTAATTGACGTCGGGCGCGGCCTCGACGAGCACTTTGATATCCGCGGGGAAAATATGCCGGCACAGGTAGCGCGTGCGGCGGGTGTGAAAATTCGATGTAACAATCATCACGCGCTTCCAGCCGTGGCGCTGAACGAAACCACGGATTTCCGTCAATTCGATCAGCGTATCCACCGCGTTATGCGGATACGCAATGATGGCTTTTTCCGGAACGCCGCGCGCCTCCAGGTCCTTCTGCATCAGCTCCGCAATGCTCGCATAGGGACGCAACCACCGGCCGCTCGCGACGATCTTCGGCGCCCATCCTGCGTGGTAGAGCTCGGCGGCGCGCGACGCGCGATCGGCCGTGAAATCGTCGTCACTGAGAATCACGATGACGTCGGAAGCAGCCGGAGGCTGGGGCGTAATCCAGAACTTGCCAGCAACCCGCAGCAGCGGGGCCCGCGCGACGTAAATCAGGAAACCAAGAAGCACAAGGATAAGGAGGACCAGGAGTTTCGCAATAATTCCGCCGCGTTGGACTGCATTCTGCGCGCGCAACGTCATCGGCCGGGATCGACCTGGCGGAGCAATTCGGCGGCTTGCTCGGGCAACAAAGCGTTGAAATATACTTCCTTGATGACGTAGGACTTTTCGCCGGTCGGCACGACGGGGAGAATTTCGATGTGCCAGTGATAATCTTCCCCGATACTTTTCCAGTAGTCGCTCAACTCGCCTTTCGTCTGCAAGGAATTTGGCGCGGTGTGGACGACCAAGTGATATCCGTGCGCGACCGAGCGCAAACGCCGGATCACGCGGGCCAGCAGCGTGCCGAGCGCCCGAAAATCCTCGGCGCCAGGGGCCTCGAACAGATGTGCGTGCCGGCGCGGCATAATCCATGTTTCAAACGGCACTCGCGAAGCGTAGGGACAGAATGCAAGGTAATCGCCCTGCGCATCTACGACGCGCTTCTTTTGGCTTTCTTCCTGGCGAAGAATATCGCAAAAGACGCAGCGGTCCCGCTCACGGAACCAATCGCGAGCCGCGCGCAATTCGTACAGCACGCGCCGGGGAACAAAGGTGGTCGCGGCAATTTGCGAATGGGAATGCGCCCATTCCTCGCCGGAATTCGCGCCGCGGTTCTTGAAAACGGCGACGTACTTAAATCGCGGATCGCGTTTCAAGTCGGCGATGCGCCGGGCGTAGGCCTCGAGCATCAGCGCCACGTTTTCGGCGGGTTCATCGGCCACGCAATGCGCATGATCCGGCGTGTCGATCAGAATTTCGTGCGCGCCGACGCCGCTCATGCGGTCATAAATTCCTTCCGCGGAGCGGCCTGGCTCGCCTTCGATGTGGTACAGAGGACGGAAATGGGGCAAAACGCGAACCTGCCACTGGCCCTGAGCAGGCAATTGGAGAATCGTGCGCGTGTCGCCTTCATGGCCGGGGCACAACGGACAGGGCTCGGCCGGCAATTCCGCGTGATCCGAATGGCCGACCACCACCCAGCTCCGCGTGATGGGGTCTTTGCGCAGTTCCATGGTTTCGCTTCGTTAGGACAGGCCGAAGTTTTATACCGCAGCGCGAAGGCTGGGGCAAGCAGCGTTGGCGAATGTGTTGCCTGCGAAGCTCAGCGGCCGGATTTTGCCGATGCCGTGGTGGCCGGAGCAGCGGATTTTTGTTTGCGAAGCAACCGAAGAACTGCGGCGGATGCCATGTAGCGCACCGAATCGACTGGCTTGATAAGCGGCGTGCCTTTCGCACCCATCAGCGGCGCCAGCCTTTTGATCAGCGCAGGATCATCGAATCCGCCGAGCGCCCGCGCAGCCGCCGCTCGCACTGCGATGTTTTTGTCGGCGAGGGCATCTTCCAGAATCTTTTCCGCATCGGGCGTGGGATGCTGGCCAAGCAAAGTGGCCGAAAGAGCGCGGCTTGACGACGAGCGGTCCTTGGCAAGCACTTCAGCGATCGTGATACTTTCGGAAAAGGGGCCCAGTAACGCGCCAGAGCCCTCATTTATGCCAATCAACGCGAGCGCCTTTGGATCGTGAAGCGTTTTTTTTGCGTCGTCGATGTTGCTCGACACCGCTCCATGGGCGGCGTGACGATTGCCCAAAACAACAGCGTAAAAAATCTCTGCGCCGCTGCGGTCCCCCATCTTCCAGAGCGCCTCCGCCGCCGCAAAGCTGACGGTGGGATCCGGGTCGTCGGTTGCTTTTTTCAGGGCGGGAAGGGCCTCCTTCGCGTCCATGTTCCCGAGCGCGGAGGCGGCGATGCGGCGAACATCGAGGTTCTTGTCGACGAGGCCATTTTCGATAAGTTTGATGGCCTTGTCGTCTCCTTGCATGGAGGAAAGCGCGGCGATGGCGTCCGTGCGCTTACGCAAGCTGTGCGATGCGGCGCCTTCGTCGAGAATTGCCCAAGCTTGCCGCGATAGAGCGGACGGCGTCAGGTCGGGCGGCGCGGTCTTCGACTTGCCAGCCTTCGCGCTGATGCTTGGGAGCGCTGCGCAGCAGAAAATGGCGCAGAGCGCAAACACGAAACCGAGCAATGTTGGTGTGAGCCGCGGCCTTTCGGCGCCTGCCCGGACGAACTGGGCGCCTATGCTCGCTAAAAACTGCATGCCGCGTCTCCCGTGGGCTTCCAATAAAACTCCCATGCTATTCTGATGCGCGATGAGCGACGATTGGAACAGCGCTCGGCAAATGCAATCGAAGCTTGATGAAACGTACATGCAGATGGCGCTCGGGGAAGCGCGGGCGGCGGAGCGCGGCGGCGAAGTGCCGGTCGGTTGTGTTATTACCCTCGGGGACAGCATCATCGCGCGCGCCGCCAACCGCACCATTGCGGATTGCGATCCCACGGCGCACGCGGAAATGGTTGCGTTGCGCGCCGCCGCGGCGGCGATTGGGAATCATCGCCTGATGGGGACGACTCTCTACGTGACAATTGAGCCGTGCGCGATGTGTTCCGGGGCGATCTTGCATGCGCGCGTGGCGCGGCTCGTTTATGGCGCCGACGATCCCAAGGGAGGCGCAGTGCACTCGTGCTTCGCCGTCTTCGACCATCCGCGAGTCAATCACCGCGTCGAAATCGCGGCAGGTGTTTGCGCCGATGAAGCCGCTGCGCTGCTGCAAACATTCTTCTCCGCCCGGCGCTGATGCCGGACCGGTGCACCGATGATTGGCAAGAGATTTCTTATGGCGGGGAACGAAAAGCCCCACGCTCACAAAAACCGAGCATGGGGCACCCGCAAAAAGCGCACAGGCTGAGCCTGTGCCACATGAAACCCTTGAGGAAAATCAGTCTTGGCGGAGAGGGTGGGATTTGAACCCACGAGCCCGGTTTTGCCAGGCTACCCGCTTTCGAGGCGGGCTCTTTCAACCGCTCAGACACCTCTCCGCGTCACCAGCGTGTAGAAAGATTACCAGAGTGACGCGGAAGGAACAATGAGAGCGAGACGCGTATTGAGGATCGGATCGTTGGCCGCTTCGGAAATCATGTGAAGAAAAATCTGACGCTCCGGGAAACATCCGGAGTAGCGCAAGAACGCACTCTTGGGGGCACTCCGGCTAAAAACAGAGGCCCGACGCAAGATGTGTCCTCTCCCCAAAATGCGTTCAGGCAGGCAGGGCGAGGCAGCCGGTCGCGGAGGGCACCTGCCAGAACGAGGACAGGGGAAGCGAGAACGAATCCGGGAACCGATTCGTGTGTCCTCGGATAGCTGTTTGGTAACAAATTGACCCCACCGAGCACGGCATCCCTGGCCGCATCGTAAGTCGAATTCTCGCATACTACTGATTAGGAGCAGCTTATAAGAGAGCGGTGAATGGCCGCCCTGATGCTCTTATACCTGTGGCTCAAAGAAGCGAGGAGCGGGATTGCAAATGAGAAAGCGAACAAACTCAGGGCGCGGCGTCAGTTTGATCGAGACCCTCATAGTTATGGGTATAGCTTCTGCTATGTTGGCGATTGCCACGCCTTCTTTCCTTCAATCCTATAGAGGCTACCAATTGGACAATGCGGCCTCGCAGGTGGCAGGAATTCTAAAGGCCACACGATTTCAAGCTATACGGCTCAACACGCCGATCAATTTCATCATTGCGGCGGCTGGCGGTCAGACGCGTATATGGGGGGATTCCAACAAAGACGGAAATGAGCAAACCACGGAACCGCAGACTCTCCTGAGCGGCAACGTAAATCTGGTGGCGGCTGGAGCGGTTCCCAATACGGGAGGGCTGGCTGCGGCAATCGGAGTACCGGTGTTAACGGCAACTTCGCCGACAAACGGTGTGGACACGTTCGACGGCCGTGGGGCCGCGAACCCGGCCGCGCCCGGCGTGTTTGTACTTTATGTTGGGAACACTGCCATTCCGGCCGCGGGCTACCGAGCCGTGGTCTTGATGCCTTCCGGTTCCATTCAGATATGGTCCGCTGACTCAGCAGGAAGCTGGCGTCAGCCGAGCTAACCAAGGACTAAGAGAGCGAAAACATGCGAAGACAATCCAAAACGCAACTGCACAACCAACACGGATTCACGCTGATCGAGATGGCCGTTGCCACGGCGGTCTTGCTGATCGGCATAGTGGGTGTGGCGAAACTGGTGCCGGTAGCGGTGAATATGAATATGGGCAATCGAAGCGACTCCACTTCTCTGGTGATCGCGCAACGTGAAATGGATACGCTGCTGGGTCAGCCCATTGGCAATCCGACCTTCAGCGACCCACAAGGCATCGTCTGCCCGGCGGCAGGCCTGTGCAATCTGGGCAATCCGGCGACGCCGGGAGTCATCGTGGGCAGCCCACTGCTGAATCTTGGGAACCGTCCTTTGATCAACTATGGGGTCGCGCAAGTAGCCGGCTACAGCTTTTATTATTCGGATCCCGACGATCCCTCGGACACGTCGTATGACGTCCGCTGGGCGGTAATCACTCTAGGCAACGGAACGACTGCCAGCGCCAAACGCTTCATCGTTGGCGTGCGCCGTCGCGGCGGTAACGGAGCGTTTTTGCCAATCACACTGGATGCGACGGTGGACAAATGACAATCGTGCAAAAGTTTGAACACCAAAAAGGATTCACCCTGATTGAGATTATGGTCGCTATGAGCGTCTTCCTGGTGATTTGCGGAGCCATGTTCAGCCTTGTGAACATGTCACAGAAACGCTTCCGGACGGAATCGCAGGTCCTTGACTCGTTTCAGCAAGCACGTCTGGGGCTGGATGAGGTCGTGCGCGACGCCAGCGATGCGGGTTTCCCGCCGCAGAACCAGTTCTCCTTCACGCCACCTGCGAACTTAAATGCCATTACGCCGGTCGCGTGGTCGCCAAATTACGCTGTAACTCCTTGCCTGATTGGCACTGCGGGCGGCGGCACTTGTACAACGCCGGGCGACTTCGACGTGATTTTCGAGGAAAAGTACGACAATACCGGCGTCAACTGGATACGCTACACGTTGCAGGGAACAACTCTCTTCCGCGGCGTGTGGCCCAAGGTGGGTGCGAATCCTGCCGCGGTACTGTCGATAGCCGCCGGGAACATGTTTCCTTACGTTACGAATGTAATGAATAACGCGAGCGCCGCGCAGATCGCCGCATTCAGGGCCGCCTATCCGACGATGTTTCCGGGAGGAAATCCTCAGCCGATTTTCCAATATTACTGTGACACGGCGAATGGACCGGTGCTTTGCCAGAATGCGGGTGCGCCGTCGCCGACAGTGGGCAATTCACCGCAGACGGTTCGCGATGTAGAGGTCACTTTGATCGTACGAGCAACCCGAAACGACGCCCAGACCCGCGCGCCGCGCTTGGTCGAATTAAATGGGCGAGGCCATCGCCTAAATCCAAATCAGTAGTAACGATAAGGATAAGGATAAACCCATGAAACCCAACACCTTTTCACCGAAGCGCCAGGAAGCAGGAGTAGCTCTGCTGATTTCCATTTTCGTTCTGCTGCTCGTCAGCGGCGTTGCCCTTGCCCTCGTGGCAAACTCGGGGACGGAAAGCTCGCTCGCGGGAAACTACCGTTCCTCGACCAGCGCCTATGACGCCGGCACGGCTGGCCTCGAAGAAGCGCGCGGGCGCTTGTTGTCCGGAAGCCCGAACGATTTCAACGCCACTGTCCCCGGATTCATCCCCGCCGGAGCGCCTTTGGCGGTGCTTCCGCAGATGCAGGTGCGCTATATATTGAATCCCTTGCCCGGAGAAGTTGTAACACCGGCGAATCCGGGAAACAACGCGACCTATCCGGACAACGAATTCCCGCAGGAATTTGGCCAGCCGCTGGCGGCGGCGCAGGTGCAAGCGATCCCTTCCGTTTGGGCAGCAGGAGCGGCACCAGGCGTCCCGGTTCCTCTCTACAAGTGGGTTCGTATCAATGCGGTTACTGAAAAATCGCTCAACATCGACGTGAATGGTGATGGGGTTTTAGATCCGGCGACTCCGCTGTATTACGACCCGGCGCATACGGACATAAATGGCAATCCCAAGCCGAGCCTGATTGTGGTCCCGACCGCCCCGTTGGGCGTGCCTTCGACAGCAAACCAAGCGTTGGAAGTTACCGCGCTGGCCGTGTTGCCGAATGGTACCGAGAAGATGGAGCAGTACGTAGTTACGCAGGTTTCGCTCAATTTGAACCTCCCGTCCGCGTTGACTTTGCCGGGACCGCTTGGCAGCTTCAATCCGCCGAACTCGAACGGCTACTGCATGGACGGAAACGACACGGCACAAACGACTACCGTCGCGGGCTGCTCTTTCACCCCTCCGCCGGCGGTGCCAGGTTGCAATACGGCTTCAGCTCCGGTGCCCGCTATCGGCGTCTCGCCGGGCAATGACAATGCCGGGAGCCAAACCAATACCAACTATGTCGACACCCAGATTCCGCGTCCGACCAATTACACAGGATCCACCGGCACCACACCCAGCGTCAGCACTCCGCCGCTTCCGCCAAACATGAACTCGCCGGCAGCGTTGCTGCAAGAAGTGGCGACCATCGCGCAGAACAGCAACGTGTGCCTCGCCGCTTCACAGGCCGCCGCGAACACCGCCCAGTGTCCCAGCCCGACCATCGCAGCGCCAGCGAGCCCTTCGGGCTACACTTACTCTCAGATCGTGAACGCGCAGGGCAGCTTGTGGTCGGGTTCAGGCGCCACTCCTGCTACGACGCCGCAAGTGACGTATGTGGATGGTGATCTGGACATCAGCGGCAGCACCACAGGTTCCGGCATTTTGGTGGTCACCGGAAACCTGACTTACAACGGTAATTCGAGTTGGAACGGAATCATTCTGGTTGTTGGCAGCGGACTCACCACGTACGTTCAGAACGGCGGCGGAAATGGCCAATTCAACGGGGCGATCTTCGTCGCCAATACCTCGGGCAACCCTCCGGGAACGTACGGGCCTGCGGATTTCACCATCAACGGCGGCGGCGGAAACGGAGTTTATTACAACAGTTGCTGGATTAAGAACTCCGAGAAGCCGGTGACGTATCAGGTGCTGTCGTTCCATGAAATTGCACAATAAAAGCCGAGCGAGAGAGAACATGAAAACAAAACAATTCTTCAGAGTCATCATCGCCGCAGCGGTAGTCTCAGGCGCTTCGCTGACGGCCACGGCGCAACAACAGACGTCGCAGACATCCGCTCCGCAGAAGCAGGAGGCGAAGCCCACTCCGGCAAAGACCGCCAAGGTGTGGAGCGACGACGACCTGAGTTCGCTCCGCTCGCCTTCCGACAGCTACCAGATGGAGCAGGCCAAGGAAAAAGCGGCCGCTCAGCAGGCCCCGACGCAGACCGCCGTCGTGGACGCATCAAAGCCAAAAACGTTTCAACAGGCCGACGGTATGATTGCGGACAAGCAGCGCACGTTCGCGTCGGAACAAGAATATTTGCAACAGGTTAAACAGCAGGCGAATAATCCTTCGGTATCTGGACTCGAAAAGAAAAGGCTCGAATGGCGCCTCGAATCCCACACCGCCACCGCGCAACATCTCGCATCTGAGATAAAGCAACTGCAGGCAGACCGGGACGCGCTCGCCAAAAAAGCGGCAGCCGGCGGTAACGCGCCAGCTGCGCCGCCGCCGTCGCAGTAATCGAGGCTCATACAGTTTTTTTACCTACGCCCTAGCCCTCAAGCAGACGCGTGATGCAAAAAAGGCGCTCCGATTTATCGGGGCGCCTTTTGTTTTGTGAGATTCGCAAGGCCAGAAGAATGGGCGTGCCGACGCGCGGATTGCGTCACCCGCCGCCGATTTTTTCCAGCGTTTGCCGCGCCAGACTGCGATACGGGCTGTCGACGTTGACGGCTTGGGTGAGAATTCGCCGCGCCTCCGCTATCCGCCTCATTTTCGCCAGCGTGAAGCCCCAGCGATAGAGATTTCGTCCGTAGCTGAAATTATCCGTTTTGAGGAGCGGGCTGGCCTGCTGAAACGATTGGATCGCCGCCACATTCTTGCCTTGATTCACATAGACTTCGCCGAGCGCCGACAGCGCCAGGCCTTTTTGCATCGATACCTGCTTCTGCCATTGCACGTCCGAGAGGCCTTCGGGCTTGGTGACCGAGGGGAGCGCCGCCAGAGCTTTCTTCGCATCCGCTTCCGCCAACGTTAACTGCTGATTGCGGTCGCTCCAATAATCCGCAACCAAAACGAGAACTGTGGTGTTATTTGGTTCATCCTTCAAGGCTGTCTGCGCGGCGTCGAGCATTTTCGCGTTGTCCCTTGCCGCCTGATAGGCCAGCACGGTCCCTATCTCGGCATTTTTTGTGTAAGGCGAATCGGGAAACGCGGCGACGTAATGGTCGAGCATCTGCGCGCGAGTTGCCGGATCGGCCGTTTTGACGGCACTGCTGTAGTACGCGTATTCGGCATATTGCACATCGGGATCGGCTGCCTTCAGCTTCTCTGCTTTTGTCTGCTCCCAATCCGCCGCGCTGCCGCCCGCCGGGGCGGGCGAGGCTTTATATCGCGCGAGAATCCCGCCCGTGATGTCGCCGTAGTGCAGCATCTTCGTGGAATCGCCAGATTGCTCCGCGGCGCGGACCAGATTCACCGCGGTCTCGAAACTGTCCGGATCAATGGTGAGCGCTTTGTCGCCGTACTCGAATGCCTTGTCGTAATTCTTTTCCGCGATATAAGCGCTGACGTAAAGCTGGTCAGCCAGGAGCGCGAGATCCCCCGTCGCGTGTTCCGCCGAAAACTTATCGAGCAGAGCAACCTTCTGCGCCGGGTCTTGCGCGGCGTAAATTGCCGAAACCTCCGCGTCTTCGGGCGTGCCGGCTGCTACCGCGACACTTTTGCCAATCTGCGCCGATGCGATTCCCTCCGTCGCTAGAATCATGGCAGTGACCACACTTACGAGGAGACTCCCGCGTCGCATACGCACCTCCGCTTATTTGATCCGTTGTTCTCCGAGAGGCGTCCCGGGCAATTGCCGTGGCGACGCCTGCGCGGGCACCGATTTTGCGGGGAGCATAACAGAATCTCCACGCAGGACAGAACAAAAATAGCCAATCGGCTATTGCGAAGAAGCGCGGCGGGTGGTGCGCGTTAACGTTGGAGAGCTGAGCACGCCCGTCAATGTGAAGACGCCGAAGGGGTTTTTGTTCGGCGGGTCGTTTATGGGCGAGAGGCCCGAGGCTTTACCAGCCACGAGCGGAGTAAACTCCAAATTTAGCTGGCGTTTGAAATCAATGTAGCCTGCCGCGTTGTAGGCCGCGGCTTGAGTTTCGAGATGCAATCGGGAAAAGCGAACCTGCCCATCGGCGCACGAGAAATCGGCGGACGCGGCAGAAAAGTTCGTGATACCGGGCCTGCGCGCACCCGCGCTACGCGATTCGTTGAGGTCCATGCCGTTGTAGGCGGCGTCGCGAATGCGCGCGTCGCCACGGCAGGCGAGCGAAGCGAGCAGTGCGGCGCGGCCAACGCCCTTCGCTGAAATTTGCATGTCGCCAGAAGCTGTGCCCGAAAAAAGATTCGCAAGAGGCCGGGTCCGTGCAGCGAGCGAGCCCAATTTTACATCGGTAAATTTTGCGGTGGCGTCGTAGGTTGGCTGCGCGGTCAGATTGAGCGCGATGGCGCCGAGCACCTCGCCTCCATAGAATTGCGCGCGGGCATTCGTCAGTGCCAGCTGGCGGCCGTCGAGCGCGGCGTCCGCGGTGAACTGGCTGACACTGAGCGGTGCGAGAGCGAACTCGCCAACGGAAACCGAGCCATGGCCGCGAAGCCATCGAGGAATAGGCTGAGGTTGTGGCTTCGACGCAAGGAACGGCAGAATGCGGTCGAGAAGACTTTCACGGCGCTGCGGGTTGAGCCAGCGGTCCATTTCGGCGGCATCAAGTTGGTTCGCGGAAAGTGCGAACTTCCATTCGTCACTGGCGGCGTGGCGCTCGAGAGCGCCGCGCCAATTCGCGCCGAAGGCATCGGCTGAGGCTAACTGGATCTTCACGTCGTCGCCATTGCCCGGCGGGGACAAATTCACAGTTCCCGACAAGTGCGTGATTTCGTGATTGAGAAACGGGGCGCGAATCGCGATGCCTGCGAGCGTTATCGTGCCCTGCGGATGGCGAAACCCTGACGTCGGCGATGAAGCGACCGCGGCCGAGCGCGGCGGCGAAGCAGCATCTTGCCACTGCAAATGAAACTGCGCAGGCCCGTCGATCAGCCATCCGGGCGGCAAACTGAATCCCAGCGCGTTAGCCGCGGCGAAAAATGTCCGCACTTCAGTCGTCTGGCCATCGAGTTTCCACGAGGAATGCCATCGAGGAACGCGCTCAGCGGAGCCGCTCAAGCGGAATTCGCCGGAACGAACGCCGAGCGAGAAGACCGCGGGAGGAAGCGAAACGGAATGGTCCGTGAATAGCAAGGACGCGCGTCCCATGCGAATGGGCACGGGAACGCTGCCGCCGTCGAGTTCGACGCCGTCGGAGGCGACAATTCCCTTCTGAATGCGCGGCGGCCAGCCGGATAGCGTGACGTGCATGGTTGCCATGCCATTCAGAGCAACCTGTTCGGGCACGTCGCGATGGAACGCGCGATACCACGCGAGTGCGTCCGCCACGGCGACGCCGCGCGAAACAATTTCGAGCTGGGCATTTTTGACGGCGGCCTGCATCGCATCGGGCGCGGCGGTCCAGTTCATTACGCCCGTTGCGTGAATGTTGGAGCGGGGCGCTTCGAGAACCGCCTGCGTCAATTCGAAACGCGATTCGTCAGGGGCCCAGCGCGCCGCAACGCTAAGATCGGCGGCGGGATCGTCCGGACGGAGCGGCAAATCCCAGCGATGCAACCGGCGGAATTCCGCGTGCGAGGAAAAGTCCCAGTCGTAGCCGACCGTCTTTGCGGCGAGTTGAAGCGAGAAAAGACCGCGCACACCATAGTCATTTCCTCGAAACAATCGAAGAACATCGGAGAGAGACGCGCCGGCCCAATTCAGTTCGAACGACGCGGGGCGTAAGCGCGAAGAGGTGCCGCCGACAAGGCCTGTCAAGCTGAGAACTCCCGCCTGCTGGACGACGACGGCGGCGCGAAAGGGCTGCGCCTGCAGGTCAATGCGCCAACTTCCCGGCGAAACCTGCTCAACGCTGCCTTCGACGTTGGCAAGCGCGAAAGGCAGCTTACCGGCACCCTGCTTGAAGTTCACGCGACCGCCGGAAAGGTCGATGCGTCGCAATCGGAGCGAGGCGCGTAGAGGAGCGGGCGCCGTGGGAAGGTTCCCGCGCGGGCGCGGCAGCCACGATTCGAGATTCCATTCACCGTCGGGAAGGCGCACAAGATTCAAACTGGGACCGCTGAGCGACACAGGCCCGAACTCGATGCGGCCGCGAAGCAGGGCGCCCCAGCGCAAACCAATCGCGAGGGAGTCCGCGCGAAGGAAGTATTCGTTGCCGAAACGCGGGTCTTCGGCAACGGTGACGCGGCCTGCTTCGAGTCGCGGCCCTGCGAGCAGGCTGAACGAATAGCGGGCTACGTCGACGGGACGGCCGAAGGCTGCCTCCAGCCGGCGCGTGAGAGCGTGATTCAGCCAGCCAAGCTCGAGGAGCAGCGAGAGGCCGTAATCGAGCGCGAGAAAGGCAACGATCACGAGCAAAAATATTCGCAACCAGCGATGCAGGCGCGGGGAGCCGGGAAACCGGGTTGGTTCGCTGGCGCGCGCGAATCGGTTTCGCGCGACCTCCGTTGTGGTCAAGCCCGGAGGCGGCATCAGTGCACCTCGCGGAACATCCGGGCCCAGCGCGTTTCAGTGGGCAAATAGAGGAGCGTCTTGGCGGCATTTTCCAACCTATAGAGAAAATTGGTGGAGGTCGATTCGCCATTCGCCGCCTCATTCGTCTCATCGATCGACCAATAGATGAGCAGCGGGCGGCCCGTAATTGCGTCACGCGGAACAAACCCCCAGTAACGGCTGTCAGAACTCTGATCGCGATTGTCTCCCATGACGAAGTAGTCGTTTTGCGGAACAAGGAGTTCACCGTGATGGACGCCGCGACGCAAAGCGCTCGCCCACTCGGGCCTGATTTCGGCCGCAATCAAGAGAACATCCGGCGGTGGAAAGTCGAACATATAAGGATCGGCGGTCGAAAGATTGTGAAGGGCATAGGGTTCAACCAAGAGCGTATCATTGACGTAGACCCTTTGGTCCGTGATATGCAAGCGGTCGCCGGGAAGGGCGATGACGCGCTTGACGTAGTACGGATGGTCGTCGTAGGGGTATTTGAAAACGATGATGTCACCGCGGCGAATCGGACGGTATGGCAGCAGATGGTCGTACCAGGCGCCGCGCCCGCCGAAGATGAATTTATTCACCAGGAGATGATCACCGACGAGAAGCGTGGGCTCCATGGACGGAGAAGGAATCTTAAAGGCCTGAACGACAAAGGTGGTGCCGAAAACAGCGATGATAATCGTGACGAGCAGCGATGCGAGATACTCGCGGAGCGCTGCCTCTCCGTGTTCCTGGGGTGCGGGAGCTTCGAGGGAATCCGGTGGTTCGGGCGCTTCAACTGCTTCAGCCATGCGAGGGATCCTGCGCGGCACGCTTGGCGTCTTCTTCGCGGAGTAACCTGAGAGCCAAAGCAGCCGCAGCCTGCTCGGCGGATTTCTTGCTCTGGCCATCCGCCTCGGCTAAGGCTCGGCCGGCCGCCCGGACGCTCACGCGGAAAGTTTTGTTGTGCTCGGGACCTGTCTCACGGACCACATGGTATTCCGCAAGGCGCAATCCGCGGCTTTGAAGCCATTCCTGGAGCGCGGACTTGTGATCCGGATCAGCGAGCAATTCGGCAACCGACAGCGCATCGCTCAGCAACGAGCGATCTACGAAGGCGGACGCTGCTTCAAATCCTGAATCGCGAAAAATTGCCCCGACGACGGCCTCATAAGCATCGGCAAGCAGATTCTGCTTTCGCCGACCACCGGTTTTTTCCTCGCCGGGTCCGAGGCGAAGGTGCTCTCCCAGAGTGAGTCGAACCGCGGCATTCTCCGCGCTAACCGCGCTGACGAGGCGTGCCCTGGCTTTTGACAGGCTTCCTTCATCCCAATCCGGAAAACGGGCGACGAGGACGCGGCTGACGGCGAGCCCCAGAACACTGTCCCCGAGGAACTCGAGGCGCTCGTTACTCCGCCCGTCGGAATTGAATATATGGGAACGGTGCGTCAGCGCCCGTTCGAGCCATTCGATATGCTCGAATCGGTAGCCAAGCTTGTGTTCGAGATCACAGCGCTCCTCATCGGTCATGGACAAAACCAAGTCCCCAAGAAATATCTACGGTTTCGGTGGCTGAGGTTGACTTCCAGCCTTAGCCTTCGCTTCTGCTGCTCCCTGCTTGCAGCGGTCCTGAAGTTGAGATGCAATTTGCGCGCAGCTACTGAAGGACTTCTCGGCATCGGCAAACTTACTCAGTTTTTCATCCTCCACGCCAAGGACGAAGTAGTCAGTCGGGTCGGGGTGTGGAGTACCTTCCGTGGCTTTGCTGAGTTCGGCGACCGAGTCACTATCCTTGCCCTCGCGGAAATAAACGAGGCCAAGCCCGCTGTGAGCCTGGGAAACGGCGTTGGCCTTGGTGGTGGCGAATTGCTCGTCGGTTAGTTCGGCGGGTTTCGGCAGAGTTGCCAGGATCTCCAGCGCATGTTTTTCGTATTGCTCGGCCTTGGCAAGCTGGTCCGCAAAACCCGGCACGGTGGGATTGCCGCGCGGAATCACCCATCCCACGAGAGTCAGCACGGTCAGATCATTCGGATTGAGTTGCAAGGTCTTGTCGGCGGCAACGTACATCTTGTCAAGTTTCTGCCTTTGAAAATAAGCATTCGTCAGGCGCGAATATATAACGACAAGGTAACGGCTCTGCGGATAATTCTTCACGAAGTCCTCACCTGCCTGGATTTGGGCGTCGTAGTCGGCGGGAGCCGCCGGTTTCATCGCGACAAATGCCTTGTAGGCAGCCTCTTCTTTCGGATCGACTGTGGGCGCCGCGGGCTTCTGAGGAGGAGTTGGATTCTGCAGAGACGGTTTTTGGTCTTGAGTTCCCTGCTGCTGCGTTCCCGTTCCTTGGGCGCGGGTTTGAGGCGCAGCCGCCAAACAGGCCAGCGCGGCCAGCGTTAGAGCGGTGATTCCCATTCGGTGTGTCATTGTTCTTTCGTCCTCCGATTTGAAGTACTTCCCTCCGGGAACCGAATGGGTTCAACCGGCAGTGGAAATCTGTTCGGGCGCTATCGCGGCGAAGCTGACGGTGCTGGCCGATACGGTTTGTCAACACCCTGATGCGCCGCGAGGCGAGCCGCTTCGGGAGCGCCGTTGACGCTTAGCGCCGCACGATACTCCTTTATGGCAGGCTCGCGCTCGTCCTGCAAGTCGTGAATGCGGCCTAAATAAACATGCGACCACGCCAGGATACTCGGGCTCGGCGCCGCCGCCGCGCTCGAGCCGGGCGGCGACATGCTCACAACTTGCTCGAAAAGACTTTCCGCTTTCTCGCCCTGGCCTTGCAAAACTGAGGCGAGCGCAAGTCCGTACAAGGCGCGAGGCTGATTGGGATGCTCGTTCAGGATGCCCTGAAAGGTTGCGGCAGCGCCCGCGGCATCTTGCAACGCGATCTGGCGATCACCGCGGGTGAACTCCTGATCAAGTTGCGTTTCGGGAGTGCTCCCGCCGCGCTCTCCCTGAATGCCTCCCGTGGGAACCGCTTCCGTCGCGGAGGCGAATTGGAAATTTTGCAGACGCTTCTGTTCGGCAGCGACGCTGATTCCCTGAACGAGCGACGGGAAATACAGAGACATGGCCGGCTCGGACTTCTCAAACACGATAAGTTGCTGATAGATGGGGCGGACGAGAATGAAACCGGTCCGGTCGTCAGCGGCCAGGGCCGATTCGACTTGAGCGGCGGGAAGTTTGCGAACGCGCAGCACGACGGCGCGAACCAAGCACTCGTCGAACAATCCTACAAAGTCATTTTGAAACGATGCCGGAAGTTGCGGAGCGCGGGTTGCCATGTCCAAAAGGGCGCGTCGCGTCGAAATCGTTTGCTGGTACTTGAGCGTCAGAGGGTCGAGCAGAAAATGAAACATGGCGTGACGAATATCGCCCAACGGCAACACGGGACCGGGACCGACGATAATCGAATAATGAGTGCCAATGTTGCGAAAATTGACGCGTTCGCCGACGAGCGGTTCGACGAGAACCGTGAAGGTGCGGTCGGTCGGCGTTTGGATCTCGCGAAGATAGGCTGTGCTTTCGAATACAATCTGGCGCATCGGACTGGTGAGACGCGCTACTTCGCGGTCCACTTCGGGTTCGACGCTGGCCCACTCGCGGTCGAGCTGCGCTTCTACGTATAGTTTGCTGAGAATATCGCCGAAACCGTCAATGGAGAGAACCGCGGGAGGTATCTCATCGTGCGATATGAGGTAGCGGAATCGCGGCGGCGGTCCGACGACAAGCGCAAAGGAAAGAAATGGCGAGAGAGTTTCGTCAGAATTTGCGAATTGATGCTGAGCATAAAACTGCCGCATGGCGTCGACTGCCGGGCCTTTCAACTGCAGCAGTCGCGCGCGGAGCGCCGCGTCGGCGGGATAAATATCGAGCGTGGTGGAATTCGCGTCGAAACCGGCGGCGTCCAGCGCGCACAGGGTGGCGAACAGTTGCGGGCTGGTTTCGACGCTGATGGAGCTGCTGACGGCCTGTTGTCGAGCAGACGTTTGCGCCGTCGCGGAGATGCCCAGAAAGAGCACGGCCGCAATAAGAACCGACTCGCAAAGGCCCTGGCAAAGTTTTCGAATCGTCATGTGCTCAGTTCGCTGACCTTAGGCGTTCGCGGGTGGGATGCGCGACCGCGGAGGTACCGTTGCTTATGGATGGCGCCGATATGAAAGCACACTGTAGCGGGCCGGATGAACTGAGTCAAGAAAGGGTGAAAGGGCGCGGCTAGCCGCGGACACGGATTTCGCTGAAGCTGAGGACCACGCGGCCGCCTGCGGTGGGCCGGCCGAAATTCAGTTCAGGGCGAAAACGCGAGAAGATCAGTACCTGGTCGATCTGATGGCGAATCGCAGGATCGTTCGGCCCGGAGAGAATCGTATAGCCTGCGACTTGCCCCTCGGCGTTCAGTGTGGCCTCCACAAACAGCACGCCTACACCGGAATAATTGCTGCTGCCGATGATCCCAGGAACCGGGAACGGCGCCAGGCTTTCCAATTGCGCAGGCTGAATCAAATCCGTCGGAAGATCGTTGGGAATATTGCCGATGGGGATCCCGACGAACAAACTCTGGACAACGAAGACAAAAACCAACGCGGCGGTCAGGAACCCGCCGGTCGCCGGCACCGCCAGCGGCTGCAGAATGTTTTCGAAGAAAACCCACGCCCGGCTGCGAAGGGGATGACGGGTTTCTCGCCGAACCTGAATGCGCGAGGCTTGCACGCGAATGCGAGTGGCGAGATCGGCAGGAGGCGTGGCGGCCGTGGAATTCGCGAGCACGCGGGCGAGGCGGCGATAGCGTTCGAGATCGGTGCGGCAATCAGCGCACGAATCCAGGTGAGCGCGGACATTGGCATGTTTTTCAGATGACGCGGCACCGTCCAAATAGCCGGGCAGATGACGTCCGATTTCGCGGCAGGTCATTGGCATCCTCCGGGCCCGCTTCCCTGTCCGCGATTCAATGTCATCGCGTAGGAAACAAGCGGTTGCGGTTCACCCGCCGCTAAGTGTGAAGTATGGGCCGAAACGACATGGTGCTCTGAACCCATCTGCGTAGCCGAAACGTAAGGGTCCTTGTAGGGAGCGTGAAGCAGAGGCTCGAGAAGTTTCTTCAAGGCGCGGCGACCGCGCAGAATGCGCGTTTTCACGGTCGCGACTGAAATTTCAAGCACTTCGGCCACTTCCTCGTATGAGAGTCCTTCGAGATCCCGCAAAATCACGGCGCTGCGATAAGCCTCGGATAATTCGGCAAGCGCGGCGCGCACGGCAATCTGCGTTTCGCGCGTGGCGAGCTGATCGAAGGGCGTTGCTTCGAGATCCTCAACTTCCGTCGCGGCATGATTTTCGTCCACGGGAATGTCGAGCGATACTTCATTGCGGCAGTGCCGGCACCACCAGCGGCGATGATTCAACGATTCGCGCACGGCAATACGATAGAGCCACGTTTTCAGCGAACTGCCGCGCCGGAAGGTGTGGATTCCGCGAAAAGCTTTGAGGAAAACTTCCTGGGTGACGTCGGCGGCATCACTGCGGTCGGCAAGGATGCCGTAAATCACGTTGTACACAGAGGCGTGGTAATACGTGACGACCCAGTCGAAGGCAGTATCCGAGCCAGACTGCAACTCGGTCACGAGCTGCGTCTCATCTTGAATCCAGGATAGCGTCTGCGCTAGATCAGACATTCCGCTGTCACCTATCCAGGCCTACCGCGCCGGAGCTGGCTGCAAAGAAGGCGCCTACTCTCTTAGACACCGCGCCGGGCGATTCTGTTCCCTTCAACGCTTACTAGTTTAACAGAAAACCAGGGGCAGTCACAGCCGCGCGAGGCAGCGTACGGGGCCGAAATTCCGGCGTGACAAGGCCACTCGCGAGGTACTAGAGTTACGCGGTCTTTGCGCTTTTCACTTCTTGAGGGCAAGAATGCGACAACGGATACGGCTTGGAAGGATGCTGCGGGTCCTGGCACTGGCCGGGACGGCGGTTCTGGTTGGGCAAGGGCTAGCAGGACAGGCAAAAGAATCCGCGCCTGGCCCGCACGTCACGGACGCCTTTGCGACAGGCTGGATGCTTGTGGACACGAACGGCAACGGAATCGCGGATGCTATTCGCGGACAAATCGTCGTCCCCGCGCAGCCAACGGCTGCGGAAAATGCCGCAGCGGCAAATGTGGCGGCGCGACTCGGATATGGGTCAACGGGACTGACGCTGCCTATCGTTGTGAGCATAGAGCACTCGGCGAGTACCGCCCCGAGAATTTACATTGGCAAGGGAGCTGTTCCCGCCAGCCAATTCCAGACGCTCCCGCCGCTGATTTCGCGCCTCGAAAAAGGCGAAGGAGGCGTTTTCGCCGTTGGCGATAATCTGGCAATCGTGGGATTCGACGATGATGGGCTGCTGGCGGCGGCCGATGACTATGCAGCGCGCGCGCCATATCAATGGAAAGTTCCCGGCGATGAATTACCGGGCATCGCGAACGTGGTGACTTCTTCGGCGTCGGGCGTAGCGACGCGCTTGATTGGCGTGACGTATGAGCACGGCAAGCAAGGCATCCGGCGCGCGTTTCTGCACGCGGAGGGTGAAATCTCGCAAGCGGCCTTGCAGACGGCCATATCTTCCAAACAACTCGCGGCCGTGCAGGAGTTGATCGTCTTCGGGGGCGCGTCGCCCGCTTCGGTAACGAATCCCAAACCGATGGCCACCGAGCATCCGGCGACGAACGGGGCTGCTAATTCTGCCGCCAGCCCGGAAAAGACGGGCACAGCTTCCACCGAAGCGAAGGCCACCGGAGAGTTGCCTGCAAAAACAAATGAGCCGACTCCTGAGCCGTCTCGCAGACTTGACCTGGCAACACTGTACACCAGCAAAGGGCTCTTCAACGGCACGCCGAAAATGCCGATTCCCTCTTCGCTCGACGCGCACCTCTACGTCACCAGCGGCGCCGCGGGCACGGCGATGGCGAACCTTGCCGCGCGCATGGGAATGGAGACAACGGGAATCACGCTCCCGCTGGCCTCACCCGCGGATCCAGCGAAGCCGAAGGATGTAAAGTTCCAGCCCGTGATTGCCGGAGATTCCGCGCTCGCGCAGGAAGTTGAAAAGAAATTGCGCGCCCAGGACACTATCGCCGCGGATTCGGAACCTGCACTCGCCGCAGGCGAAGGCGAAGCGCGCGTGGTCGACGACGCGTTTCCGAAGCACGGAGCGATTCTCGTGAAGGGCGACGCGGCTGGCTCCGCCGCAGCGTTTGATTTGCTCTCCGGCCGTTTCCCAAATTCGTGGGAACCCGGCAAACAATACCTCTCGCTCGAAAATATTCGCTACGACTTGCACCGATTTTTCTCGCTGCATTCGAGCGCCGGACAAGCCGCCGCCGCTCTGTATCACCTTGATCGCTGGGCAAAGGAAATCCATCCGGAGACAAATGGCGCATCGGGCACCCCAGCAAGCGTGCGTGACCTGCAGGCGGAAGTCTACGTGGATTTGGCGGACCCCCGTCTCGCTGACCTCGTTCGCCACACGCTCGAGCAGTCGCTGCACGTGGCAAACGTTGACGTGAAAACGGGCAGTCTGCACGCAGGCACACAATGTTGTGACGCGGATCCTGATTTGCATTACGAAGGCCCCGGTTTTCCATTTCGTCAAGGCCAACCGACATTCAGCGAAGATCTGGTGATCCCGTGGGAAGGCACGCGATTGTTGAAAGCGGTCCAAAGCGCAGCGTCAAAACTGAAATCGGGCGAGCCCGTGACGCTGGTCGCGCGCGTCAGCGAAAGTCCGCAAGAGCGCGAAAAGTTGACGGCGCAGATTATTCGCATGCTCGCGCGGTCAGGAGTTCGCCGCCAACAGATGCATATCGAGGTGCTCTGCGCCTACAAGCAAGGCTACAGCTGGCTGATGGACGAAATCGCGCCGGCGCTCGCGGGCAAGTCCGTGGCGAGCCTTCAAATCGATTTTGCAAAGGATGTGGATCCCACCGGCGTCCGCGACATGTATTCCCCCGCGCGCTGGGTGCAGGAGCTTTATCCGGTTGACGAAATGCTCGCGCGAAAACTGAATCTGCCGCTGGCGAAAATCACGTTCAACGAATTTGATCCGCGTCCGGGCGATGCCACCTATCGCGTTCACGCGCTCGACGCGAGCGGCGCGGAGATCCTGAAGCGTGACTTCACCGTGACGACCGCGATGCAGGCCTATAACGGAGTGATGCCGCGCTACGAGGAGGTGCAAGTCGAAACCGGGCGGGTGCATTTGCAAAGCGGCTCGCGCGTGATTCTCGACCAGCGTATTAAAACCGACACCGAGGAATTCTGGGACCATTATCAGAATGTGACGCTGCCGCGCATCTATCATTTCATCATGACGCAGGCGCACGGCGAAACTCGCGCGGAGTATCAGCCGCTGTTTGATACGCTGCGCATTGATTTTCGAATGAGCGAGCCGGATTACAATCTCGGACTCGACCACGAGCGTATTTCGTCCCTCGAAGCTCTGCAGGAAGATACTTTCTATTCGACCGACAATTTTTTCGCGATGACCGGCGATCTCGAGAATGGGCATCCGTTCGATTATGCGGGGCGCATCGTTCCCATCGCGCATCCGGCGGTTGAAGGCGAAGACGGGCACGTCCGCATCGAATTCTATGGAAAACCTGCGGCGAATCCGTTGGTACGCTTGCGCTGGACTGACGCGCAAGGCAAGCAATATGAAAAATTGCGCAATCTTCCCGCGCTAGCCGGCGACTTCGAGCCTCGGTTGATTCAGGCGCGCGTGAAAGCTGGCGCATCGGGCGTTGAAAGCCTCACCTGGTCCCTGCCCGCCGATTATCTCCACGACGAATATCAGGATTGGCTGAACGTGGAGCCGCAGGAGCAGGTACAACACACGATTTTTTCCGTCGAACAAGCCGAGGGACAATTGCACTGGCTCGAACAGATGCACGCTGCGGGCGTTTATCGCGACGCGATTGCCTATCCGCATTTGCAGAGCATGGCGATGGAGTTCGGACTTCCGCGTCCGCTGAACGCTAAAACCGATAGCGCGGAGCCGCGCGCGTATGCGAGCTGGACAATTCACTCCCCTGCAACGCCGCGGCCAACGATTTCCGCGTCTGCCGGGAAAATTACCGGAACACCAATCGTGCAATGGAACGAGCCGATCAGTCCGGCGGAAAACGCGGAAATTCTGGCGCGCTTCGCAACCTATCCCGGCGTAACTGTGTATTGGATGGGCCGCAGTTACTTGGGCCAAAATATTTGGGCCGCGGACGTCATGGAGCCGTCGCCGTCGCGGCTACGCTCATGGGCGAAGGAGACGACGCTGAAAGCGTCGATTATTTATTCCGGGCGCCAACACGCAAACGAAGTTTCGAGCACGAGTCACGTGGACAAGCTCGGCGAACTATTGCTGACCGACCCCAAAACGCGCGCGCTGCTTAGGCAAGTCAACGTAGTGCTTCATCCCATCGACAATCCCGACGGCGCGCAGCTTTCTGTGGAGCTTGCGAAAATCACGCCGGACAATCTCCTGCATCCGGGCTATCACGGGTCGCTCGGAGCGGACGTCACCGAAGGACAATCCGATCCGGATCCAATTTATCCAGAATCGCGCACGCGGCCGCTGCTGCTGGCCGAGTGGCTGCCGGATGCGTTTCTGAACCCGCACGGCTACCCTTCACATGAATGGGTACAGCCGTTCTCCGAATACAGTGGATGGGTGCAGACGCGCGACAGCGCGAATCCGGGGCGCGCGTGGTGGATTCCGCGAGGCTGGTTCACCAGCATGGGCTATCTGCGCGATGTGGAACATCCTGACAGCGAACAAGTTGCGTACGCGCTGCGTGACCGCATCGTCAACGCGGAACGGAACGTCCCTGGATTGCTGCCGCTGGAAACGCGCATGAATGCGCGCTACGAACGCTATGGGCAGCGATGGGACCCGCGGTACATCACGCAGCCCATCGTCGGCGGGATTCGCATTTACATGGCGCTCAAAGGCTCGCCCGCGCCGCGTCGCGGAGGCGCAGGCGAACTTTACGGTGGCGCTTCGCCGGACATCACCTGGGACACGGGCTACACGGAGGCGCCGGACGAAACGGCGCACGGTGATTACATGAAGCTGCTCGCTTCGGCAGGATTAGCGTTCGACATGGTCCATCTGGATTACCTTGCGCAGGGGAAACTGCGTATGGTGCGCGCTGAAAAAGAAACGCCGGAGGGCGTCAGTTGGCAGGTGCTCCGAGAGCGCCCGATTCTTCCAGCTTCCGAACCGCCCGTACCGGTGCCCCCGCCAAACTGATGCGGCCGTCACACGCGCTCTTTCAGGGGATGATTGTCCTACGGTGAAAGATTTAGGGGGTCTACAGCAATCACTGGATGGTGATTCCGGTCCTTTCTCGGCATCGTGGCGACATGGGAAGTTGGTGTCATTTCATGCAGGTCATGCACACGCGCTCCCCCGGCACCTCCCAAGCGGATGAGAGGTTGGTGAAGAGATGGAGGCGCTAGTGCAACCTGTGCGAATCCTCATTGTGGACGACCACGAAGTAATGCGTGGAGGCCTGCGGTCATTGCTGGGATCGTTTCCTGAATGGGAAGTCTGCGGCGAAGCGGTCGACGGCCTTGAAGCGGTCGAGAAAACGAAGGAACTCAGGCCGGATGTGGTGGTTCTCGATATCAATATGCCAAGCCTCAACGGGCTGGAAGCCGTTCGCCTAATCAAGAAGGAAGTTCCGCAGACGCAAGTGGTGATGCTGAGCCGGTATGAGGCTGCGGAAATGCGCGCGAAAGCGTTGGAAGCTGGCGCATGCGAATATGTGCCGAAGTCACAGAATCTTGCGCGCGAGTTGCTCGCGGCGATAGATGAAATCGTGCGCCGACGCTGGATGTCGAACCCGCATGCGCAAGTTTCGTCGGCAGAGACCTCATCCGAAGGGGCTTCGCCCGCTGGAGCGGAAGAGTTCGGCCAACTTCAATCCAAGCGTGCCGGAAGCGGCGAGCCTCGGACGTAGCCGCGCTGATTCTGCCTCCTCGACGATCCTCGATACCTGTCTCGTTTCATTCTTTCTCCAACGCACACTTTTACCCACACTGCGGCTACTCGAACGTGAAGGCGCTCGAGGTCTCGGAAACGTGACGAATCGTAGGTTTGACGCTGCGCGCTGCGCGGTGCTATAAAAGTTAGCTGACGTTCTTTCCCCGGTGGGGCCGTGGCGCAGTTGGGAGCGCGCCTCGATGGCATCGAGGAGGTCGTGGGTTCGACTCCCATCGGCTCCACCATTTCAACCTGGGTCTCAGGCCGCTCACGCAGAACTAACCTTCGCCTCCAAGGACATGACCTTGCGGTTCCGTCCACCTCGCGGTTCGAATCCTTCTTCGGTACTGCGCGACGCAGATAACGATTCCCCCGAAGAACCCCACCGCCTATGACGCGCCGCGTGCCCACCAGTCAGCCATGAAGCGCGCGTTGGTAGATCGCGCTAGGCTAGGAGCAACCCGGCCGGGTGGGGCAATCATCCCGCGCCGTGCCAAGAGATATCCCATCACACCAAATAGCACTGCACTCCCGCCCATCACAAGAAGCAGTTTCCCGATTGGACTGAGCCGCTTCGAAGCTCGCAGCTTGGGACGAGAGCCTGCACGGGCAGCAACCGCGAGCAGGACTCCGAGAATCAACCCTACCCACCAAGTCGCAATAATGCCCCACCCAAAGGCTAAAAGAGTTGGTGATTGAGTCCCAAAGACTGGAGGTTGAAAAACCATAAAGTATTCAACACAGATACGTGCGGTGAACTGGTCGTGCACGACGCCGTACAGGATTGCGGCAGCAATGCAAACGAACACAATCTTCAGGGATTCGATCGGCAAGAACCATTATGCTCTCCTCAGCGACCTTTCTCGGCTCGCTTGCCGCAGAGATTAACCTCCCCATCAACGACATTCGCCACATAGCGACCATCACTGATGAATTGCATCACTTTCTTGCCAGCACGTGCCATCTGCGCCCAACGGGACTTCGTATCGGGATTCTGCTCAAGACCTCGGAGTTCGTTGCCGTCCAAAACGAAGTCCACCTGCCGCAGACTTTTCTTGGAAGTTCGCCGAACGGCGTAATGCTCTTTCTCTAGCCGGACAACCTTGACGTTCTCGACGAGGGTCTGTCGCCAGACCTCGGTGAGCGTTCGCTCGAAGGAAGGGTCAGTCAAATCCGTAAGCGCCTCAAAAGCAATTGCTACGCCCGAGCGCACGCAGGCACTCGAGTACAGGACGCTAGCTTGCGGCGGATTTGAAGGCAGCTGCGGCTTCCTCCGCGCGGTTATACACGTCGAAAACTGTGAGTAGTCTCGTCATTTGCAACATGTCCCGCATGCGCGTATTGAGATTCGCCAGTTTGATCTCCCCGCCGGCGTTTTTTGCCGCCGCGTACAGGCCGGCAAGCGTGCCGAGGCCGCTGCTGTCGATATACGAGACTCCGCCAAGATCGAGCACGACCCGGTTGGAAGTGACGAGCACGTCCTTAACGACTTTGCGCAAGTGAGCTGATTCCTCGCCGAGCACAAGCCTTCCGGAGCACTCCACAATTGTGGCATCGCCGTGCTTGCGAGCCGTGGCATGTAATGTCATCGGTGCCTCCAATGCAATTCCCGCGAACGCGTGGCCGATCCGTGCGAGACACCAGCCGACGCGGGAATCAACGAAACTCTATGCGGCTATTTTGAAGAATGCAATCGTGCAAGGGCGCGAATGTGAATCCCGCTGCGCTGTTGCAACAATCACGGCGCTTGCGTCGCGACAACGCCGATATCGACCGTGGTGTTCCCTTTCTTCATCGACGGCACGGCGCAAATGTAGAGCAGCACGCCCGTCACTGGCGCGCGAACCTCTTCAATCGTCTTGCCGAAGAAATCCGCGATGTATCCAAGCTTCATTCCCTGCCGCACATACGTGCGTTTTTCCACCAGCGGATAAAAAATGCCGTCGTGAGCGCTGGTCCCCGTGACGACCTTCGAATACCAGATGGGGTTTTCGACTGGCGCCACGGTTCCGGACAGCATTTTCAGGTAGCGCATCACGTTCACCGAGCCCCGTACAAGCCTCTCGACGTCATCAGGCTCGACTGTGCCGGCGTAGCCCGCCTCCGCAGTGATGGCTGGCTTGCCGCGAGTCAGCGCCGTGTTGTCGAGGTAGCGCGAATCGCTGGGATCCTTCGTGCGCCCTTGGTCAATGATGATGTTGTCGAGTCCAAATGCCAGAACCATATCGTGAGTGGTCGCGTCGAGCTTTTCGTTTCCCGTTTTGGGCCAGTAGCTGTACGGCCGCAAATTCTCGTCCAGGTCGCCGCCATGCAAGTCGATCAGGTAATCGCACGGCTCAACAACTTCTTTCGTGATCAGCCAAGACGCACGCTGCGTCTGCGTTCCATCCGGTTTGCCCGGATACATGCGATTCATGTTTACGCCGTCGACCGGGTTCACGTGCGGCACTTTCTGTTCGAACGAATTCACGTTCACGAGCGGAACCAGAATCACGGTGCCGGAAATTTCCTTTGCATCAAGATGCTGAATCAATCGCTCGACGGCGATGATCGACGCGTATTCGGTCCCGTGTGCTCCCGAAACGATGGCCAGCACCGGGCCTGGCTTCGCGCCGTGCACTACGACCACCGGAATGTCCGTCGCGGCGTCCACGCCCGCGGGCACATTGATGTAGCCGGTGGCCTTCTCGCCCTGCGCGGCGCTCGCCGTGCCCACGGTGAAATTGCTTTGTTGCGCGCGGGCCGTCAGCGCAGCCAAACTGCAAATGGCCAGCAAGATTACTCGTATCAAACCACGCATTTCGCCTCCTTAGCGCGTTCCTCGGGAACCGGCGCTCGCGCCGGAATCAGACGAAATCACCAGCGAATTGAACAACAGCGGAAACGTATTTTCCGGCTGCCCGCGGAACTGGCAGCGGAACCCGATGAGCATCACGCGCCCCTGTCCGAAGGGAACCGACACAGCCGCCGCTTTTCCTTCGATCAATTTCTCGCCCAAGAGCCATCCGCTCATCAGCGGATTCGTTTTTGGGTACACCGCGAGAACGCGAGTGCCGTCGTGTTCGCCCAATTGTGTGAACGGGTTGGTCTTGCGTTCATTGCTGCCTGTAAACCGGGGCGGACCCGCGGGATCTTTCGGATCCCACACGTCGAACGCTTCGGAATTCACGAAAAACGCCACGGAATTTTTCCGCATCCCGCGCGCTTCAGGCAAATCCGGATCCACCTCGATGCGCAGTAGTGAACCGGGCGCATAAAACTGTGTCGGGACGACGTTCGCAAGGACATTACGCACGGGCAAACCAAATTCCCGGATCAACAACTCCGACGCGCTGTCCATCGCCACCAATTGCCCGCCCTGTTTTGCGAACGATTCGAGCGCCATCACTCCTGACAATCCCAATCCTCCAACGTACTCCGGCCGCTGCGTCACTGCTTCGCCGCCGCCGAAGCGTTGGGGCTCGCCGGGTTGCCATCCGTGCAACATGCCTGGCTCGCTTTGCTGCGGCAAAATAATCACGTCGAACTTCTGCCGCAAATTTCCGGCGCGAATATCCGCATCGTGCAGGTCGGTAAACGGAATCGCATAGCGGTCGAGCAGCCAGCGAGTCCAGCCGGCGTCCATATTCGGCTGCCAGGAATCGTAGAGGCCGATGCGTCCGAGTTTCGTCCCGGCCGGCGGATCAAAATGATGCGCGGGCTCGGTAATCTTCGTTGCTTCTGTTGCAATCTCCATGGGCTGATCAATGCGCACCACGTCGACGCCCATCTGCATCGGCAGCGTCCAGCCCGCCATGTCGTATGGGCGCTTCGGCGGCCCGCCAGGATAGAGCCGGATGTCGGGATAATGCTGCGGCTCCATCAAATCCACTAGGTAAGGGCGAAATCGTTGCGCGGCGGGCATCACGATTGTTCCCGCAGGATATTCTTTACCGTTCACCGTGAACGCCTGCGTCGCTTTGCGAATCTCGACTCCGCCCGTTTGCAGCGCGAAGAGCATGTCCCCTGTCGCCGTCGAATCATGCTGCGCTTCCGGCACCAGGTAAGCGTACGGGCTGCCTTTTGCTCCTTGCGCGATTTCGTCGTGGCACATCTGATAAAAATCAAGGAGCCATTGGTCTTTCCGTCGCGCAGCAATGTCGAGGACGGCCATGTCACCGGTGATCATGTAATCGACGGCGTCTTTCAGATGCCACCAGCCGCCGCGCCACGGATCGGGGTAGTAGATGCTCGGCTCGATGGCGGATACTCCGTTCGAAAACATCTTGGGAAGCGATTGCGGAGAATAATAGCCGGGCGTGGCGTAATCGAAGAGCGCGGTCTCAGTAAGAATTCCGATCATGTTGTGATAGTAGGGCGCGGTGCGCATGCCGCCGTTCCACCACATGTCAAATTCCTGGCGTGATACGGCGCCGGGCTGATTTTCCGCTGTGAATCGCCGGGTCATCGCGTCGCCGACCAGGTTCACCCCGCGGACGACTTCGGCGGGAATGTTCGGATTCATCGGATCATCGAACGGCGGAACGAAAATGCGCGATGGAAACGGCCCGGATTGATGCTGGTTGTAAACAATCTGGGGAAACCATTCCTGGTACAGCTCCTTGGCCACGTCGCGGCTCTCAATCTGATTGAACATATACCAGTCACGATTGTTGTCGTGACCGACGTATCGGTTCCAGAGCTGAACTACGGGCGCGAGCTCGTACGGCGTGTTCACATTTTTAGCATACCAGTGCGCGACGATGTCCAGGCCGTCGGGATTGATCACCGGACATTGCACCAGAATTACGTTGTCGCGAATGCGCTGCATCTCCGGCGTCTCTTCGGTTGCCACACGATACGCCAGGAGCGGTGACTGCTGCGCGCCGGCGACTTCGGTGGCATGCAAGCCGCCGTCAATCCATACGATGGCCTTCCCTTCCTCAGCCAGCTTGTGTGCGGTGGCTTCATCGATCGTTCCGGACGCAAGCTGCTGGACGATGGATTTGTAGTGGTCAAGCTCGCGAATATTCGCTTCGCTGGAAATGATGGCGATGAACATTTGCCGGCCGTAACCGGTCGGGCCGATATCTTGTAATTTGACGCGATCGCTGTTCCCGGCGAGGGCCTGGTAAAACTTGGTCATCTGCTCGAAATCGGCGAGGTGGTAGTCGGCGCCGGGAGCGAATCCGAAAACGGATTCCGGCGAAGGCACAACATGCGCGGCGCGTTTCGGCGCCGCCGCCGCCGGCACGATAGAAATTAGAGTCGCGCAAATGCATGCCAGAGCGGCAATCAAAGACAAGTGGCGTAGCCTGTTCACGGGTTTCTCCTTGCGGGTGGCAGATTCTAGTGTGGTTGTCGGCGAATTAGCAAACGTATTATGCACGCGGCATGGAACGGTGAAAGGCCCGCGCAGGTTTCATCGAAGACGATCAGCCGCTGAACCGCGAATTACTTGAACCAGTTATAGCCGATGGTCAACAGGACGCTGGCGTTCAGGCCGGGATTGAAGGTGCCGAGGCTGGCGTTCGAGTGATGCACGAACTGAATTTCAAAATCCCACGCGCGTTTCGGCCGCGTGAAGACGTGAAAACCAAGCGCTCCTTGCGGCGTGAAATTGACATACGAAGTATTTCCGGGCGGCACATTTGATGTGGTGAAGAGCACGCCTCCCGCGATCAGCGCGTAGGGCGCGATCTTGTGATTGCTGGTGAAATTCCATTTGAAGATTACCGGCTTGAAGCTGGCGCCGTAAACCGTTCCGCCCGGCTGCATCACCACATACAACGGCATGAAATCGCCGGCGAATTCGAAATTCCCGCGCCCCCAGCCGTGCAGATGCTCGCCCGTTAATACCTTGCCCACACGCCCTCCAGCAATTAGGAATTGCGCGGTTGAAGCGTGCAGCACGCCTGTGCCGCCGCCAACAAATGGCTCAATCTCCCACGTGCCACGCGTCAACGATTGCGATGGTAGGCTCTGCGCCAGCGCTACTGGCGAGGCGAATAATGGCGCGACGATGGCTCCGAGCGTTAGCGCAATCGCAACAACTGGAAATTTCATCTCCTCATGCCCGATCCGCGCGATTGTTGCGCGCATTTTGCAGCTCGACAGCCTAGCAATTTCGGACCGAATGTGCAAAAAAAGCACGCAC
>JBAUEX010000325.1:0-8047 GCA_049678845.1 Candidatus Acidiferrales bacterium
GGGCAAGCTCACTTCGCTGCTTTGACAACGCATCCAATTGCGCGAAGAGGCGACGGTTGGAGCGAATCAAATAGAGACTCGTCAGCAGGATCGCAACCAAGGTTGCCGTGAGAAAGAGGTAAACCTGACGCTGAACCCGGTCGTAGATTTGGCCGATGCGACGAGCGGCTTCTTCTTCGCCTTCATTGTTCTCTACCAACTGACGCGCGACGGCGGCGGTGAGGGATGCTTGTCTGGCCTGCAGCGAAATGCGAATTTGTTCGCGCGCTTCGTTCTCTTTTCCATCATGCACAAGAGTGAAAGTACGATCCACTGCATTCCAGAACTGCGAGAACGAATTCGTAAGTTCCCGCATTTGCTCCGGAGTGCGGCGGGCTAACGCGAACTGCTGTTCGCGCTGGAGCGCATCGCTGAGGTCGGTATGGATTTGCTGAAATTGAGTTGACCATGCCGTCAGAGGATACGGTTCGTCGTTGGCCAACATGTCGCGCATGGCGAGTCCGAGCGAGTTCAAGTCATTCTGAATGCGCAAAAGCTGAAGCGAATCTTTGCGGTAGCGGTCGGCTAAATTGTTTTGCAAGGCGCGCAAACCGGAGATTTGCCGCGTGATGTATGCGGAATAGACCACAACCGCAGCGAGAGTGATGATGAGGCCGAGGAACAGGCCAAACGTGGGAGAACCGCGAGCAGAGCGCACGTCGGGAGAATATAACGGCCATGCGCTAGGTTCCAATGGCGTATCTGATTCGCGACCATGTGCAAGGGTTCATGGCGTTTTGCCTTTCGAGGGCGCCTTGCTGCGGTACTGAAAGCGATAGGAGGCGGGCGCTTGGCCGGAGACGGCGCGAGTGTTGTAACGCAACAGATAGTCGAGGTGGCTCGGATCGGTCGGATAGGCGATCGCGGGGGGATAAGGATAAGAGACGAGCGTGTGCACAGGTAACGGAGTGACGGTACTGCCGTAATCGGCGTAGAAATCCATGTCCTTGTCGAAGCCATTGGCATAGAAGAAATAATCGCGAACCCAGCCGGGAGCGAGTTTTGGCAGTGAGGAAGGATCGAAACTGACGGCAACTTCGTCGCCGGAGCCAAAGACTACGTATTTCTCGTCGACTTGTTGCAAAAGTGGCCGCACATCCCCGTAGCGCGTGTAGTTTCCGGCCTGGTGCGCGTAGGGTCCTGTCGCGCTGACCTGATCGTAAAAGAATGTCAAATCTCCCGGCGTCTTTCCTTCGGCGTAATTCGGGTAACCACGAAAGTGGAGATTCGCATTCGCCAGCGGCACTTGCGTGACGCGATACGATGCCTCTGCCGCGGAATTGTCGATGCGGATTCGATCCCAGTAGATTTTCAAGTTCGTGACAATGCGAATCTTGCGTGTGCCCGGCGAAAGTTTCCCGGTGAGATCGGCAGTCATGGTGCGCTCGAGTCCGGAGAAAAATCCCATGTCGCCGACGACGCGCCGCCAATGACCGTCCGCGCTTAGCGCTTCGACGTAGGGCGGAATCGGCCTTATTCCCGCCTGCCATGCTGAATACAAAGAGCTAGCGGAAAAATAATCCGTGAAGCCATCGAGGATCAGCTGCAGGGGATGCCGCGGATTCCAGTCACCCAAATCCAATTCGAGCCAGTGTGATTTTGCGAAACCCGCAAAAGGCGTACTCTCGAAGCCGGTTACAAACTGATGGTCGCGCTTAAGCAACTGCGGCAGGACGTTGCGACCGCGATCATCCCACGCTCCGAGCGGCAGATGAGGAGAACGAGTCGCAGCGACTTGGAAAGCCGGAAACGGCGGGTACATCGAGAAATGGCCGTTGGGATAGACTTCGACGCCGGCCGGATGGTCGACAGCGAGGAGGCGTACCTGATCGAGGTAGTCGAGCTCCTCTTCGGGTTCGACCAAGCGAAATTCGAGGTCGCCATTTCTCAACTGGACGTCGGAGCCGTTGACCTTCAGATATTCGGCGGGATTCGGAATGTTTCGCTCGCCCGGACCGACCCAGTGACCGACGATTCCCGAGCCGATGATGTCGGCAACAAACTGGAACGTGTGGCCGTTCCATGCAAACAGCAGCGGACACGAACTGCCGCGACGGTCGAGCTCAGTGATCGCCTGGCGCGAATCCGCGGGGAGATTAATTTCATCCTGCAAAACGCCGGTGGGCCAGAGCATGCGGAAGACATCGATTTTGGCGGCGTCGTCGAGGCCGATGGTGATGTCCGTGTCGCTCTGCCCCAAATATCCGGAGGCGGCGGATACTTCAAACTTCTGGTGGAGAGTTCCGGCGTAGATGTCGACCTTGGCGCCAATCGCGCTCTTGTTGTCGTTCAGTCCGGCGAGCTTGGCCTTCATCCAATGATTGCGACTCCCTCCCACATTGCGCAAGAGCACAGACGGCGCGCCATTCTGCGTGATGAGCAAATCCGTGGCACCGTCGCCGAAAAAATCCGCAGCCACAAGCGAACGCGGGCGCGTGAGGTGAATTTTGTCCAGGCCAACCTCGGCTGACGCATCCCGAAAGCCGGCGGGTCCTTCGTTTCGCAGCAGAACGACACGGCCGCCAGAGCCAGTTTCTCCGACAGCGGCAAGATCAATCCAGCCGTCGTTATCGTAGTCGAGCGCTGCCAGGCCCCAACCGCGCGTCCAGTCCACTTTCGGCAAAGACACTGGCACAAATTGTTTGCCATTCACATTGCGCCACAACGAAAGGCCGGGTGCGCCCGAGTGCGTGAACGCGACATCCATCCAACCATCTTTATCGAAATCAAGAGCAAGCGCGCCGACTGCCGGAGATTGCATCGCGGGCGTCCACGGCTGCTCGGCGCGGAATTTTCCTTCACGAGGATTCAAATAGATCGTTGGGGGACGATTGAACGAGGTGATAATGAGATCCACAGCGCGATCGTTGTTGATATCGCTTGCCGTCGCGCCCCAACTTGGACCGTCACTGCCTAAACCAGTTTCCCGCGTGACTTCCGTGAATTTGCCGTTGCCATTGTTACGCCAAAGCTCGTTGGTCACATTCGCGGCGGAAGGAGAAGAGTCCGCTGCCGCGCGTGCGGACGCGCGAGCGACGTAGAGATCGAGATCGCCATCATGGTCGTAATCCACAAATGTGAGGCCCATGGGTTGACCTGTGACCTGAATTCCCGTGCTTGCGGTGACGTCGTGAAATTTCCCGTCGCCGTCGTTGTGAAAGAGCGCGACACCGCCGTTATAACTCACAGCGAGATCAGGATGCCCGTCGTTGTCGTAATCGCCTGTCGTGCAACCCATCCCGACGCCAGGAAACTTTATGCCGGACTGGGCGATGAGGTCTTCGAACTTCCCATTGCCCAGATTGCGATAGAGAGCTGGGCGGCCACTGCCGTCTGCGTTTACCAGAAAAATATCCGGGCGACCGTCGCCGTCGTAGTCGAAAACGCACGCGCCGGAACCGTGAGAGTCAGCTTCCGCGGTTTGCGCGCTTCCCTGAATCGCAGGCGAAATTGCATGAGTTGGCAAACCAGATTCTAACGTTACGTCGACAAAATGAACGGGAATGGCGTGAGGGACCTCTTCGGCGCCGGCAGAAACGATTTCAGCGAGAGAATATTTCCCCTGGTCGCCGTAGGTGAGGCTCATCGGCGTGCCGAGTTTTGCCGCCACGAGATGTTGGAAACGAATCAAGTGAGCGCGCGCGTTGGGCGTTTCACCGGAGCGCTGGAAAGCCTGTGCAAGCGCAAATTCTGCGGAGACGTGAAATGGATTTACTTTTAGAGCTAGGTCGAAGGCGGCAATGGCTTTGGGATATTGGTGCAGAGCCATGTAATCCTGACCGAGAAAATACTGTGCGTCAGCGTCATCGGGATCGATGGCGGCAACACGCTCGAAATCGGCGGCGGAGAGATCCGCATGACCATCGGATTTTTCCAGAAGGCCGAGGTTGTACCAGAAACGAGGATTCTTCGGTTCACGTTTCGCAAGCTCATCGAGGATGAGACGGGCCTGCGAAAATTGCTGGAGATTCAGCAGGGCGATGGCCTGGTTGAGCCGCGCTGCATCGAGATGGGCATCCAGGGCGTAGGCTTCCTGGAATTCTGCGAGCGCGTTCTTCTGTTCCTGGCGCTCCATGTAGGCGACACCGAGATTGTTGTGATGAATCGCTTCGGCTTTTGTTTCGGTCTTTGTTCTGCTCTTTGCGCCTGCCGCCGCCTGAAAAGCACGCGCGTGAGGGATCTGGCGGGTGAAAAACAGCATACAAGCAGGGAGAACGAACGTTGCACTCAGAATCGCAAAGCGCCGAAGCTTTCGATGCATAGGGTCGTCAGTCTTTCTGATACGGCTTCGTGGCAATGATGCCCTGCCCTTCTCTTACCGTAACCGTCTGGCCCGTGGAGATATTTCGCAGATGATCCTCGTGGCCGCTGGGCCAGCGAATCTCGACTTCGTCGGCTTTCGCATTGTGTGCGAGACCAAACGTTAACACGAGTTCGCTGGAAGAGAGATAGCTCGAACCGCTCTTGAGCATTTCCGACTCCGTCGAGCCGCCCGACGTCACTTTGACCACCGCTCCAATGCCGTCACGATTGGATTTTGTGCCAACCAGTTTGACGCGAAGACTGTGATTCGCGCCGCCTTCGTTACGGAAGAGATAGGCGGGCCCGGCGTTGGTCGAAATCAAGATATCGAGTTTGCCGTCGTTGAATGCATCGCCGTACGCGGCACCCCGGGCTACACGCGGTGAATCGAAGGCCGCACCCAAGGTGGAAGTTACATTGGCGAATTTACCGCCGCCGAGATTGCGAAACAGCAGCGGCCGCTCGGCATAGCGAACCTGGCGCTGTACTTTCTCGATATCCGGATCGATGTGGCCGTTCGTGACAAAAATGTCCGGCCAGCCATCGTTGTCGTAATCAAAGAAAAAACAGCCAAAGCCAAGCGTGAGGAGACTCGCATGGCCAATTTCCGAATTTGGCGCTTGATCGACGAAAAGGCCGTTTCGCTCATTGTGGTACAGCGCCAACATCTGGTTCGAGAAATTGGTGATCAGGATGCTCGGATAGCCTGAACGATCGTAGTCGGCGGAGTCCGTGCCCATGCCGGCGCGGGCAATGCCCGTTTCGCTGAACCCGACGCCCGCCATGACGGCTTTCTCCGTAAATGTGCCGTTGCGATTGTTGATGTAAAGCTTGTTGGGCTCGCTGTCGTTACTGACGAAAATATCGGGCCAGCCATTTTGATTCGCGTCGAGAACCGTAATGCCGAGACTTTTCGACGTCGGATCGTAGAGACCGGCTTTGCGCGTGACGTCGGTAAACGTGCCGTCACCGTTGTTGTGCCAGAGGCGGAGCGAGGTGCCGTGATACGCCTCGGGGGTGCAATAGGATTTGGCGGTGCCGTCAAGCGTGCAAAAGATGTCGGTTTGAGGCGTCCACTGGACGTAATTCGCGACGAGCAAATCGAGGTGACCGTCGCGGTCGAAGTCTACCCACGCGGCTGAGGTGCTGAATTCGTTCGGACCCCACAAGCCAGCCTTTTTCGTCACGTCGGTGAACGTGCCATTGCAATTGTTGTGAAACAAATGACTCTGCCCAAGCGCGGTGACAAAAATATCGTCGCAGCCGTTGTTGTCATAATCTCCGACGGCGACGCCCAAACCGTACATTTCCACCGCCAAGCCGGCTTGACGCGTGACGTCGGTGAACGTTCCGTTGCCATTGTTGCGGTAGAGCGCCATGGTGGAATGCGGGCCCGCGTGCCCTGGCCAATTCTTCCCATTGATCAACAGGATGTCCTGCCAGCCGTCGTTGTTGTAGTCGAGAAACGCGACTCCTGGGCCCAATGCTTCGGGGAGCCACATCTTGCCGAACGCGCCATTGTTGGCGACGAAATGAATGCCTGCCGCGCGCGTGACATCTTCAAAAGTGATGTGAGCGGCTGGCAATTTCTGCGCGCGCAGGCCAACGAAAGACAGCATCAGAAAGAAAACCGTGAAGGCCGGCCCGAGTTTTGGGAGGGAGTTGCGAGCCATCAGCGCTGGCCTTTTGTGCGGAGCGGCGCGTTGCGCGAATCGGGCGCGTTTGCGGCCGCGAGCGGCGCTGAAGTCAGCTCGTGAATCGGTTGCCGTTCGTTGTTGTCGTCTGGATGGACGCGAAGATAGGGGCCCGTCAAGGCGCCTTCCGCTTCGTTTGCTTTGAAGCGCAAGTAGCGTACTTCGTAGTCGTGGGCGCGTTCGGCCTGGCCCATGCCGTTGTAACATAACATGAGGTTGTAATTCGCCTCGACGTCCTCGGGGTCGATCGCGAGCACGGATTGAAACTCGCGAATTGCGTCAGGATAACGCCGCTCGAGAAAAAGCGTGCGGCCGACGTCATTGCGTACAACACGGTCGGTGGGATACTGATCGAGAGACATCTTGAACTGAGCGATCGCTTGGTCGTAATGACCTTGGTCCCGGAGGACGCTTCCATAGAAGAAATGGGCGCTGGCAAGCGACGGAGCGACTTTGAGAGCCTGCAAAAGGACCTTCTCCGCTTCTGGCAAGTTCCCTTCCTGGAGCTGGACGCGGCCCATGTTGACCCAGCCGTCGCCGCGGTTCGGGGCGGCTTGGGCGACTTTTTCAAAGGCTGCTTCGGCGCCTTGCAAGTCGCCTTGAAGCAGCAAACCGATACCGTAATCGTTCCATCGCTGCCAGTCAGCGGCCTCTATGGCGGCGCGTGGCTTGGGAGCCGCGGCATTCTGGGGTAATACTTCCAATTGTGTTTTGTCTTGAGCCATCACAACGATGGGCAGATTTGGAATGCCGGGTCTCTTGCCTGAGTCGCCCGTAGTCTCGCCGGTAAACACCCATTTCGTGTCGTCATAATCCGGCGAAACCGCGGCATTGTGCTGGCTGGGGTCGTGAATGCCGGCGAACGAAAATTGCGTGAACCACCAGCTGAATTTACGATAGTTCAATTTCGCGGTGAGCGTGATGCGGTTGCCGGCATCGTGCGGAATGTACATACGATAGTGGATCGTGTCGGCGGCGCCGGGAGGAATCAGGCGAACGTAGATGACGGCGCGTTCGGCCCAAGCGTTGCGCTTGTTGATGGGATTGCCGTGGGAATCGACGAGCAAAGCCCGATAGAACTGCGCACCAGGATCGACGGGACCATCCGTATGATTGTTCTTGCCAGCCTCGCCGCTCCAAAAGATCGTGTGTCCTTTTTCATCGGTCGCCTTCAACTCCAGCCACAAATCGAAAGCGTCCACGGTGCCGCCCGGGAAGAAGTGGCCAACGCCGCGCGTGCGGACAACCACGTCGACTCGCACCGTGTCTCCGCGGCGAACTGCGATAGGAAGTCGGCCAAAGGGTGCGGTTAGTTGTGACGCGCGAGTGGCGAGCCCTTCCTGTCCCTTTGGCGCGGTGAATTCCGATTCTTCGCCGACGCCGAAGGTGGTTTGGAGTTGCGGGACGGCGGGCATGCTCGTCGGCAGGGACGTGTTTTTACTTGCGGGCTGCGCGGCTTCAGGCGAAATCCCGAAAATATCCACGCTCACTTGATTGGCCTTCAAGAACTTCTCAACGGTATCGAGTTGCGCGGTGTCTTGATTTTCGTAAGGCAAAGCTGTATTCGCGCCCGGGAAACGATGCGAATGAATGATTCCCGCATAATTGCCGAAATCCGCAGAGCGCACTTCCGGCATGTGACAATCGGTGCACATTTGCGGTTTTGGCGGGTAATAGAAAGACCGCGCGCCTTTGCCGGAAACTCCGCTGGCCTGCCAGTTATCATATTCGTTGAAGCCCCGCGTCCAGCGGTAGTGATTGACCGGAAAATCGAGATGGACTTTGTGGCACGCGGAGCAGAATTCGGCTGTTTGATTTTTGACAAACGGTCTAAGGAAGGAGCGCCGGTGTGGTTCGGGATTCAACTTGATAAGGAAATCCACCAAATTGTGCAAGACGGGATTCTTGCTGGTTGCAAGGCGATCAAGGGGCGAGTATGCGAGAACGTAACCGTTCTGTCCCATCGTGGATTGCACGGCGACGATGGAATGGCACATCACGCAACCCAGGCC
>JBAUEX010000326.1:0-15690 GCA_049678845.1 Candidatus Acidiferrales bacterium
GTCTTCTTCTTTCTCGCCCTACTGCTCATTAATTAAGGGTACTAGACTTGTCTCAGAGATGTTGGCACGGAGGGTATCTTTCCGCTAGCGATAAACGCGTGCATTTCGGATTGGGAGCGGAGGCAATCGCTGAAACGATTGAGATTCGTTGGCCAAGTGGTATTGTCCAAACGCTCAAGGATGTGCACGCCAACCAGGTTTTGCAGGTGGAAGAACCGGTCCGCGATACGCATGGAAAATGAAGGGGCAGCCATGAATGGGGGATCAAAATCAGATCCAATGCTCCGCACACGGCTGCAATTTCTGGAAAATTCCTTTCGGGGTTCCTCTGAATGAAATTCCCGCCACCACGTCTTGACCTTTCATTTCTTTCCCGAATCTTTGCTCGTTCATTCGGCCATTCTTCGATGCAAAGAGCAATGCCCGTTGCCGAAGACCTCCCGCTCCTCGACCGCCGTTCCGCGATTTTTTCCTTGCTATCAATGATAGCCGCAGTCGTGCCCGTCCTGGCCCAGGAACAGCGACTGCCTGCGCAAAAGCCTTCGGGCGTCGCGACCGGCGGTGTGTATGCGCCCGTGTATGACGCTCATAACCGTCCGATCACCGCAGGCGGCTTTGTGGATGGAGCTCCGATTGTTTTTGAAGACGCCACGCAAAAGTCCGGCCTCGGTGTGTTTCACCATCTTGCCGGTACGCCCGAGAAGTCGACGATTGTCGAAGTGGACGGCTCCGGCGTAGCACTGCTCGACTATGACAACGACGGCTGGCTCGATATCTATCTGCTTAATGGTTCGACATTCGCCGCACTTAAGGGGACCGAACCACCTCCGCGCGCAATGTTGTTCCACAACAATCGCGACGGAACATTTACCGACGTTACCGCACAAGCCGGCGTGGCCAATGGACGCTGGGGGTTCGGGGTCGCCGTGGGCGACTACGACAATGACGGCTGGCCGGACCTTTACGTCGCGAATTATGGCAAAAACCGTCTCTATCATAACAATCACGACGGCACGTTCACGGACGTGGCAGAAAAAGCGGGCGTGGCCGTCGGGGGATGGTCCACCGGCCCGACATGGGGCGATTATGACCATGATGGTCGACTGGATTTGTTTGTTCCTGGCTACGTGAAATTCGATCCGGCTCACCCGATGCTTGCGGGCAAGAATGGCGTTCCAGCGAACTCCTGTCAATTTCGCGGCGTCAACGTGTTTTGCGGACCTCTGGGTCTAGTTGGCGAGCCCGACCATCTGTTTCACAATGACGGCGATGGCACGTTCACTGAGGTGAGCGTCAAGGCAGGCGTTTCGGATTCGGCTGGAGCATATGGCTGGTCTTCAGTCTTCGTAGACGTTGATGATGATGGTTGGCTAGATTTGGTAGTCGCCAACGATTCAGTTCCCAATTATCTCTATCACAACAAACACAACGGCACGTTCGAAGATGTCAGCTATATGAGCGGGCTGGCATTGAATGCGGACGGTCGCGCGCAGGCGTCGATGGGCATCGGCGTTGGGGACTACAATAGGGACGGCAAAGTCGATTTCTTCATCACAACTTTTTCCGACGATTACAAGACGCTTTACCAAAATGATGGCGCCGGCAACTTTACTGACGTCACTTCACAAGCAGGATTGCTCCTTCCGGCGATTCCTTTTCTCGGCTGGGGAACCGCCTTCTTAGACTTCGATAACGACGGGCTTCTCGATATTATGGCTGTCAATGGGCACGTTTATTCGCTTGTGGATAAGGAGAATTGGGGCACTACCTGGGCGCAGCGGCCACTTTTATTCCGTAATCTCGACGGAGCCAAGTTCCAGGAAGTAGCTCCTGCAACCGGGAGCGGCTTGGCCGTGGTTATCCCTGCGCGCGGCGCGGCCTTCGGCGATCTCTTTAACGATGGCCGCATCAGTGCGGTGATCAACAACCTTGATTCGCGGCCCACTCTGCTTCGGAACGTCGTCAAGAACCACAATCATTGGCTTGGACTGAAATTGATTGGCGGCCCGAAGAGCTCGCGCGACGCGATCGGCGCGAAGGTTTTTCTCAGCGCTGGAGGCGTACGGCAACGTGCCGATGTTTTCAGCGGGGCGAGCTTTTGCTCAAGCTCTGATCAACGGGCCCACTTTGGCCTAGGTGGTGCGGCAAGGGTCGATAAAGTCGAGATTTACTGGCCGAGCGGTGTAAGGGAAGAAGTTTCCATTCCAGGTGTGGATCGAATCCTGACGGTCGCAGAAGGCCGAGGGATCCTCAAAGAGCCATCGAAGTAAACTCCCGGCAATTTTTCTGGGGCCTGTCAGGGTCTTGCGATGCCTCGAGAGTGCAGGGAATAAAGTCGTCTAATATGCTATTTATCAGTCGGTTGGCTGGGAACATATAGATGACATTTCGGTGCATTGACATTGCTCTCAGTCTCATGTGCATACTCCACCCGCATGCGTAGTGCTTTCACACTATTAAAGCGGCTTTAGTCCATGCATTGAAGATGTGTATTTGTTTTCAGACGCTTAGAGAAGCAGCCGGTGTGCGTGATTTGGACCGGAATAGAGAAGGGGGCAGAATAATGATAGCCCGCGTCAAACTCCGCATGAACTTCTGCGTTTTGCACTCTGGGTGCGCTGGCGAGATCCTTGCGCGCGTGCTTACACCGCTACTAGTCGCTAGCTTGATGCTCTTGTACTGCCCCGCGGGTGCACACGCGCAAGGTCTCAGTGGAATTCGTGGGACCGTAACGGATTCGAGCGGTGCTGTGGTTCCGGGCGCAAGTGTCACGGTGACCAACAACGCCACAAACGTTATACACACGACAGTGACATCTTCAGCTGGCACATACATTATCACTGATCTGATTCCTGGAACCTACACAGTGAAAATCGAAAAACCTGGCTTCGAAAGTACGGTTTCCGCGCAAGTGAACGTTTACGCCACCCAGACCGCCACGTCAGATGCGCTATTGAAGACGGGGAATATATCGCAGACAGTTGAGGTAACAGCGCCGGCGATCACACTGCAGACGGCGACCCCGGACCTAAACACGACGATCACGACGAAAATCCTCCAAGAAGTACCAACGCTGATCGGCGGCGGCCCAGGCAATGTGGGCGCGCGCGACCGCCAAATTGATGATTTCCTCTTCCTCGCACCGGGCGTGTCAGGCGGCGAATTTGAGCACCGCATCAATGGAGGCATCGGCTACCAGAACGAAGTGATGTTTAATGGCGTCGTCGCTGTTCAGTCCGAAACACAGGGATTTCAGTCCAATATCAATCCGCCTTTCGAGATGGTGACCGAGGCTAACGTTATAACTTCAAACTTGTCTGCCCAGTATGGACTGTCGCAGGGTGTCGCGTCTTACCGCTTTGCCTCTGGGACAAATCAGCTTCATGGCGATGCCTTCGAAGTGGTTCGTAACGACTTTTTTGACGCTGCGGGCGCTAACCCTTCGGGCAGCTTCTATGATTCGAATGGCGCCTTTCACAAAGCGCCAACTCCTCGAATTAATCAAAACAACTTCGGATTTTCTGTCGGCGGGCCTGTGTGGATCCCGAAGATTTACGACGGCAAGAACAAGACGTTCTTCTATGTGAGCCTAGACTGGTTTCGCCTGAATAGCACCGGCGGCGGTACAATTACGGTTCCGACCCAAGCAATGGTCGGAGGCGATTTTAGCGCACTGCTCCCCTCGGGCGACAAGATCTTCGTTCCACCAGGTTTTGTCGCGCCGTCTGGTTGCGTTGCGCCTGCTGTCGGTAATCAGTGGCCCGGTAACCTAATTCCCACGGCTTGTTTCAGCACAACTTCGCAGAGCCTTTTGCACTTAATACCAACGCCGCTCGGCACCGCTTTAGTCAACAACTTGCCGCCGCAGATCGGCGTGCTCCCCACTCGCCAGGTCAATGGCGGATTCAACATTGACCAAAACTTAGGCATGAAACAGGCCTTCCACCTCGCCTACTGGCGCGATAGTTACAACCTTACTTCCTGCTGCAATGTCGGCGGCGCCTTCAACAACGAGCTTTCCGGCGGCGAAACCGAGCCTCGGCTTGGAACAGGTGTATTCCTGACTTATTCGAACAGCTTTACCAGCAACTTGGTAATGACCGCCGGATTCGGCTGGATGGGCGAAATCAACAATGAGCTCAATTTATTTGAGGGGGTAGCCTTTCCGGGTGTTACCGGTAGCATCACTCTTCCCACCGTCCACTTTAACGGCAACGCGGGCCAATCATATACGCCGAGCTCTTGGGGGCTAAACGGCCAAGGTGAAACCTACTCGCACAATCGTAAACTGGGTCTAAGTTTCGACAACAACTTCCTCTATACCCACGGGCGAAATACTTACAACATTGGGTGGGAAATTCGCCGCTCCTATCAGGACGACCAGGAATGCCAAGCTTGCGGCGGGCAATTCAGCTTCAGCAGCCAAACTACCGCCGACCCCGCGAATATTACCGGTAATTCGGGCGCTGCATTTGCCAGTTTCCTCCTAGGATACGCGGACAATGCATTCCGCAAGTTTGTCGCGGAAAACAGGCTGCGAAACCTTTACTTTGCGCCTTACATTCAAGACAACTTCAAGGTTACTCCGAAGTTGGCCATCAATGGTGGACTTCGCTGGGATATTATGCGGCCGTTCCTGGAAAATAACGATAATGTCACTTTCTTCGACGCGACAGTGCCCAATCCCGGAGCTATCAATCCGGCCACGGGACAACCTTTACTCGGTGCTGCCGCGAAGCTCGGTACCGGCTCGGGTCTGGTGGGATATCGGCGGGCCAATACCCACTGGAAAGACTTCAGCCCGCGAATCGGCTTCACATACGAGTTGAACAACAAGACCGTGATTCTAGGTGGGTACGCGATCAATTTCCTGGATCAAGGCCCATATGAATACGGGAATAACAAAATATCCGTCGATTATGGCAGCCTCTCGAACGGTCAGATTCAAGTGAACTCTAACGGGAGCAACGTCCCTGGCTACGGGGAATGGGACAATAACCCGCTTGGAGTTCCCACAGCCACTCCGTTCAGCCCCACCCTCTTCAACGGGTCAGGCCTGTTCCAGTTTTCTAAGGATCCGGGTCCCAACTCGTACGTTCAGATGTGGAATGTCGGTGTGCAGCGTGAGGTAACGGGCAACGTTCTGGTCTCGGCGGCGTATGTGGGAAATAGGGCCGTGCACCTCTTGAGCATGCTAAATCCGATCAACCAGACGAATCCAAAATACCTCACGCAATTCTGTCCCGGCGGTATCGCTAACGACCCAACCTGCTTGATGTCGCCGAGCAGCCCCAATTTTGCTTGGACGTCGACGGCTTCGCAGGCGGCTCTTGCATCTCTGAATTTCGCCCAAACGACCAGCCCATGCGGCACCACTCCCCTCTTTACGCCGTATGTCAACTTTGAGTGCGATTACGGGGACAGTGCGGGCCTGTCGCAGGCATTGCTTCCGTACCCGATGTACAACGCCAGCGAGTCGGCCGGGGGCCTTACGAACCAGTTCAACATGGCTGGCTCAGCGTTCTACAACGCTCTCCAAGTCGAAGCCCAAAAGCGTTTCACAAGCGGCCTGACCTTCCTAGTGAATTACACCCTATCTCGCTACCTGTCGAATACCGACAGCGGTTTCTCCACATTCAACTTTGGCTCGCTGAACGGCTTCGACCAGAAGTCGGAGTGGACGGTTGCCTCCACTGACCAAACTCACGTGGTAAATATCAGCGGCGTTTACGAGCTCCCGATCGGTCCCGGTAAACGATTCCTGAATCACGGCGGCACAGCCATGAAGAATCTGGTAGGAGGCTGGCAGCTGAGCGGCGTCTTTACGTACGCGTCCGGTTTTCCAGTGGGCGGCGGCGGCGGAGACGGCGGCGAGGGTGTGAATGCGAATACAAACCCATTCCTAAACGGTTTCAATCGGCCGAATTTCAACCCCAGCGTTCCCCTAAATGTTAATTGGAACAACTATTACAAGGGCCTGCCGGTGTTCAATACAGCGTCCTTTTCGGATCCGGGGTTTAGAGGCGGGAATGCACCACGTTTCATCAGCGCACTTCGTGGACCGGCCATCGGTAACGAAAACCTAGGCGTGGCCAAGCAGTTCTTCTTTGGTGAACATGTTAGGGCTGAGCTTAGGATGGAGTATTTTAATCTTCTCAACCGCATGCAGGTCTGCGGACCAGATAACGGAGTCAACGATGGCGCCAATTTTGGAATCGTGAATCCTGGGGTTAACAATGCCGGGCAGGTATTCAGTCAAGCATGCCAGGCCAATACACCACGGCAGGGACAAGTGTTTTTCAAGGTTAGCTTCTGAGCGGCTCCGGCCCTTTTTGGGGCCGGGACTTTCGGAAATCAAGTGAGCCGGGGCGCAAACCCCGGCTCTTTTATCTTGCCGTCGCGGAATCGCGGCTTATAATGCAGCTATCTTGGCGGGTAGACGCGCCAGTTAACCGAGACGATCGCCATGCAGTTGAGACGGTTCCGCATTGGGCCGAGTCGAGACTTTTGGGTTGTTTTTGTTTTTGCCTTGCTCGTGCCTTTGTGCCTCGCCTTGGTCACGTATGGAAAGGCTCCCACTTCAAGTCCAGTCGTCCAGAACCAAGGATCGAAGGCCCAAGCCTCAAAGGCTGAAGACAACCGATCCACCGCTGCTGCCACATCCCCCACAGAAGATCCAGCGCTCGGCGCGGCAAGATCTTTCCTAGATAAAGGAGTGCCGGCCGAGGCCGACCGTGCCGTCCGTCAGTATCTCAAGACACATCCGCAGTCCGCCGATGGTCATTTTCTCCTCGGATATATCCTGTTTCGGGAAATACAGGTTAAGGCTCTTCTTGATGTGCACTCCGAAAGTGCCGTCTATCAAACTCCGAATCAGTCCGATCTGAAGTTCAGAGACGCAAACGCTAAGGCCTCCCTTGCCGAGTTTACGGTTGGCGCCAGATATCAGCGTCCGAGCGCATTTGATTTGAAGGTTGTCGCGCTCGATTATGTTTTGCTCGGCGATTTTATGGATGCCGATAAATGGCTGACGCGATCGCTTCAATGGGACCCCAAGGATTCAGAGGGTTGGTATTATCTCGGCCGGGCAAAATACAACGAAAATAGGTTCGCCGAGGCCGTCAATGCGTTCGATCAATGCTTAGAGCTCGACGCCCACAACGCGAAGGCAGAAGACAATCTAGGATTGTCCTATGCGGGGCTTGGGCGCAACGAAGACGCCATAGCCGCGTACGAGATTGCAATCGCTTGGCAATCACAAACACTCAACCAAGATCCGGAGCCGTTCATCGATCTTGGCAGTCTTTACCTGGACCTCAATCAGCCAGAAAAGGCCATCTCCGCGCTCCTACAGTCGATCCGAATCTCATCTCAGATTTCCAGAGCGCACGAACAATTGGGAAGAGCATACTTGCTCGTCGGCCAACTCCCGAAGGCTCAAAGCGAATTAGAGAAGGCTGTCATCCTGTCTCCCCAGACGGCTCGCCTGCACTATATCCTGGGCCAGATTTATCGGAAGGAAGGATTGGCGGCTAAGGCGAAATTGGAATTTGACCGCTGCGTTGAGTTGCAGCGAGCTCATCCATCATCCGAATCTTCTACAATGTGAACAGGGAATTTTTGGCTTTCGCAGTCAGCTTCTCAAACAGTCGCCGCTAATTATCCGGTGGCTTGCCTTTATTTTGGAGTTGCAGAATCTGCTGAGCCTTGGCTGCCATCGTCGCCCGCGCTTTCTGGTCAAGCTTGGCAAAAATCTGCATTTCAGACTGGGCTTCCTTTGTTCGTCCGAGTGCACGGTCAGCCTGCGCCAGCAGGAAATGATTCTGCGGATCTTCCGGCCTGGCTTTCTCAGCGGCTTGTAAATCAGGCAGCGCGTCCGCGTAGCGCTGCAATCTGAGGAAGGCAATCGCATGATCCACCCGCGCGTCGGTCAGATTGGGACATGAAGCAAGCGCTTCGGTCGTATCAGACAAAGCGTCTTCCGGATGGACATGCTGTCTGAGGAGGATGTTCCCGAGCTTCCACTGCGCCATGCAATTGTGTGGGTCGTTGACGAGTTCCGCTTGAAATTGTTTGGTGGCGTTCGCCCAATCAGCAATTTTCCAGTAGGCATCGCCGAGCTTGTAATGTGTCCCCGGCTCCCCAGGAGCCATGGCCACTGCTTTCTGATACTCAACCAGCGCTCCGGGATAATTGTTCATGGACGACATGATGTCGCCGCGCACTTCGTGCGACAGCACCGAGCCGGGTTCGATCGCGTCGAGCTGCGCGAACGCCTTTTCTGAAAGATGTATATAGACATTCCCGAGGAGATACCACAGTTCTTGATTCTTCGGCTGATGCCGCAGCAGACGTTGCAGGTGGCCCTCCGCGGCTCCGTTTTCTCCCACGTTTATTAGGTCCTTGGCTAGGTATAGTTCCGCGTTTTCATCCGCGGGATTGGCCCGCAGCGCAGCTTCGAGCGGGGGCTTGGCCGCCGCGTATTCGGCCATCTGGTACAGTGAGATTCCCAAAAGAGCCGAGGCCGATCGCATTTTCGGATCGACTTTCAGTCCCTTCTCGAGCACACCGACCGCTTTCGGATACTCGCGCATGCGTAAATACAAAGCGCCCAGATTGTTGTACGCGGGACCGAGACGAGGTGCAATTTGCAAGATCGCCTCGTATTTCGCCGCGGCGCCGGCGGCATCGCCGCGCGCCTCCGCCTGTTTCGCTTCACCATAAAGTTTCTGCACACGGGGATCGTCCGCGCCCGATACCGATTGCGCCATCAATGCTCTTCCGGCGGGAAGTAAAAATAACAAGAGCATGAGACCGCTGGTCACCAGGAACTCGCCTTTGAGAACCTTGACAGTTATTCCGGGAAGGAAACCGCGCCGCATAATATTTTGGATTTTACACCCCAACGCTGCAGTGTCAACGCGCTCGCCCCTGCTCTTCCGGTGTCTACTGGATAATTTCCGTCCTCGCTCCCATCGCACGGCGCCGCTAGAACGCCTTTGTTCGGCCGCAGACACCGGATTCGCCGCAAATAGCCCCGCGTCAGTTGTAGAATGTCTGCCGAAGAGAGGTTCCCAGGCGGAACCGGCCTCGGAGCTGAAAACTTGAAACGACGAGATTTTGTCAGAAAAATCCTGAGCGGGGCCGGCATGCTATGCGTCGGCTCAGAATGTTTGTCAGCCGCTACTCTCGCAGGGATACTATCGTCTCAGCAGGCTAATCCAACCGATCCGCACGGGCAATTTAATGATTTGGCGGAGATCGAGGAAGCTCGCCACCCGCTCCTCGCGGGCGATTTCCAGGAAGCACTGAAAATCCTAATTCCTCATCTGAAAGATCGTCCCGGCATAGCTCCTTACGTCGTGGCCACTATCTATCTCCGCATGGAGGAGTATGCTCAAGGCATCCCTTACGCTCTGCAGGCCTGTCGAGATACTCCCACGGATTTACGTTACCGCTGGATGCTGAACGTGCTGATGATCCTTGCTGGGCAGCCCGAAAAAAGCATTCCGAATGAATTTCGTCTGATGATGCTACCGTCGGCGCGGTCTTCATTTCGATTCCAGGATGTCACTACCGAAGCCGGGGTGGGAAGGCTCGCCTTAGGTCGCGGTGCTGCGTGGGGAGATTTTGACAATGACGGCCGCGACGATATTTTGGTTGGTGCGGAACGCGCGCCGTTCCGGCTGCTCCGCAATCTGGGAAACGGCAAATTTGAAGATGTCGCTCCTCGATTAGGACTCGTCGATCCAGTTGGACTGGGTTGCTACGCTGCCCAATTCATCGACTATGACAATGATGGTTACGAAGACATTTTTCTCTCGAGCAATGGCTGGGGAGGTGGTGGTCGCCTCTTTCTTTTCCATAATGACCAAGGAAAGCACTTCACTGACATCACCGCAGGCGCAGGGCTGGGCGCCCCAGTCAACGCCTTTGGCTCTTCTTGGGCCGATTATGACAATGATGGGCGGCCTGATGTCGCCATAGCGACCGGGATAGTTGATCCCCCGGATGGCGATCGGCTCCGCCTATTCCACAATGAAGGGGCCGGAAGATTTCGTGAAGTTGGCCAAGATGCCGGACTCACCCAGAAGGCAAAATGGATTTCCGTCTGCTGGGGAGACTATGACGGAGACGGGCGTGAGGACCTCCTGGCAAACAGCTTCAACGCGGGCTGCTTTTTATTTCGAAACATGGGGAATGGTCGTTTCGAGGATGCGAGTATAGATGCCGGGGTCCGCAATTCTCATCATACGTATACAGCTGAATTCTTCGATTACGACAATGACGGCAGGCTTGACCTGTTTGTGTCCACCTATCCCGAAGGCGATTTGAAGACCATGATTGGCGACAAGATTAGTGGCGCGTCTGTTCCAGTCGATCAGCGCCAACTGCTCTTTCGGAATAATGGAGATGGAACCTTCACCAACGTCGCTGGGCAAGCAGGAATTACGGGCTGGTACGGGGCGATGTCTTCACAAGTTGCGGATGTGGATAACGACGGATATCCTGAGATTTTCCTCGGCACGGGGAATCCTGCACTGGACTGGACGGAACCAAAAGCACTCTTTCATAATGACGGAAAAGGTCATTTCGTTGACCTCGCCCATTCTGCAAAGCTGATCCATTACGGAATGCTGCACGGCGTTGTCTTTTCGGACTGCGACGACAGCGGTAACCTCAGCATGTTTGGCTCATTCGGTGGATTTTATTGGGGGACGCGTGAGACAAGCCGGCTCTACCGTAATCTTGGCTGTGGCAATCACGGCCTGGAGGTGCGGCTGGTCGGCACACGCTCGAATCGCAACGCGATCGGTGCCAAAGTTACGGCGGCGGTGAAGGGCCGCCGCATCTTCAATTGGGTAAATGGAGGGAACGGATTTGGTACCCTGAATTCCCGAGTTGTTCATATCGGTTTGATGCAAGACTCGAAAGTAGACTTCCTGCAGATTGATTGGCCGAGTGGCCTCCATCAATCGTTCCAAAACGTGGACGCTGGCCAGCGAATTGAGATTGTCGAAGGGCAAAATACGTTCCGGTCTTTGGTTCGCTTCGGGAGCTGACGCTAGAAGGATTCTTAGCTCCCGGCCAAGGAGAGGGACAACAATCTGAGAAAACCCAATTATTTGTTCGGAGATCCGCTCGCAGGGTTTGCCTGCAGCATCTGCCTGCAACATCTTGACAATCTCCAGTGTGCGTACTACTCTCCGTCCAAGTTGTCGGGGTGATCCATGGAACAAGATGCGAAGAGTCCTCCCCGAACTCTACAATTTGGCCTTTTTGAGGTCGAACTGCAGGCAGGCGAACTCCGTAAGCATGGAGTTCGCATCAAACTCCAAGAGCAGCCCTTCCAAATCTTAGCTCAGTTGCTGGAACAGCCCGGGGCGCCTGTGACGAGGGAAGAGCTTCGCCAGAAACTTTGGCCTGCGCATACCTTCGTTGATTTCGACCGTAGCCTAAATAAAGCAATGACTAAGCTGCGGTCGGCCCTAGGCGATTCTGCGGACTCCCCTCGCTTCATCGAAACTCTTCACCGTCGAGGTTATCGGTTTGTCGCTCCGGTGAGTGAGCATTGGGACGATACATTCGAACACGTTTGGAATGATGGACACGCCTCCGGAAATCGCAATTCGCGTTCCGATAAACCCGAGGAGGTTTCAGCGTTATCCGCAGCCGCTCGTCGCGTTCCGGTTTCGAAACCTCGAACAGGTCGGCGCAGCTATTATGGCTTGGCCACGGCGGGAGTTCTTCTCGCCTGCCTGTGTGCGCTCGTGATCCTCCGCGTTAATTATCCTGTTGTGCTTGGCCGCTCCTTTGCTGATGTTAGACCCCGACGCTCGGTCGCCATCCTTGGCTTCAGGAATTTATCGGGAGACGCTCGGGAATCCTGGCTTTCCACGGCGCTCTCCGATTGGCTAAACACGGAACTTGCCGCGGGAGATCAACTGCGGACTATTCCGGCGGAGAGCGTGGCGCGGATGAAAATGGAGCTGCCCCTGGCCAATGTCGATAGTCTGGACCATGACAGTCTGGCACTCATCCGAAAGAATCTCGGTACTGACTATGTGGTTGCGGGGTCCTATGCCATGCTGCGTGATCAGTCCAACGGAGAGATTCGCCTTGATCTCCGCTTGCAAAATGCGCGGAACGGCGAAATGGTTGACGCAATTTCCGAGACCGGCACCGAAGCGCATCTCTTCGACTTGGTGTCCAGAGCAGGACAGGATCTCCGCTCAAAACTTGGGATCCGGGCGGTTACACGCGAAGAGGCCGCGGAGTTAGCGACGGTTCTGCCTGCGAGCTCAGAAGCGGCGCGACTTTACTCAGAAGGTGTCGACAAACTGCGCATTTTTGACGCGCTTTCCGCGCGTGATCTCTTGTTAAAGGCTGTGACCGCGGAACCGGATTATGCACTCTCTCATTCAGCTCTATCAACCGCATGGAGCCAACTCGGGTACGACGAGAGCGCAGCAGTCGAAGCCAAACGGGCCTTTGACCTCTCTTACGATCTACCGCGCGCCGAGCGCCTTCTGGTTGAGGGTCGATATCGCGAAACATCCCATCAATGGGGGAAGGCCATTGGAATCTATAGTGCTCTTTTTGAGGTATTTCCGGACAACCTCGACTACGGCCTCGCGTTAGCCAGTGCCCAAGGCTCTGCAGGTGAGTGGAGAAACTCGCTAGAGACGGTTGCTGCATTACGGCAGCTTCCTCCGCCGCTACAAGACGATCCGCGAATTGATTTGGCGGAAAACCGAGCGGCGGAATCCCTGGGTGATGTGAACCGGGCCGAGGCTGCTGCCGCACGAGCCGCGGTAAAAGCGCAGGATGCGGGTACCTCGCTTCTTTTGGCGAGGGCTCGGCTGGCTCAGGCCTGGGCGTTCGAAAATCTTGGACAGCTCGACCAAGTCGCTGGAGTCGTCAAGGAAGCGAAACAGCTCTATGTTGCTGCTAATGATCGGAAGGGCGTCGCCGATGCGATGACCCTCGATGCAATTGCCCTTCAAACAGAAGGAAATTATCTGGGCGCAAAGAAAAGTTACGAAGAGTCCCTCGCGGTTTTCCGGAAGACCGGAAATAAACGCAGCGCCGCGGGTGAGTACGACAACATCGGTGACATCCTCTATTATCTGGGTGATTTGGCCGACGCCCGCAGAAGCTATGAGCAGGCTCTCGCGAGTTATCGGGAGGTTGGCGACCCAGATGGGGTGGCATTGGCCGAAAATGGCCTTGGAGCAGTTTATCTCTCGATCGGGAATCACAGGCAAGCGAAAGCGATGTTCAGTGAGGCTCTTTCGATCTGTATCCAGATCGGGGATCGGGACCGAGCGGCCGTATCGCGTTCCGGTTTAGGTGGCGTGCTGCGAATAGAAGGAGATGTCGAAGGCGCGAAAAAGGCAGAAACCGAGGCAAGAGTTGCGTTCGAAGAAGTCGGAGATAGATCGCAGGAGGCACAGTCGGATATCCAGCTTGCTGCCCTCTCTTTGGATCAGGGCAAGAGTGCCGAAGCGGCTGCTTCCGCTCGACGCGCGGCTGGCATCTTCGAAGAGACGAGGGCATTTCGAGACGAAGCTGCGTCGAATTTGGTTTTGTCTCTTTCCTTTCTTGCGCAGGGTCGAACTGTCGAGGCTGAAAAGAGCGTCAATAAAGCCATGGTCGTGGCCCAACAATCCCACAATCGCGAACTGGAGTTCTCCGCTGCAATTACTGCGGCGCGAGTGCGGGCTGCACACGGGAAACCCGAAGACGGCCGGGAAGCGGTGACACAGATAAACGACGTCTTGGCGAACGCCGCTGCCGCCGGGTTCGGTGACATCACTCTTGAAGCCCGCCTCGCGCTGGGCGAAATCGGAATAGGCTCAGGTGCTCTACCTACGGGCCGTGCCCAGCTTGAATCGTTGCAGAAAGACGCCGCCAAGGGAGGGTTCCTCCTGATCGCTCGAGAGGCCGCGTCGGCTTTGCGGACAGCCACCTTGCGGAATTGCGCGTGCAAGGCCAGCTGAAGAAGGCGGCTTTCCACAGTAACAGTAACGAACCCTGAATCAGACGTTCTGGCTCTCGACCCGAACAAAGCTGCGGTAATCTTCTCGGTGCTTCGGCAGCCGCCGCTCAGGCCGCACCTTCGAACCCCACCGTTCTAATTAGGAAGAACTCTTGTTATCCGCTTACGTTGCAGCAGCTTGGACGGGAATGCACGGATGACATTGCGGTGTATTGACATCGCGGATGGGAAGTAGCAAAGAGGCGGGACGCTGAGAAGCCCGAGGTGTACGTGAAGAGCGATTCGAATCGTTCCGTAACCATGTGGCTTTTACTTGATCGAGAATCGATGAGGTACAGGTGAAAAACAGAAACGGAGTCCCCATGTTTGCTGCAGAAAGCATATCGCGATTCTGGAAAGTTACGACCATCGTGGTTGTGTCGCTGCTGGCAATCTTCTTCCTCCAACGCTCAGCTACGGCACAGGCCAAACGGTCCGAGCAGGAAAAAGAAAAAAGGCCCGCGAAAATGGCCGCGCCAAATCTGGCAAAGCAACCCACGCTCTATGTAGTTGGCTACGCACACTTGGATACGCAGTGGCGATGGGAGTACCCACAGGTCATCGACGAATACCTAAGCAAAACGATGCGCAACAATTTCGCCCTGTTTCAAAAGTATCCGCACTACATCTTTAACTTCACCGGCGCCAACCGCTACATGATGATGAAGGAATATTATCCGGCCGATTTTGCGAAGCTGAAACATTACGTCGCCACGGGCCAGTGGTTCCCAGCCGGCTCGTCCATGGAAGAGAACGACGTCAATTCGCCCTCCGCCGAGTCGATTCTTCGCCAAGTCCTCTATGGCAACGAATTTTTTCGCCATGAATTTGGCGAGACCAGCGAAGAATACATGTTGCCGGATTGCTTCGGTTTCCCCGCATCTCTCCCGAGCATTCTGGCGCACGCTGGCCTGAAGGGTTTCTCCACGCAGAAGCTTTCCGCCGAGTGGCAGCCTGCGGCGCGCGTCGGAGGCCCGGATTCACCCGAGAAAACGCCCGAGGGCATCCCATTCAATGTAGGCCTCTGGGAAGGCCCCGATGGCAAAACGATCATCGCCGCGTTGAACCCTGGCAGCTACGACGGCGATGTCTACACCGATCTCAGCAAAAGCAACCCTGTGCCCCCCGAGCTGGCCCGCTATGCCGATGAGTACGTCTGGGACTGGCCCGCGCGCGTGGACTTCGATGGCAAAGTCACCGGCGTCTACGCGGACTATCACTACGTCGGGACCGGCGATGTCGGCGGCTCACCAAATGAATTCACCGTCAAGCTGATGGAAGCGATCGAAGACAAGAGCCTCGCCGCACTTCCCACTCTCCCCACGCCCCCCTCGCAGCAAGCGCCGCCACCCGCTGCGCCAGTTCGCGTGGGGACGCGCCCATTGCACGTCGTGTGGTCTGACGCAGATCAGATATTTCGCGACATCAAACCCAGCGAGACCAGCCGCTTCCCGCGCTACAAAGGCGATCTTGAGCTGATCAATCACTCCGCAGGCTCAATCACCTCAGAGGCCTATCACAAACGCTGGAATCGTGAGAATGAAACTCTCGCCGAGGCTGCCGAGGAAACTTCTGTCGGCGCGGCTTGGCTGGGCGGCCGGTCCTACCCTCAGGAGCGCCTGACCCATGCGTGGAGGCTGCTTCTCAGC
>JBAUEX010000327.1:0-12290 GCA_049678845.1 Candidatus Acidiferrales bacterium
TTCGTCCGGGTCGAAAGGGGTTTACACTCCGAAAAGCTTCATCCCCCACGCGGCGTCGCTGCGTCAGGCTTTCGCCCATTGCGCAATATTCCCCACTGCTGCCTCCCGTAGGAGTCTGGACCGTGTCTCAGTTCCAGTGTGACCGATCGTCCTCTCAGACCGGTTACCGATCAAAGCCTTGGTGAGCCGTTACCTCACCAACTAGCTAATCGGCCGCGGGCCCCTCTTCCGGCGCATTGCTGCTTTGAATCCCTCAGTCGTAACCAAGGGAATGTTATGCGGTATTAGTCTCGCTTTCGCGAGGGTATCCCCCACCGAAGGGAAGGTTGCCCACGTGTTACGCACCCGTTCGCCACGCGCCCATTTCCTGTATTGCTACAGAAAACTGCGCGTTCGACTTGCATGTGTTAAGCACGCCGCCAGCGTTCGCTCTGAGCCAGGATCAAACTCTCATTTGAAACTGGTGCTCCTCAATTTTTCGCGAAACTTGCGTTTCAGAAAAACTGAAAAGCGAACTGTTGATCGCTCGGTTTCTCAAAAAAACCGAACGGGTTCTGGCTTGTTTTATCCGATTGTCAAAGAGCAGGAACTTCCTGTCCAGCAGGAAGGGAGTGCAGACGAACCCCAATACTACAGATGCCCTTGCCGACTGTCAACCACTCTCTTCACTCTCTTCCCGACTCTCTTGACGACGTGGGAGGGGAACTCGCCGCGCCGCCCCCTCTCGGCATGGAGGGCTCGCGAAGAATTGCGCGAGGAGATCAAGACAGCGCAAAACACGCAGTAAGCAGAGAAGCGATTTAGTGAGGATTTTCGAAGAGCGTTGAGAGTTCGGAAGGGGAAGAAAAAAAACGGGCTCGGCGGAAGCCGAGCCCGTTGGTTGTTACGAGGGCGCTGGATCTGAAAATCGAGGCGCACAAATTCTTGTCGAAGGAAATTAACCTCTCTGGCCAACTTTCAAATTGTTGGTGACAGAGAAAACGTTCGGCACGGAATTCGCGCGGAGCGTGGCTATGTGGACGTCGGTCTCATTGTCCACATAACCGACGAGCGTCACGTGCCCGTTGTTGACGATGATGTGAATCGAAGGATTCACGCCCATCGAGTAGCCACTGAGCTGCGCTTCCGAAAAGATCGCGCGATATTCCGCGCGCCGGATTTGATCGTCAAACCCGGAAGGCGGCAACACGGTGATGTTGTCAACGACATTGCCCACGCCCTCAATGTGTTTCACCGACGCGAGCGCGCCGCGCTTGGTCGTAGGATTAACGACTTGACCCGTGAGCGTCACGTCTTTCCCATCGATTGAGTACTCGAGGTTATCGAACACGCCGTACCAGGGCAGCATGGCGAGCCGATGATGCACTTCCTTGTTCAAGAAACTGCCGTACTTGGCGTTGCTGGCCGTATTGTACCGCTGCGCTACGCCGCTCGGGGCGGCAAATCCGCCAGGAGCCGCCATCAGTAATGTGGCGGACGCCAAAGCGGCCATCCCGGCCCATTTCGTAAGTCTGCTCATGAAGTTCATGGCTCATCCTCCGTTCTTTCTGTGATTCCCCGAGTTCGTCAGCTGTCTTTATGCCCATTAGATTGGATGCAGGTTTTGCGCTCAGGGATTTCAATTCAAATATATGTATACAATAGACATAACTAGTATTTTGTAGTGGTTGAAAACAACCACTTTTTGAGGTGGAAATTACGGCGCGAGTCCTACGCGACGAAGCAAGGCCTGGAAGCGGGGGTCGGCGCGATACGGATCGTAGATGGGGTCGACTTTGAGAGCGACGAGAGAATTGGAACGTTCGACGAGTGCCTGTTGCAGGGCATTGAAGAGTTGTTCTTTTTCGCCCGAGCCAGCATAGGCCAGGGCCAGGAACGTCGCAGAATCCACTTGCGCATGCCGATTCAACTGTTGGAATTTTGCCAAGGCGTGCCGAGCCTGTGCCAACTGACCTGCGCGGCCATAGAGGTAGGAGTCCACAGCCCAGACTGCCGGCGAATGGTCGGTGCGACGGAAGCTCTCAATGTAGGCCGAAGCTTGGGCGAACTGACCCTTCTGAACGTAAGCGAGGATCAGGATAGCACGGGCGCGGGGGAAATCTGGCTGAATATCAAGGACAGTGTGAAGTTGTTCGATGGCACGGTCATACTGCCGGGAGTAATAGAGAATGGCAGCGTGGTCGGTGGTTATGATCAGTGACAAAGGATCGAGCTGGCGCGCTCGTTCGCTCTCTGCAAATGCTTCATCGAAGCGGCCTTGCCAGGCGAGGTACTCGGCATACCACTGGTGAGCTGTGGGATAGTTGGGATTCAAATCGATGGCGCGGCGGAATTCCTTCCCGGCGGTTTGCCAGTCCCAATCGTAATTTTCGGCAATCAGAGCGAGAGCGTTGTGGGCTTCCGCCAAGGTTTCGTCAATTTGCAGGGCGCGCAACGCCGCCGCGCGGGCCTTGGGGGGAAGATTCCCGCCCGGGTCCAGATTGTAGCTGCTGGTGAGGGCATAGGAGTCAGCCAGGCCGGCGTAGGCCAGGGCGTAGCGGGGATCCTTGGCGATGGCCTGCTGAAAATACCGAATTGCCTGCTGGAAGCCCTGGGCATTTCTCTTGTTCAGGAAGTAGCGGCCTTTCAGATAGAGGTCATATGCCTCATAAGAAGTCGGAGACGCGGCAACGGCACGAACGGGGGCAGTCCGTGTGTGGATGTCACCAAGAGTGAGCTGTATCTCATCCGCGATCTCTTGTGCAATTTCCTGCTGGAGGGGCAGAAGGCTGGTGAGTTCGCGATCATACTGGCGCGACCAGACGAGCTTTTGATCCTCCAGTTGAACCAAGCGCGCGGAAATTCGCACATTGCGCAAATCTCGACGAACACTGCCTTCGAGAACATATTCGACACCGAGTTCGCGACCGATCCGATCCAACTGCTGCTGACGATCCTTGTACTGCATCACCGAAGAGGGTGCTATGACCCCGAATCGTTCCAGGGCGGCGCGGCCGAGTTGGGAAATCATCTCCTCGGTGAGGCCGTCGCTGAAGTACTCTTGCCCGGGATCCCCGGTTAGATTTTCGAACGGAAGCACAGCCAGCATGATGCGTCCGCTGGGCGCCGAAGCGCGAGAGGGATGACGAAAGTGGAGAAAATAGGCACCCGCGATCGCGAAGAACGCAAGGCTAGCGGCAATAGGGACCAGCCGCTTCCTGCGGAGAAAATCCTGGAACATTCGCGGAGAAGCTGCGCCCAGAGGGGCCGGCTGTGAAGGTCCCGCCGGCTGGGTCAAAGGAGGCGTCTCCGCTTGCACTTCTGCGGTGAAGCGGTAGCCGATGCGCGGTACGGTTTCAATAAAGCGTGGCTCGTCTGCGGAATCGCCCAGCGTTTGCCGCAGCTTCTTGATGGCCGTATTCATGCCGTGCTCGCAGTCCACAAATGTGTCGGACCAGAGCACCTGCGCTATTTTTTCACGCGTGACCACCTCGCCAGGCCGCTCAAGCAGCAAGAGCAGGATCTCAAAGGGTTGTCGATGCAATTTCAGGCGGATGCCCTGCCGATGCAGAGTGCGGGCGCGAGGGTTGACTACGAAATCGCCAAATCGGAGCCTGGGCCGATCTTCAGTTTGGAGCATGGACTCTTGCCTATGCCGAGGGAACGCTTAAGCAATTCTTGAATTTGGCGCGATTCTATACTCGCCAGCGCAACAAATCAACGAGCAAGTCTTTTGCTTTGCGCAGGAAAGAAAGTCACCCTTAGATTATCAAAACTCACCCCAGTTCGATTGACCTGGGATTCCTGTTGTGGCTCAATGCCGCAAACCTGAGGGGTGCGTCAAGCGCACAAAACAATCGGTGAGGAGAGGAACGTATGCCGGGTAAGGCAGGCAAGCGCATTCGTGCGCATCGAAGGTTTGGCGTGGGGTTGATGGCTATAACCGCATTAGCAACCGCGGTCGCGGCGGCAAGTCTGCCCAACTTATTTCCTTTTAAAGATTCAAGCGGCGTCCTGGAAACATACAGCTTGACAGGGTCGTTCGATGAGAGCGGGCCATTCTTCCAAGTGCTCGGAACGAACGGACGCAGCTGCGGAACCTGTCACGTCGTTAAGAATGGTATGGGCTTAAGCGCGGCAAATGCGGAGAGCGTTTATGAACGCACGAATGGCTACGACCCGCTGTTTGCCAAGTTTGACGGCGCTGCGTGCCCAACCGCGTTGCCGGGGCAAGCGTTGAATTTCAGTTTGCTGCGGAAAAACGGGCTGATTCGCGTTGGGCTCGCACTGCCGGCGAGCTTGCAATTTACAATTACCGTTGTGCACGATCCTTATGGATGCGCGCTGACCACCGATCCAGTTAGCGGCGTGCAAACGGTATCCGTTTACCGCCGGCCGCTACCTGCGACGAATCTGGGCTTCCTAACGGCCGTGCAGTTCGATGGTCGTGAAAATGTGGTACCGCTGAATAACCCGCAGACGTTCGGCGCCAATTTGATAACGGACCTAAAACATCAGGCGCTCGACGCCACACTGGGACACGCAGAGGCTTCTACGGCGCCGACGGACGCGCAGCTGACGCAAATCGTCAATTTTGAGATGGCGCTCAATTCCGCACAGACCGTCGATTTCGGTGCGGGTTCTCTGAATAGCGGCGGCGCGACTGGGGGCTCGCGCTTCTTGACCACGGTGCCGTTTTTTCCCGGCGTTAACGATCCGTTGGGTGGGAATCCAACGGGCGCTGCCTTCAACCCCAGCGCTTTCACGCTGTATTCGAGGTGGATGAATTCCGGCGACCCGTACCGGCGTTCCGTGGCTCGCGGCGAGGAGATTTTCAACACGCATGCTCTGACAATCACGAACGTGCGCGGGCTTAACGACGCACTCAACGTAGCGGCAATTCCCGGGACATGCACGACGTGTCACGACACGCCAAACGTCGGCGACCATTCGCTTCCGGTGCCGCTGGAAATTGGCACCAGCCGAACCGTGAATTACGAAACCGATTCCACGATTCAGGCGGCGGTGAGCCAACTGTCAATGCCAGATCTGCCGGTGTTCCAGATCGTGTGCAATCAGGGCCCCTACAGCGGTCAAATTACTTACACTTCCGATCCCGGCAAGGCAACCCTGACTGGATCGTGTGCCGACGTGGGAAGAGGGAAGGGGCCGATTCTGCGCGGGCTCGCGGCGCGGGCGCCGTACTTCCACAACGGTGCGGCGGCGACGCTGAGCGAGGTGGTTGATTTCTACAACGTGCGGTTCCAGATGAACCTGACGCCGCAGGAGAAGCTCGATTTGGTAAATTTCCTGCAAACACTGTAGGAACCTGTTGTGGCGCGAAAGGGTGGGCCGGAAATGAGAACGAGAAATTTCCGACTTTGTCTGCCTCGATTGCGCCACTTCGACGAAGAGACGATTACTGCCGTATAGCGCAATTCGGTATTGGGTCAGTTCGAATTTTGACTCTTTGTGTCACGATCAAGAAAGTTCAAACCGACCCACCACCGGCAATTTTGGCGACACAGTCCGCTACAACCATCCCCAGCGGCTGAGCATCCCCTGTAGGTCATTCTTCGATTTCTTGTACATTTATATTGAGGTTCGCGCGTTTCGCTTAAACTTGGGGATTTGAAGTAGAGCCGATGTAAGCGAGTGATGTAAACTGCTTGTCCCATTGCGGTGCGCTTGCCAGCGTCAACAGTGGGGAACCGGGGGTTTTTAGGCGTCCGATCGAGAACCATATACCGCAGCCTGGCCCGCAATCAAAAATCGATGGAGGAATTTTAATGAGTTTGAAACGTTCGTTGATGGTGGTCTTCGCGCTGCTGCTGGCGCTGTCGTTTAATTTCAGGCGCGTTGCGGCCCAGACGATGACGACGGGGGGAATCGCGGGCGTGGTGACGAACCCGAAAAATGCGGTGGTTCCGAACGCCACGGTCACTTTGCAAAGCAACGCGAAGGGCACAACGCAAACGACGACGACCGGCGACACAGGGACCTACCAGTTCGGATTGCTGGATCCCGGTTTGTACACGGTTACCGTGACGATGAACGGCTTTCAACCAGCGAGCAAGGAAGTGACCGTGCCGCTAGGCCAGCCGGTGATGGTTGATTTCGCGCTGAGTGTAAAAGCGAAGCTGCCAACCGAACGCGTGGGACCGGGACTCGTGGAAAAGGAAAACGGCAACCTGGACATCACGCTAACGCACCAGCAAGTTCAACAGGTGCCCAATCCCGGGAATGACATGACGTATCTTGCGCAGCTTACTCCCGGCACGATTATGAACACACAGGGAGGGACGGGAAATTTTTCGAACTACGGCTTGCCGGCGACTTCGAACCGATTCACCCTGAACGGCATGACTGACAACGAGCCCTTTGAGAACATCAACAATTCCGGGGCCACGCGATTGCTGCTGGGCACAAACGAAATTCAAGAAGTGAATATCGTGAGCAATGGATACACGGGCAATTATGGAGAATTCGCGGGCGCGACGGTTAATTACGTGACCAGCTCAGGCGGAAACAGGCTTCACGGGAACGCGAATTACACCTGGAACAGCCGGATACTGAATGCGAACGATTTCTTCAACAACGCCACTAACGCTCCGCGGCCATTTGACACGGCGCATCAATGGTCGGCGTCCCTGGGAGGGCCTCTCAAAAGAGATAAGCTGTTCTTCTTTTTCAACACCGAGGGACTGCGAGTGCTGATTCCGACCAGTCCGCTGGTGGTGACGCCGAGCCCGCAATTCGAAGCTGCAACGATAACCAACTTGCAGAACGCCGGGCGACCGGATGTGGCGAGTTTCTATCAGAACTCAATTTTTAGTATTCTGAATAACGCGCCGAATGCGAACAGCGCGCTGGACAATCAATTTCCCGGACAGTTCACCGACACCACCGGCCAAGTGGTTCCCACCGGCGACGGTTGCGGGGCCTTCAATCAGAATCCGCTGTTTTACGGTGCCGGCGCGCAGCCGTGCGCACTCGGTTACCGGGCCGCGGCGAGCAATTTTTCCCACGAGATGCAATTCGCCGGGCGCGTGGACTACATGGCGGGCGCAAAGGATCGCCTGTTCGTGCGTTACCAGCGCGACATGGGTACGCAGGCCACCTACACTGACCCGATTAGCTCCGTATTCAATGTGCAGAGCTCGCTGCCGGAAGATCAGGGGCAGTTAGAATGGACGCACGCTTTTGGGCCGACGACCGCGAACCAGTTTCTTGTTGCCGGGCAATGGTATTCGGCAATATTCAACACCGCGAATCCGACTTCCGGCACTTTCCCGACAACTCTGGCGCTGGCCGACGGAACGTTTTTCAATACGGCAGGGCCGAATCCATGTTCGAACGCGCCGCTGGGTCAGGGGCCCGTGCTTCTGGGAGGGCAGGGCTGCGTGCTTCCGAATGGCCGGAGCTCGGCCCAGGTGCAGGTGTCGGATGACCTGTCGAAAACGTTTGCGAGACAGACGATAAAGATTGGCGGGGAATTCCGAAGGGTGGACGTGAGCGATCACGATTTCGGCCAGCTGCAGAGTGGCCTGCTGACGGTTAACACGATTAATGATTTCTACAACGGAGGCGTGACCGGCGATACGTTTACGCAATCATTTCCTCAGTCGCTCAATGAACCGATCGCGTATTACATGGCGGGCGGCTATTTGGAGGACGATTGGCACTGGAGCAAGACGCTGAACTTTACTTTCGCGCTACGAGTGGAGCACGATTCGAATCCGATTTGCAGGCATTTGTGTTTTTCGCACCTGGTGGCTCCCTTCTATGGAGTTGCGGGCATAAGCTGCGCGACAAACGCGGACGGAACGCAGACCTGCAGCGGGGGCAGGCAAGCGTTTTTGCTGACCATACCCTACAATCAAGCCATCAACACGAACCAGTTGCAAGCCCTGCCAGCGTTCGAGAACATTTTGTATGAGCCGCGGTTCGGGTTTGCGTGGCAACCCTTTGGAACGGAGGGCAAGACCGTGTTACGCGGGGGCGCGGGCATCTTTTACAACTTATTTCCGGTTTCTATGGTGGATAATTTCGCCCAAAATCCGCCCAACGATGCGACGTTTGTGAGCACGAACGATTACGTTATTCCCACCGCGCAGTCATCGGACGGAACGAGCATCTTCGGAGATTCCACCGCGACCAACACGGCGTTCCAGAACGGGTTCGTGACCGGGCAAACGCTTGGCGAGATTCAAGCCAACAGTTCAGCCGGTTCGGCGTTCACGCCGCCGAATCTTTTCACTTCGGAGGCACAAACGAAAGTGCCGCGGTATTACAAATGGGACCTGGAGCTTCAGCACCAGTTGGGGAATGCGACTTCCGTAAGTATTACCTACGTGGGAAATCGCGGCAAACACGAGCCGGTCATCGATAACTCGGCGAACGCCTTTGGATCAGGATTTGGGACGTTGCCGGCGCAGGCTCCGGACCCGCGATTTACGGGCGTAACGATTCTTTATGCCGGAGGCAGCTCGAAATACGATGGCGGCACCGTGACCTTGGTTCACCGCATAAATGGGGCGTGGGGCACCGGGATCGTGCAGGCAAGCTACACGTACAGCCATGCTTCGGACGAAGTCTCGAATGGAGGATTCTTTCCGTTTTCGTCGAGCAGCGTGCTGAACCCGCAGGATCCGTTCAACACGCACGGGAATTACGGGCCGGCGGATTATGACGCGCGCCACTCGGTGACCGCGAATTACGTGTGGCAGCTCCCGATCCGGCGGCTGGTGGGCATGCGCTTCTCGAACCGGCTTACGGATGGATGGGAAATTTCCGGGACGGTGTTTGCGCGCAGCGGATTTCCCTATAGCGTGGTTGACGGAACAGTGAGCAGCGAATTGGCGGCAAACAACAATTATTTCGGGCAAGTGATTCCGCAATTCCTGGGAGGTCCGCATACGTGTCAAGTAACCACGGCGGGGCCGAGCTGTTTTGCGAGCGCTTCGGAGTTCAACGTGGGCGCGGAGCCTGGTTTCACGACGGGCCAGAGGAATATCTTCCGCGGGCCGCGCTACATTAACGTGGACGCGTCACTGATGAAATTCACGAGGATTCCGGGATGGGATAGCGCGCGGTTGGGAATCGGGGTTCAAGCGTTCAATGTGTTCAACCATCCGAATTTCGGCTTGCCCGTGACCAATGCGGCGAGCCCGAACTTCGGAGAAATATTGTCGACGGTAGGTTCGCCGACAAGCATTTTGGGTTCGCAGCTTGGCGCGAGCAGTTCCGCGCGCGTATTGCAACTGAAGGCGCAATTTATTTTCTAACAGGCGGGCAGCGGGTAGCCGGTTCCGGGCGGCTCTGAGGAAATCAGAGGGCCGCCTTTTTTTTTGTGCCCGTCAGGCGTCGATGATTGCCGCTGCGCCGGAATCGAGCGACTGGGCCTGCGAAACATCGAGATGCAGGAATGCGTATGATAGTGTGAGGTCGCGGAGAACCGAAATTCATGGCGCGCAAGACGACACTGGCGTTTTGGGAAGCGGTGCGCATCGCGCTGGGTAGTTTGTGGGCGCACAAGATGCGGAGCGTGCTGACGCTGCTGGGCGTGGTGATTGGCGTGACTTCGGTGATCGCGGTGGTGAGCATCATCAGCGGGCTCAATGGGTACGTCGCGGAGAAAGTTTTTAATCTTGGCGCGGACGTTTTTGTGATTAACCGCGGGCCGTCGATCATCACCAACATCGAGGAATACAACGAAACGCAGAAGCGGCGCAAATTTACGATAGATGATTATGAGGCGATTTTGAGCGCGTGCAGAACCTGCCGCGACGTGGGTGCGGCGATGAGCCAGCAGACCGCGCAGGTGAAATACGGGATGGACTACTTGACGAACGTAAACGTGCGCGGGTGGATGCCATCGATGACGCGGATTTATGACACGGATTTGGTCTCCGGACGGCACATCACGGAGATCGACCTGCAGCAGGCGTCGCCCGTTTGCACCGTGGGCATGGACATTGTGGAGAAGCTGCTGCCGGGCGTGGACCCGATGGGAAAGGAAATTCGCGTTGATAATGAGAATTGCACGGTGATTGGAGTGGGGAAAAAGCAGGGTTCGGTGCTCGGGCAATCGCGCGACGACTGGGTGATCATTCCGATTACGAATTATTTGAAGATGTACGGCACGCAGGACCAATCGGTGCAGATTTGGGTGAAAGGGTATTCGACCGCTCATCTGGAAAATACCATGGACGAAGTGAGACAGGTTCTGCGAGGGCGGCGGCATGTTGCATACAGGGAAAAAGATGATTTCGTAATGGAGACGAATCAGTCGTTTTTGGCTCTGTGGGGGAGCATCAGCGGAGCGTTTTTCGGGTTGGTGGTGGTGATTGCGTCGATTTCGCTGCTGGTAGGCGGGATCGTGATTATGAACATCATGCTGGTTTCGGTGACAGAACGGACGCGCGAAATCGGCTTGCGCAAATCGATCGGCGCACGGAGGACGGATATTTTGTTGCAGTTCCTGATCGAGTCTTCGACGATCGCGGCGATTGGCGGGTTGTGGGGAATTTTGTTTGGGATATTGCTGGCGAAGCTCGTTTCGCTGGTCACCTCGTTGCCGAGCGCGGTGGAGGGATGGTCGATCATTGCGGGGTTGCTGGTGGCGACAAGCGTGGGCGTGTTCTTCGGAGTCTATCCAGCGTCGAAGGCGGCGCGCCTGGATCCCGTGGTGGCGCTGCGATCGGAGTAGAACCGCCTGGTGGTTTGGCGAAAGGGTATTTTCAAGCCTTCAGTAATTAAAACCCCTGAAAGCCGCGACCCACAAACATTCTGTATTTTTCCAGGGTCTGCTAACGGGAAACCGGATGCGCCGGCGGGGAATGGGTCCCGCCGGCATTTTTTGTGTGCCGAGCATGTTTGACAGCTAGGAGGTGTGAGTCCTCTTCACAACGTGATGGACGTGAAGTGATAGCGAAGCGCAAGGGTGAAATAACACTCGTCGCGAGGCGGGGCCTGAAAGAAGCGCGGAGCAAAGGCGCGAGCCGATGAACAAGAACTGGATAGGAGGCCTACGGTGGCGGGCGAGCGGGCAAATGACCGCAAAGCCCATATCCATCAAGTTCACCGGTGGGTAGATCCAGCGGTTGCGCGTCGAAGGCGGTCGAACTTACCTCGGGAGATCTGCGGCATGTCACGGATTCGTGACTGAAGGTGAAGCGATTTACCTTGACCGTGTCGCAGAAGTCAGCAAAGGGCAAAGTAGGTTACGCAGACGGCAAGGCTAATGAGGCACTCCAATGCCGAAAGGCGGAGCAACAGATAGGCCGAACCGGAACGGTGATCGAAGGCCCGAACGGCACCCCGCAAGGGGAATAAAGGGAAAGGCAAGTAAACGGCGCAACTCATGAGCGGACAGCGGCAGAAAAACCAGCCCGAACAAGAGGTGCTGGCCTTATCGGCGGAAAGTAGGAGTGAAGCTCCGACGGCCGTCGTACAAGGGACCGAAACGCTGGTGGCGAAGCGCAAGTCTGAAAGCCTGGCCGGAACGGAACGACTGATGGAAGAAGTCTGCGAGCTGGAAAACAGCAAGCAGGCATTACAACGAGTCAAGGCCAATAAAGGGAGTCCGGGAGTCGACGGGATGACCGTCGACGAACTCCCGGAATACCTGAAGCAGCACGGGCTGAAGATCGGGGAACAGTTGCGAAACGGAACCTATCAACCGCAGCCGGTCAGGCGGGTAGAAATCCCGAAGCCGGACGGTCAGGGAGTGCGCAAGCTCGGCATTCCTTGTGTGCTGGACAGGTATGTCCAGCAGGCGGTGTTGCAGGTTCTGCAGAAGCGCTGGGACCCGACGTTCTCCGAACACAGTCACGGTTTCCGACCGTGGCACAGCGCAGGGCAAGCGGTACAGGAGGCACAGCAGTACATTGCCGAAGGATACCGCTGGGTGGTGGACCTCGACTTGGAGAAATTTTTCGATCGAGTGAACCACGACCGCCTGATGGCAGCGGTGGCCGAGCGGGTGGCCGACAAACGAATGCTCAAGCTGATCCGAGCATTTCTGGAGGCCGGTGTGATGGAGAATGGATTGGTGAGTCCGGTGGATGAGGGAACGCCTCAGGGCGGTCCGCTTTCGCCGTTGCTCAGTAATCTGGTGCTGGACGAACTGGACCGGGAGCTAGAGCGGCGCGGTCATCGCTTCGTGCGTTATGCTGACGATAGTGTGCCACGAGCACAAAGACAGCAGAACCTGCTGTTGGAGTGCGCAACTGCTTAACTGATGAGGGTAGGCCCCTCGGGATCGGCTTACAGGAGCAGGTCCCAAACCACCTTCGGCGGCTTTGGTC
>JBAUEX010000328.1:0-9262 GCA_049678845.1 Candidatus Acidiferrales bacterium
CGGAAAGCCGGCTGAAACACAAGAGTTAGTTCTGAAAGGAACATCCGAGAAATAGGAATTGTAACAAGCTCTCTATGCGGCTCAGGACCGGCTGCCGGGCGAGCCGGTTCTCGCGGATTCTCAAGACACCATGGCTGAGGCAAAAAAAATCGCCATCATCGGCGCCGGAGGATGGGGCACGGCGCTTTCGATCGTGCTCGGACGCAGCCGTGCGCCGCACCGGATTGCGCTCTGGGCGCGGGAGCAGGACGTCCTCGACGCACTGCGCAAGGAGCGCAAAAACCCGGCATTCCTGCCGGGATTTGCCATACCGGCCGAAATCGAAGTGACAGGCGAGTTGCGCGAAGCCGTCGAAGCAGCGGACATCGTCATCGGTGCAATGCCGTCGGCTCATGCGCGAGAGCTCTACGTCGAAATGCTTCCCTTTTTCGGCCGCATGACCGGCTTCGTCAGCGCGACAAAAGGCCTGGAGCCCAAAACCTTTCTTCGCATGACGGAAGTGATCGAGCAAGTGCTGACGCCGAAATTCTGGCCGCGCGTGGCGGTGATTTCAGGGCCGTCGTTTGCCCTCGAAGTCGCCCGCGGCGATCCCACGGCAATTGTGGCCGCCTCGACGGACCGCATGCTCGCCAGCGAATTGCAGGAGCAGCTCTCCGGTCCGACGCTGCGAGTCTACACAAACGACGACGTAGTGGGCGTGGAACTCGGCGGAGCCGTGAAAAACGTGATTGCGATTGCCGCCGGAGTCGCCGAAGGTTTGGGCCTGGGACACAATACCGTAGCGGCACTGATCACGCGCGGTCTCGCTGAGATGACGCGGCTCGGGACGGCGTTCGGCGCACGAAAAGAAACTCTGGCGGGACTCGCTGGAATGGGCGACTTGGTGCTGACTTGCACCGGTCAACTGAGCCGCAACCGTTCCGTCGGCGTGGAACTGGGCCGTGGCAAAAAGCTCGAAGAAATCCTCGCGTCAACGCGCATGGTCGCCGAGGGCGTCGGTACCACCGCAGCGGCGCGCGCGCTCTCGTTGCGGCTGGGAATCGAACTGCCCATCACCGAGCAGATGTACGGCGTCCTCTACGAGGGCCGCCCTCCTCAAGATGCCATCCACGAATTGATGGAGCGTCCCCTGAAGGCCGAATAGAACGTCTCAGCACCCCCCGGGAGACTCCTGTTCCTCGCGTGGCCAATCCGCCAATAGGTAGTACTTTCGGCCAGTTGTACACCTGTGCAGGGTCGCATACGATTTTCAGGTAGATTCGTATGCCTCAAAAACCATTCAAAGCGACCGGGATGCGCCGCCTGCGCATTCTGTGGATTGTGCTCGGAGCGCTCCTGTTCACGAGCACTCTGCCGCTATGGTTGTATCATCGCGAAGTGCTCCAGCTCAGCGAGGAAAAGCTCCAAGACACCGAGCGTTTGCAGCAATCGGAAATCACGCGCTCCGTCGCGAGCGAAATTTTGCAATTCGAATCGAACCTTAGCGAACAGCTCGAAAGCCAACGACAGCTGCTCGCGCTGACCGGATGGATTCAAGACATCAGTGATCCCGCGCATGCGCCGCAACTCAGCCGCATGCTTCAAAACGTGCTGCAAAATAACCACGACATTCTCTACGTCACGACAATCGGCCGGGACGCCAAGGGCGAGTCGGCGGAAAGCGTGAAGAACGCTGACCGCGATCCGTTCGTGGACGCGGCGTTGAAGCGCGCCTTCACGGCAAGCGTGCAAGGATTACCGTTCTTGAGTGGTACGTTCGCCCTGGGCCAGGAAAACCGTCCCGCTTTCGTAGTTTCGGTTCCGCTGATGTCGGATGGCCAATTCACGGGAATGCTGGCGGCAGTTGTGTCGCTCGACCACGTAGTGGCGCGTTTGAAAGATGCAAGTGTGCGTGGCGGCACCGTCTTCGTCGTTAGCGTAGACGGGCGAATCGTCGTCCATCCGGACACGGTCAACATGGTCCCGGGACGTGACCTTAGTTCGAATCCCGTGGTTATGCAATTCAAGAAAGTGCCGGAAGAAATACGCACGACGGAAACAACCCAATTCACACTGGACGAAAACGATAAGCCCGTCGAAATGATCGGCACGTACAGCACGGTCCCAGAGCTCCGTTGGGCGGTGATCGCGCAGCGCAGTCTGGCAAAGGCGCGCGTTGACGCGGGCGTACAGGAACTAACGACGCAAGCGATGCGCTTTGTCATTGCGGTCACTTTGATCGCGCTTCTCGTCGGATATCTTTCAGCACTGGGAATCACCCGGCCCATTCAGGGGCTGGTTCGCTCGACACGCGCCATCTCGCGTGCTGAATTCCACGAACGCGCGCCCGTCGAAGGCGCGGCAGAGATCAGCGAACTCGCCGAAACCTTCAACGGCATGGCCAACGACATCGAGAAATACGTCGACCGCCTGCAACTGGCAGCAACCGAGAATCGCGAGCTTTTCATGGGCTCGATTCGCATGCTCGCCGCCGCCATCGACGAAAAGGATCCCTACACGCGAGGCCACTCCGGCCGCGTTGCGAAATATTCGCTCACCATCGCGCAGGAAATGGGTCTCGATTCCGAGGCGATGGACAAGCTGCGCATCTCCGCCCTGCTGCACGACGTGGGCAAAATCGGCGTGGACGACAACGTCCTAAAAAAACCCGGCAAACTCACCGAAGAGGAATTCACGCTGATGAAGCAGCATCCTGTGAAGGGCGCGAACATCATGCGTCCCGTCGCGCAACTGAAAGACATGCTGCCGGGAATCGAGCTTCACCACGAACGCATGGACGGCCAAGGCTATCCCTACGGCCTGGCCGGCGACCAAATTCCCATGATGGCGCGCATCATCGCCGTCGCCGACACTTTCGACGCCATCACCACCAATCGCCCTTATCAGTCCGCCATGGACCTCGAGTACGCCATGGATCGCATCAATCAACTGGCCGGAGCGAAATTCGACGTAGACGTAGTCCACGCCATCCAGCGCGCCGTCGCCGCCGGAACGCTCAAACTCAACCCCTCCGTCGTCGAAGTTGAAGTCGCCGTTTAGCGACCAATCGAAAAGCCCGCGTTTCGCGTTATTCTCGCTCCTCAACTCCCAGACTCGTCGAGCGCCTCTTTGCGTTCCTCTGCTAGAATGAGTGTTTCCGCCAGCGCGGCGGGAACGCCATGATCACCCTATTCGGCAAACCTGAGCCAACCGTCCTCGAACGGCTCAAGAACTCCGTCGCGAAAACGCGCACGGAGTTGTCGGCGCGCGTCGAGCAGCTCCTCACAGGCGATCGTCCGGTCGATCCCGCATTGCTCGCGCAGCTCGAAGCGGCGCTTTTGAGCGCGGACATTGGCGTCAGCACGACTAAAGAAGTGCTGGCGTCGCTGCGCAGGCAAGTGACGGAACAAAAACTCGCCGGTTCTGCGGCGCTTAAACTCGAACTGAAAAATCAGCTCGTCGGCATTCTCACCACAAGCCCCGTTCCGCGAAATGGCGACTCCGCTGCGGCTGCCGCAGCCTCGCCGCGCGTGATTTTCGTGGTGGGCGTGAACGGCACCGGAAAAACCACCACCATCGGCAAGCTCGCGAACAGGCTGCGCGCCGAAGGCCGCTCCGTCATGCTCTGCGCCGCGGACACTTTTCGGGCGGCCGCAATCGAGCAACTCGAAGTCTGGGCCAAGCGCTCCGACGTCGAACTAATTAAACAGAAAGCCGGCTCCGATCCGGCCGCTGTCGTTTTCGACGGTCTCACCGCGGCGCACGCGAAAAATGTCGACGCCGTGATTGTCGACACCGCCGGCCGCCTCCACACAAAATCCAACTTGATGGCCGAGCTCGAAAAAATGAAGCGCACCGCCGCGAAGCTCGTCCCTGGTGCTCCGCACGATGTGTTGCTCGTGATGGATGCGACCACTGGCCAGAATGGACTCGCGCAGGCGCGCGAATTTACCGGCCACGTCGGCGTCACGGGAATCGTGCTGACGAAGCTTGACGGCACGGCCAAAGGCGGAATCGTGATCGCCATTTCGCGCGAGCTGGGCCTGCCCATTCGATTCGTCGGCACGGGCGAACAAATAGACGACCTGGTGCCCTTTGACGCGCAAACCTACGTCAACTCGCTCTTTGACTGACAATTTGACCGACAATAGCGTTGAACTCGCCGCCGTTCGCCTCACCGATGAGGCGTGGATGGCCCGTGTGTTGGTGCTGGCGCATCGCGGCGTAGCGTTGGCCCACCCAAACCCCATGGTCGGCGCCGTCATCCTGAAAAACGAGCGCGTCGTGGGCGAAGGATTTCATACTTACGAAGGGCGCAAGCACGCGGAAATTATCGCCCTCGAACAAGCCCGCGCCAATGCGCGCCGCGCAACTCTGTACGTCAATCTCGAGCCTTGTTGCCACACAGGTCGTACCGGCCCATGCACGAAAGCGATCATCGATGCGGGCATCAAGCGCGTGGTTGTGGCGATGCGTGATCCCAATCCTGCTGTTGCCGGGCGTGGAATTCGTGAACTCCGCGGAGCCGGAATTGCCGTCATTGTTGGAGTGCGTGAAGACGACGCGCGCCATTTAAACGAAGCCTTTGCAAAATGGATTCGCACGAAATTACCATTTGTCACGTTGAAAACTGCGCTCACGCTCGACGGCCGGATCGCAACGCGCACGGGAAGCACCACTTCGATTACGAGCGACGCCTCACGTGAAGAAGTTCAACGCATGCGCCACGAAGCCGATGCGCTGCTTACAGGAATCGGCACGGTGTTGACCGACGATCCGCGAATGACAGATCGTACCAAGCTGCCGCGGCGGAAGCCGCTCGTTCGCGTGATTGTCGATTCGAAGCTTCGCATTCCGCTGAAATCGGGTATCGTGAAGTCCGCGAAAAACGACGTGCTGGTTTTCACCACGCAATCGTCGGATTCGCCCAAGGCACGGCGGTTGCGCAAGGCGGGCGTGGAAATTGTGCAAGTCCGCTCGCGCGGCGGACACGTGGATTTGCGTGAAGTGCTGCGCGAAATGGGCAAGCGCGAAATTCTAAGCGTGATACTGGAAGCCGGCAGTGAGCTGAACGGCGCGGCGCTCGCAGGGGACGTCGCCGACAAAATAGTTCTGTTTTATGCTCCAAGAATCATCGGAGCCGGCGGAGTCCCCATGGCGCAGCTCCCGTCACAATGGTTCGAGCGTTCGCCCGGGGTCTCGCAACTTTCGTTTCGACGCTACGGCCAGGATTTCGTTGTTCAAGGATATTTTCACGATGTTTACCGGAATCATTGAACATCTCGGCACAATCGGCACGCTGGCGCGGCATAAAAACGGAGCGCGGCTGAAAATGGATTTGACCGATGCGAAGAGCCTCGCCGCCGAAGCTAAAGTTGGTGCGAGCATCGCCGTCAACGGCTGCTGCCTCACAGTCGTCGAAAATGGGAAGGACTTTTTCTCCGCCGACTTGTCAGCCGAGACGCTGCGCCGAACTTCATTCGCCGAAGCCGCGACGGGACGCCTCGCAAATCTCGAACTGCCTCTCCAGGCTGGCGCGCGCCTCGGCGGCCATTTCGTCCAAGGCCACGTCGACGGCCTTGGCCGCGTCGAACATCTGAAAGCTGAGGGCGAAAATTGGTGGCTTGCCGTTCGCGTGCCGGAAGAGTTGCGTCGCTACGTCGCCGAGAAGGGCTCGCTCGCGGTCGATGGCATCAGCTTGACCGTCGCGCGGTGGAGTGACGGCATCGCCGAGTTTGCCATTATTCCGCACACATACGCGAACACGAACCTGCGCGACATCGCCGCCGGTGATTCCGTGAATCTGGAATGTGATATTTTGGCAAAATACGTTGAGAGCTTGATGAAACACGGCGCGGAAGTCGCAACGTCGCGATGGACGATCGAAAAATTAATCGAGGAAGGATTTTAGCGCTTCGCTTTTGCATCGACTCGCACAATGGCTGACCGGCGAACTTACGACGTAGTGGTGATCGGCGCAGGCGTCTTCGGCGCCTGGACTGCGTACCGCCTCGCGCGCGGTTGGGGCAAGGTCTTGCTCGTCGACGCGTACGGCGCAGCCAACAGTCGCGCCAGTTCCGGAGGTGAATCTCGCATCATCCGCATGGGCTACGGCGCCGACGAAATCTATACCCGCTGGTCGAAACGGGCGCTCGAGTTGTGGCGCGAATTCGACGCTCAGACTGGCGCGCGCATTTTCGATCGCACGGGCGTACTGTGGATGGCCCGCGACGCCGAACGGATTGCATCGGATACATTGGCGACGCTGACGAAAGTCGGCGTGCCGCATAAAAAACTTTCGCCCGCGGAAATCGAGAAACGCTTCCCGCAAATCGCTTGTGACGACCTCGACTTCGCCATCTACGAACCCGAAAGCGGCGTCCTCATGGCACGTCGCGCCGTGCAGAAAGTTGTCGAGGAGTTTCAGAAAGCTGGCGGCATCTATCAAATCGCGGAAATGGAAGCCCCCGCCGGCAACGGCCGAGTCGATGCACTCGCCACGTGGAGCGGTGAAACTCTCCGCGCGGACAACTACGTCTTTGCCTGTGGCCCGTGGCTGGCCCGGATTTTCCCGGAGCTTCTCAGCCACAGGATTTTCCCGACGCGCCAGGAAGTCTATTTCTTCGGCGTGCCCCCGGGTGACAAAAGTTACGCCGCCGGGAATTTCCCCACCTGGCTCGACGTGGGAAAGGAAATCTACGGCATGCCCGATCTCGAAAACCGCGGCGTCAAAATCGCCAGCGACCGTCACGGCTCGCCGGTTGATCCCAACCGCGTCGAGCGCGTGGCCGGCGAAACGCTTTCGCTCGTGCGCGATTATTTGCGCCGCCGCTTCCCCTCCCTGCGCGACGCGCCCGTCGTCGAATCCCGAGTGTGCCAATACGAAAACACTTCGAACGGCGATTTCCTGATCGACCGTCATCCGAACTTCGAAAATGTTTGGCTCGTCGGCGGCGGCTCAGGCCACGGATTCAAACATGGCCCTGCCCTGGGCGAATACGTCGCGAAGCTTGTCCTCGAAGGCCGCGACACGGATCAAAGATTTTCCCTCGCAACAAAGCAAACGGATCAAAAGCGCGCTGTCTACTGAACACAAGTCACAAAATAAACCGCAGCATTCCGCGCCGCGCTCCGCAATTCACGAGTTTATTATTACTACTTTCCCCCGAGCGTGTCCGTCTTCCGCATACAGGAGAGCTTCAGCAACGCCGCTTAACGGGTAACGCCTGTCTATGACGGGTACAACTTTTCCACCTTCAAGAAGATCTCTTAGAAGAACCAAGTCCTTCTTGTTTACGTTCGCGACGAAGAAGCAGATCTTCTTGTTCCCAATTCGGGAGATCAGCGGCACCAGTAACATAGTTTGTAAAATTCGAGCCAAACCACCTCCGACGATGACATAAATTCCGTCCTGAGTCAGTGCACGCCTGTAATCGAAAATGGAATGATAGGCATTCGCACCCATAATCAGATCGTAACGCTGCCCGCTCTTCGTGAAATCTTCCCGCGTGTAATCAATGACATGGTCTGCGCCAATCGACCGCGCCGTTTCCACATTCCTCGTGCTGCACACCGCGGTGACTTCCGCTCCGAACGATTTTGCAATCTGGACCGAAAACGTGCCCACGCCGCCAGATGCGCCATCAACCACAACCTTGTGGCCTGGCTGGATCCGTCCTTTATCGCGAAGACCCTGAAGGGCAGTGAGCGCCGCGACTGGTACGGCGGCTGCGTCCTCAAACGATATGTTGGCCGGCTTGTGTTCCAGCTTATCTTCAGCGGCACACGCATACTCGGCAAAAGACCCGCGGCACACGCCGAATACCTCGTCTCCTGGTTTGAACTGGGTTACGTTTCTGCCCACCGCTTCGACCTGACCAGCCACATCAACGCCGGGGCGTGTGACCTTTGGTTTGCGCAGACCGAATACTAAGCGGCCGATAGCCGGCCTGCCCCTCATGAAGCGCCAGTCAAGTGGATTGATGGAAGCCGCGCGAGCTTTTATCAAGACTTCGTTATCCTTGGGGACCGGCTTCTCCACATCCGCGATTCGGACAACGTCCCCTGGAGGTCCGTATTTGGTATAGATAGCGGCCTTCATGCGCGCATACCCGCCGCGCTGGCCTGCTCCTTCCATCGTTGAGGGTTCACGCCGAAGACGATGAGCCAAAGCATCAGCAATCCTTCCGCGAGAATGCCCAGGCCCTCAATGTAGAGGGACAAATGGTCTGCGACCGGCGGCGCCAGAAAGGCCAGCCAACCCACACCGGCAAGCATCATCAGCAAACCCAGGATGCGCGGCAGGAAGGTCGATCTAAAAATGAGATAGCCGATCAAGATGCAATAAAGTCCAAAAAACAACACAGCGACGTTGAAGCCCTGTTCATTCAATTCGAGAAACGCGTACGCCAGCGCCTGCAACTGTTGCGCGCTAAATACGCTCAGATACCGGCCGCCTCCCAGAATGACCAAGGGGGCAACTTGAAGAACGCTGCCGAAAACCAGAATGGAGCATCCCATCAGGCTCAAGAACGCCGCGACCAAAGATAGGCTCCTGTTTACCGGCTTAAACAAGTGATAGAAAAGAGCCGCCAGAGCGACATAGAACGCCGTCGAGACAAGACCGGTTATCACACCGAAACGAAACAAAGGTTGATGCGCCAGGATGTTGTGCGCCGTGGCTGCGGCGTCGTCGGATACAACAAGCTTGTTGATAAGGAACGCGGAGAATATTGTTGTAAGGAAGAAAAGTAAATAAACGACACCCGTAATTCTCGCCCCAGGACGCCGCGACACTTCTGCGATCCGTTTCGTGATCTCAGCGGTGGTAAGATTCATTCATCCTCTCGCGAGGAAAGGCTTCCGCTACGCCGCAGGATAAAATTATTACGTCGACGGTTCCCCAAAAGCCGCTTTCACGTGTGGCTTGAACAGGTATATCAAAATCCACGCATCGATGGCGATCAGTATCAGATCCCACACGATGAACCCCACGTGCATTCCCGGCAATGCGCGCACAATCCCCAGCACTTCAAACACAATCCCGATCGCAGTCAGCACAATCGTCAACAGCCGCGCCCAGCCCAGCAGTTTCAGCAGGCCGATTCCATTCACCAGACACAACACCGCCAAAATCAGACACGCAATGCCCGCAAAAGCGCCCATGGCCGCCAGCGGACCGCCCATGTTGCCGCCGCGCCCAGCCATTGCCGCGATTCCCGCCGACGAACCCACAAGGAACATTCCCGCTGCCGTCAACAGATATAGACCCGCACCGAGAAAA
>JBAUEX010000329.1:0-28146 GCA_049678845.1 Candidatus Acidiferrales bacterium
GCTGCTGTATAACCGTGCCGTACTCTTGATGACCATGGACCTGGAGAGATTTCAACACGCAATTTCTTTGCGAGACTCAGGAAAACTAGAAGAGGCTGCGTCCGAGTTGCGCTCAATGGTCGAGGAATCGCCCAATGCGCCGGCTATAGAAAGAGGTCTGTTGTGGATCAACGAAGAAGCCTGTCTCGTGCAGCTTGGCCGATTTGAGGAGGCGAGGCACTCCTGGGGTATGGCGAACGAACTTCTCAAGGAATGTGCCGAAGTGCGTTTGCTTGTCGAGTACGACGATGCCTGCCTGTGCATGTCCGAACGCAAACCAGAGGACGCGTTCAGGAAATTCAAATCCATGTTGACGCGACACGCCGAAGTATTGAAAACTCCCGAAGAAAGCGGTTACTACAGGGAAATTCAGCTAAGGCACGGCCTCTTGCTTGTCGAGCTAAAGCGTTACCGGGAAGCTCGCCCGATCATGGAAGAAGTGCTGGCCTTAGATGTCGAGAAGGATGGAGCATTCTATTTCAGCCTCGGCATCTGCTACCTAGCCTTACACGAGAAGGATCTGGCGCGGCAACAATTTTGTGAAGCCCTCCGGCTGGGCCTGCCGGACGAGAAGCTTGTGGACTCTCATTTCTATCTCGGTGTCGCGTACTTTCGAATGAGAGCCTACGCAAAGGCGTTGCAGGAATTTGAATTTTGTGAAGCAAACATTAGGAAATCAACTCTGCCATTGCGCGGACTTTACAAGTGGCTCGCGTTGACCTGTCGCAACCTTGACTTACGGGAGGAAGCCAAGCGGTACTTCGTCTTAAGTAAGGTCTAATATGGAAAGTCGGCGATTCGGAGCTGCGCAGGACGTGTCCCCGTTTTTCCTCCACGGATGGAGAAGCCGAACGGGCAAGTAATCGATTCCAAGGGGAGAAGTTCGGGAACGCGATGAGTGACGAGGTAAACTTCCTCCAAAAACCGGACGGACCTAGATCGATTCTTTCGAGCGGTCTTTGTTCTGACTTATTCCGTAATGGTTCCGTGTACCTGCGATGTACCTCACTTCGGCGTTTCTGTGCTTTTTCTCCGTTTTGCTGTTTCATAGACTCAGTAAGTTACACAGTATCAATCCTGCCGAGGGGTTCGACTCCCACCCCGGGTACCAATTCTACTAATTCAAAAGCACTTGCGTCACAGGTTGTGTTCCAATTGAAGACGTGGGAGTGCTCGTGGTCATGGTCATGGCGTTGATTAGGATGTTGATGGTGATATGGACGATGACGTTGTTGATGGTGCTGATGAGTTCTGTTCATGAGAGTGGGGGCGGCGAGGGCGGCAGGAGCAGTGCCGGGGACGGATAGGACATTGAGGGTGCGAGCAGGACGACGAGGGGAGGATAACTATGGCGGAGTGCCTTTTACTTTTGAGAGAAGTAGGCTTCTATCCAAAACTCAAGAGCATTGTCGTGTCGCTTAGGAGGGCCGATTAGGTAGGGCTTAAACTCACGTTCATAGCGTTCGCGCAATACACTCGGGTCGAGTTGGCACGTTTTCGCTAGGTACTCCACATCCTGCCGATCACGCTCGATGTTACGACTCAATTTGGACAGAACGATGTCATATGCGTCTAGAACAAGAAGACGGATGTTTTTGAACCGTTTGGGGAATAGTTCGGTCAGTCTCTCTTCATAGTCCTCTGGAACAGTTGCAATTGTTACGCGATGAACATGCACTTTATGTTTCTTGGCGAGAGCCGATCCCTCGCCAGCGATCCTCTCTAGATCAGGCGCAACATTGCGTGAAACGAGAGAAATATAGTCTAGATCGTTTGTACTGCGGGGCAGTCCATAAGCAGCGACAACCGCGAAGCCGCCGATGCAATGAAGCTCGATAGGCGCATCAAGAAGGCCATCAAGTTCTTGGAGGCACCCGGCCCACGGTGACAGCAGGTCAGGCGACATAGCGCAATGTATCGGGGCGTAGGTCGCTCAGAAGATTCCATTGCGCCGCTTGCTCTGAGCGGTTCTCACGAAGCCAGCGACGTTCTGCCTCGTTCAATACCCGACAAAACGAATCCTCTTTAGCCAGCTTGCTCTCAGCAAGCAACTGTTCGGGCGCTTCGAGAGCGGCGTTGTGACTTGCTAGCTTCGCCAGAGTTACGGTGAAGCCAAGACGATTTTGCAGATTCTTCATTCGCGCTTGTGAAGTCAGCCAAACAAAATCCATCTCAGGATACTGGGCAACGAGCCAGGGAAGTCCTTCCGCGACGCGGGCCTCAAGGTTGGGCTGTGCCACAGCCGCCAATAAATAGTCCGCCGGATTCATTTTCTTCGATCCTCGCCGAAGATGTGCGAAGCCGGGATATCCCAACGCAGCAAGCTCGCGGGCTAAGAATTCAGAACTTACCTTCTCAGGAACCCTCGAAACAGGAAGCACAGTAGGTGATACCCCATATACGCGCATCAATTTTCGAGCAAGCATGGAAGATGGCTTTCGCCCGCCATTTTCCAACATCGAGAAGTAGGCTTGAGTCACACCCAGCCGATCCGCAGCTTTCTGTTGTGTCCAGCCGCGCCGCAGTCTAGCCTGTCTCAGTGGTTCTGAATTCATGCCATATTTATAACATAAGTCTGTTATAAGAATCAATCCCCCGAGCTATCCTATTGCGATTCAATGATATGTAGCCTACAGGAATTGCGCGCGTGCTATAGGGGGCCCGGATCGCGTTAAACGAGGATTTGATTACGTGATTTCAAATCCCATTGCTCACCGTGCGCTAGCCGACTTGTTCCAATTGTTCCCGTTGGTTTTGGGGGTGGGTTGCAAACGCCGCTAAAACACAGACGTTAGAGTAACGTCTCTCGGTTCGACTCCCACCCCGGGAACCAAAATTTCAGGTTTTATTGCTATTCGACTGTGAGGATGCGCACGAAAGCTTGACGGCGGGGAACTTCCTCCGGCTTGAGCTTCGACTTGCTAAAGCTCAAGCGCGGAAGAATATTGAAAGGTTGCGGTTACTGGAGATAAGCGCCGGGGCCGCCGGGGCCGCGATCTCGATCATGGTCATCACGGTCGCCGCGAGGGTCGTGATTCCAGTCATTGTCCGAACGCCATTGTTGATCGCGTCCGTTCCACCATTGGTGGTACGCAGTGAAGCAGCGCTGACGTTGTTCGCGAAGTTCCAGCCAAGCCCTGTCCGCTTGACGGCTGCGGTTGCCGTGTTCGCGCATTTCCTCGGTGAGCTTGGCTTCCGCTTTCTGAGTGCGTTGTTGGCACTTTTCCATGCCCTTGCGGTCCCGCTCGCGCATTTCATGGTGTTCATCTTGGTCTTGGGCGTGCGCATACTGCGGAACGGCGGCTCCGATGAACAGAAGCAGCGCGCCGGTCGTTGCTGTTCCGATGGCCGCCTTCTTGATCCTGGCGTAAATGTAATTTTGTCTTGCGTTCATTGATCTCTCCTAAGAATTCTCGGGGGCTGGTTACGAGTTACAACCTGACAACTTGGGGCTCGCGCCAATCGTGGCAATCCGGTCTGAATGCTACTCGGACGCACAAGCTTCCTGAGGCCTGACAGCGCACTGCGCCAATTATGGTGGAGCAGTGTGCGGTGAAAAGATATAGGGATAACTCCCCATAAACGTATGGAAAAGTCCGTACACGGTTTTGGGACACTAGGGTGCGGAGGAACCCAAATCGGAAGCCGCTTTGATATGCGAAAAGCGCCTCTCTTATTTCTTATTTATTTCTTATTCGTGCGTCTCCGGTTTCACGTATTTATCGAACCAGCGAAGCATTTCCCAAATCATGTGCTCGATAGATTCGCGTGCTTGATAGCCGTGGGCTTCATCGGGCAATTGCACGTAACGCACCGCCGCGCCGTTGCCTTTGAGAGCCATATACATGCGCTCGGATTGAATTGGGAACGTACCCGAATTGTTGTCCGCCATGCCGTGAATCAGCAGGATGGGTGCGTGAATTTTATTCGCGTACACGAACGGAGACATCTTGAAGTACACATCGGGAGCGTCCCAGAACGTGCGGCGCTCATTTTGGAAGCCGAAGGGAGTGAGAGTGCGATTGTACGCGCCGCTGCGAGCGACGCCGGCGCGGAAAAGGTCGGAGTGCGCAAGCAAGTTGGCGGTCATGAAGGCGCCGTAGCTGTGGCCGCCGACGCCGACGTGATGCGGGTCGATCACGCCCATGTCCGCGGCTTTATCGATGGCGGCTTTTGCGCTGGCGACGATTTGTTCGACGTACGTGTCATTTGCGGTTCGAGGCGGCCCGATGACGGGCATGTTGGGGCCGTCGAGCACCACGTAGCCATCGAGCAAAAACCAAAGCGGCGAAAGGCCCGTGAACTCGGTGAAACGATTGGGCGAGCCGGTGACTTCGCTGGCAACTTGCGCGTCGGTGAATTCACGCGGGTAAGCCCAAATCACACCTGGCCTGCGTTCGCCCTGTTTGTAGTCCGCGGGAAGGTAAACGGTCATGGAAAGCGGCACGCCATCCGCGCGCTTGTAGGTAACCAGTTCTTTGTGGATGCCGCGCAACTGCGGCGTCGGGTCAATATAATGTGTCAATGCGCGCGGTTCATCGCTGCCGGCGGTGCGCAAAAAATAATTCGGCGGCTCAGCGGGAGTCTCATGGTGCGTGATGAATTTCGAGCCGTCCGACGACGCAAGCGCAACGACTTCTTCGTAGCTCTTGTCATCGCAATGAAAAATGCGCTCGGACCGAAGCGATTGCGTATTGAAGCGGTCGAGGAAGGGACGGTCGCCTTCAGGAGATGCGCCCGGGCCGGTGAGAAAGATATTGGCGCCTTCCTCGATCATCGCAGAATGCCCGTTTGCGAGCACGCGCATAAGTGGTTGGCCAGGATTCTTGTAACGTTCCTGAGCGCTCATGTCCCAGACGAGACGGGGTTTCGCGGAGGGATCCTGCGGATTTAGAAACCAGGTGCGTTCCCACAAGCGGCTGCGGTCGGTTTCGCGCAGCATGGCCAAATCGCCGCGCTCGCCCCAAAAAAGACCGGCGAATCGGTATTGGGTGCGAGTGAATTCCGCAGGCGGGTCGGTGAAGGGTGCCTTGAGCCACATTACTTTGTCGCGATTCGGAACTTTCGCGCGCGGGTTTCCGCCGTCGAGGGCTTCGACCCATACCAGAGTCGCTGGAGTGGCCGCCTGCCATTGATAATCGCGAGGGCCCGTGGGCACGCCGCCGATCGGAATGGTCTCGGCGAGTGGCAAATCGGCGAGTTTGTAGACGAGATGTCCGTAACGGTCCCAGACTTCAACGGTGTGAGCGAAATTCTCGAATGGGCGAATATAGGAATAGGGATGATGAATGCGCGCAACCAAGATGTAACGGCCGTTTGGCGCGGGGTTGGTGGTCTCAAAGATGCCTGGCTTGCCGAGAGGCGTGGTTTTGCCGGTAGCAACGTCAATGAAAGCGAGTTGAGAAGTTGCATAGTAGTCGAAAAGTTGCTCGTCGCGCGGGCTTTGGAGCAGGTCTTCAAACGTTGGAGCCGGCGCTGCCTTGCCGAAGCTTTCTTGGATGATGGGACCTACGGGGAGACTCGATTCAGCGGGAGGCCGGCCGCGATTGACGGGAACCGTTCTGCAGAGAAGCGTGTCTTTCTCGGGGGCCCATGTGCACGGGTCGCCAATTGTGGAGTTCACCGCAATTCCGGGAAGGCGACGAATTGTGCCCGCGGCGGCATCGCCTATCCAGAGCTCGACGCTCTTGTCCGCGGTGACGGTGAGAAAAAAATGTTTGCCGTCGGGCGCCCACTCGGGACGCCCAAAACCTGGTCCGGAGGGAAAATCAATGGGCTTGCTGCGGCCGTCGGAAACGCGCACCAGTGCGAGATGCAAAAATCGCTGCGGATTGTGCTGGCCGGAATTGGCCGGATCGATGCGGACTCCTGCGATGCGCAGCATGGGGCGCGCGAGCTCTGAGATCGGCGGGTAGCGAACGGGTAGGGCGACGAGAATTTCGTCACCTTGCGGGCTGGCAAACGCGACGGGCGGCGCGGGAGCGAACAGCACGTCGAGAACTTCCTTCGGCGGCTTTTGGTATTTGTCTTGTGCGGAGAGATTTGGGGAAAAGGCAAATACCGCAATTGCGAGCAGGCTCGCGGCCCACTTGATTCGACAAGTTAAACTGTGGCTGAGGTTGCGCGCCATTTCCCCTCCCATTTCAAAAACTTCCGGCGAATTGGTGCGAGTCGAATAACCATCCGCGAAACTGCATGTAGAGACGTGAAGTGGCAACGGCGCGTTTCAAAAACAGGCGCCAATACAGACTAAGTTCCTTTTTTCTGGTGGTGGTGGCCCATAGCCCGCCGATATTCCGGACGTTTGAATCGTTGTAACCCGGCCGCCCGGCCCGTCGTCTGTTAAGCTGCGTGCCCGAATCGGGCGGGGTGCGATTCAAACCCATTCCGGTATTCATTTTTCGTTGTGGATGCGGTATACATACGCCTCTTCTGCAATGGTTCGAATAAGGAGTGACATTGTGAATTTGCGGCGAGCTTTCTTTTTTGCGGCCCTGCTGTGTATCGGCATTCCCTTGGCCGCGTCTCCATCTCAAAGATCAAAAAAGAAAGTGAAGGACGAACTGCCGCAACAATCAGCCAAACATGAGGAACAAAAGCCGCCGGAGCGGATGTCGTCTGCAACGTTTGCGGGATTAACGCTGCGCCCGATTGGGCCCGCGCTGATTTCCGGGCGTATCGTGGCAATCGCCGTCGATCCAACGGACCGCGCGCATTATTATGTGGGCGCAGCGTCCGGCGGAGTTTGGGAAACGAAAAATGATGGCGGCACGTGGGCCCCGGTGTTCGATCACGAGGGCTCGTATTCCATTGGCGCACTCGCGATCGACCCGCAAAATCCTTCGGTGGTGTGGGCGGGTACGGGCGAAGCGAACAGTCAGCGTAGCGTAGCCTATGGCGATGGAGTTTATCGTACCGATGATGGCGGAGTGAGCTGGAAAAATGTGGGACTGAAATCCTCCGAGCATATCGGCCGAATCGTCATCGATCCGAAACATGCAAACACAGTTTACGTCGCTGCAGCGGGGCCGCTGTGGAGTAGCGGTGGAGATCGCGGGCTTTACAAGAGTACGGACGCAGGAAAAACGTGGGACAAGATTCTTTCCGTCGATGAATACACCGGCGTCGGCGACGTTGCCATGGATCCGGAGGATCCCGATGTTCTGTATGCGGCAACCTGGCAGCGCCAGAGAAGACAGTACACGATGATCGACGGCGGTCCCGGCAGCGCCATCTACAAATCCACGGATGCGGGAAAGACCTGGAACAAAGTAACTCGGGGCCTCCCTTCGGTTGACATGGGACGCATCGGTTTCGCGATTTCTCCCGCGGATCACAACGTTGTTTACGCCGAGATCGAAGCGGCGGATCACAAGGGTGGCATCTTCCGCTCGACGGATCGCGGCGCAACGTGGGAACGCCAGACGCCGTTCAGCGCGCAGGGCATGTACTACGGGCAACTGACGGCGGACCCCAAGAACGTCGATCGGCTGTACATCATGAACGTGATTCTGATGGTTTCAGACGATGGCGGGAAGACGGTGCATCCGCTCGGCGAAAAATGGAAACACGTGGACAATCACGTCATGTGGATCGACCCAAGCGATCCGAATTACATGCTGGTGGGCTGCGACGGCGGACTGTACGAGAGTTACGACCGGGCGAAAAACTGGACGTGGAAGGCGAATCTGCCGCTGGCGCAGTTTTATGACGTGTCAGTGGACAATGCGGAGCCCTTCTACTTTGTTTACGGCGGCACGCAGGATAATTTCTCCGTGGGCGGCCCTTCGCGCACGGTGAGCGCCTCAGGAATCACAAATGAGGATTGGTTCGTCACGTCGGGCGGCGACGGTTTCCACTCGCAAGCTGACCCGGAAGATCCGAACACGGTGTATGCGGAGTCGCAATTCGGCGGATTGGTGCGTTACGACCGCGCGACAGGCCAGCAAAAGGGAATCAAGCCACAAGAGGCTGCCGGCGCCCGGCCGCTGCGTTGGTGGTGGGATTCGCCGATTATCGTCAGCCCGTTTTCGCACACGCGACTTTATTTTGGCGGGAATATTTTGTTTCGCAGCGACGACCGCGGTGACAATTGGAAAGCAATCAGCCCGGATTTGAGCCGGCAGATTGATCCCAACACGCTGCCGGTGATGGGCAAAGTGTGGGGGCCGGATGCGGTGGCAAAAAACTCGTCCACGTCGACCTACGGTGAAATTGTGTCGATCTCGGAATCCCCGGTCAAAGAAGGCGAAATCTATGGGGGAACCGACGACGGCCTAATTCAATTTACGCCCGACGGTGGAACAACGTGGAAGAGGCACGATACGTTTCCGGGCGTGCCGGAGCGCACATTTGTTTCGCGCGTGGTTGCGTCCAGCCACGACGTGAATACAGTTTATGCCGCGTTCGATAATCACAAGAGCGGCGATTTCCACCCGTATTTACTGAAGAGCACGAACCAGGGCGACACATGGACTTCGATTTCATCGAATCTGCCCGAAAATGGAGCGGTGCTGGCTTTCGCGGAAGATCCAGTGGACGCGAATCTGTTGTTTGCCGGAACGGAGTTTGGCCTTTATTTCAGCGTGAACGGCGGCGAGAAGTGGATCCAGCTTACCGGCGATTTTCCGGTAATTTCCGTTCGCGATTTGCAGATTCAAAAAAGAGAAAACGATCTCGTGGTCGCCAGTTTTGGCCGCGGTTTTTACGTCCTCGACGACATTACCGCGCTGCGCAATTTGAAGCCGGAAGACCTCGACAAGAACAGCGAACTGTTTCCTGTGCGCAAGACGCCGATGTACATCGAATCGATGCGTGTTGGCCTGCGCGGCAACGGTTTTCAAGGCTCGGCGTTCTTCACGGATCCGAATCCGCCGTTTGGCGCGACGTTTACTTACTACCTGAAGAGCAAGTTGCTGACGAAAAAAGAGGAGCGCGAGAAGGCCGAGAAAGACGCCGAAAAAGCGGGTAAGACTTTGCCATATCCCACCGCGTCGGAATTTCGCGCAGAGGCTGCAGAGCTCCCGCCGGCGGTTTTCTTCACAATCACTGACGCATCCGGCAAAGCCGTGCGCCAAATCGCGGCGACAAACGCTCTTGGTATTCATCGCGTAGCGTGGGACCTGCGGTATCCGGCGACGGCCGTGCCCGAGCAGGCACCAAATCCGGAAGAGGAAATTTTTTCGCCCGGCGCGTATCGCGGGCCGCTGGTAATGCCGGGAACATATACGGTGACGTTGTCGCGGGAAGTGGATGGGGTGGTATCACAGATTGCCGGGCCGCAATCTTTTGAGGTTTACGCGCTCGGCGCGGGCGCGATGAATCCGGAGGATCACGCGGCGCTCGCAGAATTTGAGCAAAAGGTCGCGCGCCTCTATAGCGCGGTCTATGGCTCTCTGCAGACGGCAAACGACCTAAACACTCGGCTCGGCGTAATCACGCGCGCGCTCGAGGAAACGCCCGGGGCTTATTCCAAGCTGATTGCACAAGCGGATGCGCTGCGTCAGAAAAACAACGAACTGCTGCGAACGTTGCGCGGAGACAACGTGATGAGGGCCACAGGCGCAGCGGTTCCCGAGGCTATCGAAGAACGCGTCCAGACGATCATGGAAAACGAACGCATGTCGTCTTCCCTGCCGAGCGGCACCGACCGCCAGGATTACGAAATCGCGTCGCAAGAATTTGCTCAGGCGCTCGCGCAATTGCGCAGTTTGGTGCAGGCGGATCTCGCGAATTTGCAGAAAGCCATGCAGGATGCCGGCGCGCCGTGGACGCCGGGAACAATTCCTAATTGGCCCGAGAATTAAGACAGATTCAGCTGTTTGGAGCATTTTTTACAACATTCTAATTTTTTCGCATGGGAGGAATCAAATGCGTGCCATCACGCGTGTTCGTTTGTTTGTTTCGTTGGCGGCTCTCGTAATTTGTGCGCTGGCGGCGAGTTTGCCAGCCGGGGCGCAAACGCTCAGCAAGGATTCGCTGGCCGGGATGAAGTGGCGGCTGATCGGACCGTTCCGCGGTGGCCGTGTGGAAGCGGTCACGGGCGTGACCGGAAATCCCAGAGTCTTCTATTTTGGAGCCGTCGCGGGCGGAGTGTGGAAGACGACGGACGCGGGCGGGTCGTGGAAGCCAGAATTCCAGCACCAAGCCGTATCGTCAATCGGCGCAATCGCCATCGATCCACAGGATCCCAATGTGATTTACGTCGGCACAGGTGAGCCGGAGCTTCGCGGCGACATTTCCTACGGCGACGGAATGTACAAGTCAGTGGACGGCGGTGCCACGTGGACGCACATCGGGCTAAACGACACGCGCCACATCGCGAAAATCCTGATTGATCCGCACGATCCGAATATTATTTTTGTTGCCGCGATTGGACATGCGTTTGGCCCGAACGCCGAGCGCGGCGTGTTCCGCTCAACGGATGCGGGGAAGACGTGGCAAAAAGTTCTGTATAAGGACGACAAGACGGGCGCGATTGATTTGACATTTGCTTCGACGAATTCGCACGTGCTTTATGCCGCGATGTATCAGGAAGTGCGGACTCCGTGGGGTTTTTCCAGCGGCGGGCCAGGCAGCGGGATCTATAAGTCCATCGACGGCGGCACAACGTGGAAGCAAATTGAAGGCCACGGCCTTCCCAGCGGAGTGCTTGGACGCATCGGAATTGCCGTGGGCGCGGACCCGCAGCGTGTCTATGCGCTGATCGAAGCCGAAAAGGGCGGGCTGTACCGCTCCGAGGATGGCGGCGAAAACTGGCAATTCATCAATGGCAACCACGATTTCACGCAGCGCGCCTGGTATTTCACGAACGTTTATGCCGATCCGAAGAATACGGATACGCTCTACATTTTGAATACGGGAATGTACCGGTCCACGGATGGCGGGCAGACGTTCAAGGGCATTAATGCGCCGCACGGTGATCGTCACGATCTGTGGATCGATCCGACGAACCCGGCCCGCATGATCGAAGCGGATGACGGCGGCGCGACGATTTCCGAAGATGACGGACAAACATGGTCGACGGAAGATAATCAGCCCACGGCGGAGTTTTATCACGTCGCGACAGACGACCGATTCAATTATTACGTATATGGCGCGCAGCAGGACAACTCCACGGTTGCCATTGCAAGCCGCAGCGATTCGGGAGCCATCACGGAGAAGGACTGGTATGACGTGGGCGGCGGCGAGAGTGGATTCGTCATTCCTGATCCCAAGAATCCAAAGATCGTCTATGCCGGTTCATATGATGGCTTGATCACGCGCTACGATAAGGCAAACGGTCAGGAGCAGGACATCACCGCCTGGCCGCTCAACCCCATGGGCTGGGGCGCGGCCAAGTTGAAATATCGCTTCCAGTGGACCGCTCCGATTGCCATGTCGCCATTCGACTCGAATACGATTTATCACGGTGCGCAGGTACTGTTTAAGAGCACCGATCAGGGCCAGAACTGGACGGTGATCAGTCCGGATCTGACGCGCAATGACAAGAGCAAACAAGGTTCTGCGGGAGGTCCGCTGACGCAGGACAATACCAGCGTCGAATACTACGACACGATTTTCGCGGTGGCCGAATCGCCCGTCGAACGAGGATTGATCTGGGTGGGCAGCGATGACGGATTGGTGCACGTGACGCGGGATGACGGCAAGGCGTGGTCGGATGTGACTCCCAAGGGGCTTCCCGATTGGAGCCGCATCGACCTTATCGACCCCTCGACGCACGCGGCCGGCACGGCGTACCTTGCGGCAGACCGCAGCCGGTGGGACGATTTCCATCCGTATCTTTACAAAACCACCGACTACGGAAAGACGTGGACGAAAATTACGAATGGATTGCCGGAGAATGTCTTCACGCACGCGATTCGCGAAGACACGGTGCGCAAGGGATTGCTCTTCGCCGGAACGGAAACGGGAGTTTACGTTTCGTTCAACGACGGCGCGCAGTGGCAATCGCTTCAATTGGATTTGCCCACCGTGCCGGTGCACGACCTGATCGTCCACGCAAACGATTTGATTATCGCGACGCACGGGCGCGCTTTTTGGAGCCTTGACGACATCGCTCCGCTCCGGCAGATGAATTCCGAAGACGCGAGCGCCGATACTTATTTGTTCAAGCCAACAACCGCGTATCGTTTCCGTGGCGGCCACTTCCGCATTCCCGGAGGTTTCGCGGCCGGAGAAAATCCGCCGTCGGGAGCGGTGATTGATTACTCGTTGAAGGCGGAGCCGAAACAGCCGGTCACCCTCGAAATTCTGGACTCGAATGGAAAAGTGATTCGTAAGTATAAGAGCCAAGGTGAAAAACCTGCCGAGGAATCGCGAGAACAGTCATTTTTCGGAGGCGGAAGGGCAAATCTTCCTGCAAAGGCGGGTCTCAACCGGTTCGAATGGGATTTGCGGTACGAGCCGCCCAGCGCGGTGCCAGGCGCGGTTTCCTGGGGTGGACGTCCCATCGGCCCCCTGGCTGTCCCCGGAACCTACCAGGTCAAGTTGACCGTCGCGGGGAAGAGTTATGCGGCTCCGCTGAAACTCGAGGAAGATCCGCGCATTCAAGTTTCAGCCACGGACCTGCAGAAGCAGCTCGACTTCAGTCTGCAAATTCGCGGCCGGATCACGGAAGCTCATGACGCCGTGAATCAGATTCGCGATATTCATGGTCAGCTTACCGCGCTCGAGAAGCGACTTGCAGGAAATGAGAAGACGAAAGCTACTGCGGACGCGGCGAAGGATCTCGACAAGAAATTCACGGATGTCGAGGACGCATTGATCCAGGTGAAATCGAAATCCGGCGAGGACCCGCTGAATTTCCCGATCATGATCGCGGATCAAATGATGGCTCTCGACAGCACGGTTCAGAGCGCCGATACAGCGCCAACGCTGTCGTCGCATGAGGTCTTTGATCTATTGAGCAAACAGCTCGACGAGCAGTTGACGAAATACCGGGAACTGAAGGACAAGGACCTCGTCGACTTCAACAAGCGGATTCGCAGCGAGGATATTCCGGCGATTGCAGCTCCAGTCCCGCACCCAGATGCATCCGGCGGCGACACCCACTGACGTCGCGAATTTTTGGCACGAAGGCCGCGCAAGTTGCCCCTTTATTGCGCGGCCTTTTTTTTCGCGTCTTGAGGCGAGCCGCCGCATGTCGTATGATTCCCGTCGAGATGGAAAAAGTTAACGAACCAATCTGGAAGCCCGTCACGCATTGGATTGGCGCGGGCGGTGGCTGGCTGCTTCGCCACGTAGTCAGCGGCCTGGCCGCAACGGGCATCACGCCAAACGTGCTTACTGTCGTCGGCATGATCGTTAATGTGTGGGCGGCCGTTCTTTTCGCCTATGGCGAATTCCGCGGCGCGGCGGCCGTTCTTTTCCTCGCTGGGTTTCTCGATATGGCGGACGGCCAAGTGGCGCGGCGGGCGGGCCGTGTAACAGCCTTTGGCGCATTTCTCGATTCCACGCTTGATCGATATTCCGATCTCGGACTTTACATGGGTCTTGTCGTTTATTACACGCTGGTCGGAAGGCCTTTTTACATGGGGCTTGCCGCGGTGGCGATGGCGAGTTCATTTATGGTGAGCTACGCGCGAGCGCGCGCTGAGTCGCTGATTCCTTTGTGCAAAGTCGGTTTCCTGGAGCGACCGGAGCGGCTGGTCTTGCTGATTCTAGGCGGAGCGTTTAGGAGAATGGCGCCGGTTCTGTGGGTGATTGCGACGTTCTCCACGCTCACCGTAGTTCATCGCGTGGTTTACACTTGGCAGGAAATTCACGCGGGAAGGCTCATTCCCGGAAATCGCGAGCCGTTCTGAAATTGTGTTTGTCGGTTTTGGGAAACACTCATCTTAAGAATTATTCCCACGTGCAATGTATTCCTCGACGGGTGCTTCGACGATGGCATGAACGCGATCGCGTAATTCTTCCACTTGTTCCTTCGACATTCCTTTCGTCTCAATCGTATCGTGCAAATAAACCGTGATCTTGCCGGAATTGAGCATCCAATCGCCGGTGCGATGGAATTCGTATGAGCCGACAATGCTCATGGGCACGATGGGCACGCCGAATTTGATGGCGAGACGGAAAACGCCTTTCTGAAATGGCTGCACGTGGCCATCGCGCGTGCGTGAGCCTTCCGCGAACGCGATCAAGCTGGTCCCGGAATCGAAGGATTGTCTGGCCTTTTGCATCATGTTCTCGAGGCCCGCGCGGCTGCGATCGTTTTCGTCCGGGACAGGCACGTTTTTTCCGAAGTGCCCCATCAACCAGCCATAGACGGGAATCTTAAAATGCGATGCCAACTCGAATCCGCGGACGAATTGTGGGATTGCGGAATAAATCACGAACGGATCGAAGATGTTCACATGATTGCAGACAAAAAGACTGGTGCGCACGGGATCAAAACCCGGCGAACGCAGCACTTCGAATTTCACTCCCGCAAGCCGAAGGATATTGCGGAGGAAAATTCGCTGCGGGCGGTCGTTCTTCCGCGGGTCGACTACCATACCGAGGGCAACGAGAAGCGTGCACAGCAGGAAGAAATGCAAGCCACTCACGGCCCAAAGGAAAGCGGAGCGCAGCTTCAGGTAGAACGATTTCATACGAGAACGTCCAGCGCACCCGGAAGCACGTCGAGGCGTTCGCATTGCAGATGGAGGCTTTCACCATCCACCATCACCGTCACCGGTGCGTCAAGCGAGAATTCAACTTCGCGCACAGCCGCGCGGGACGCGAGAGGATGCTCGATGTGCGTGCCGTCGAAAAGAGTATGAAGGTTGCGTAGCAATCCAAGGCGTCCAATCGGTCCCCAGCGCACATATTCAATTAAACCGTCATTGGAATCGGCGCCTGGGGCAATCATCATCTTGCCGCCGGTAAACTTGCTGTTGCTGAAAGCTAAAAAGAGACAGCGGCGCCGGTCAAATTCCGCGGAGCCGTCCGTCCGTAAAGGAAACGCACGACGATCCAGGCGCGCGAGGCAGGTCAACACGCCGAGAATATAGCCCAGCTCACCCCAGCGCTTGAAGCGACGGTTGGTGATGTCTGCCACGTCGGCCGCAAAGCCTAGCGTCAATAAATTGATGTAGTGGAGCCGGCCACCGGCGTGTTTTAAGCGAATCACGTCGCAGGGCTGGCGTTTGCCGTTCAGGATTGCCTGTGCAAGCGCGTCCACGTCTCCGACGACACGGTGATCGTGAAAATCGCGCAAGAACGAATTGCCCGTGCCCAGAGGCAGGAACGCCAATGTCCGACGGTCGCCCGCATCGCCGGCACGCGACGGGAAAATGCCATTGATGATTTCGTAGGAAGTGCCGTCCCCGCCCACCGCAAGAAAATTTCGATGTCCGCGCTCTTGCGCCTCGCGCACGAGTTCTGTAGCGTGGCCTGTGGCGTTTGTTTCGGCGATTTCGATTTGAATTCCACTCGCGCGCAACTGCTCAAGAGCCGCCGGCGCTGACGTTCCGCAGCGTCCGCCACCCGCAGCCGGATTCACAATCGCGAAAAAACGCGTCTGCACGCAGGATCCTCAAATGGAGAGTATCGCCGAGCGGTCCATTGCTGCGCGAATCTGTTCGGCCAAGGCGTCGCGCTTGATTTTGAGCGAAGCAGTGCGCGGAAAATCGCGCGTCCAAATCAGATAGCCGCTCACTCGCTTGAAATCGGGCAAACGACGATTGCGCTCGACGATTTGCGAACGCACTTCATCGCTGAATTGCGCGTTGTCATCGAGCCGCATCACAAGGACGAGCTGCTCGCCGGTCATGATCCGCTGAGGCCAAATGTAGTTTGCCGCAAAGATGCTGAATTCCTTTACTGGAGTTCCCTCAAACGCGTTCTCGACGTCTTCGGGGTAGATATTTTTGCCGCCCTCGGTGACGATCATGTTTTTCTTGCGGCCGAAAAGCTGCAGATGTCCGGTCGAATCGACCCGGCCAAGATCGCCCGTCATCAACCAGCCATTCACAATCGTCGCGGCGGTCATCTCCGGGTCGTCAAGATAATGCGACATCACGGTCTTGCTGCGCGCCGCTACTTCGCCGATGCCGTCGGAATCGGGATTCGCGATGCGAACTTCGGTGCCCGGCAGAGGTTTTCCGACGGTATCGGTCCGGAACGGCTTGAAATCATTCAGCGTGATTGTAGTGCCAGCTTCCGTCAGGCCGTACCCGTTTCCGACAGGGATCCCGAGATTATAAAAAAATTGCAGAGTTGACGGCTCGGTGAACGCGCCGCCAACGAAGAGAGCCCTCAATTGACCGCCAAAGGCTTGGTGAATGTCTCGGAGCAGCAATCGGCTGAGCCACAGATGCGGCCGGCGGCGCGTAAGCGCGCGGTTCATCGCGATGGCGCGATCAAGCATGCTACGGCGTGGCGGCGGCAATGCGTCAAACCGCTGGCGCATGCCTCGCTCGAGACTCTTCAGAATCATGGGCACCAGCGTCATGTAGGTAATGTGGTAGCGCGTGAACGCATCGCGGATGAACTCAGGGCGCAGCGTTCGCAGATGCACCACGGTCGCACCGCAGACGAACGGGCCAATGAATCCGATCATGAAATCAATTGCGTGGTTTGTGGGCAGGATGCTGAGGTACCGCACGCCGGGCCAAAAGGGAAACAACGACGCTAGTGTCCGGCACTGCTCGAGATAATTCTGGTGCGTCATCACGCAGCCCTTTGGACGCCCGCCGGTGCCAGAGGAATAGACAATCGAAGCCCAGTCATCACGCCTGCGCTCAACAAACGCGGGTTCGCGAGTATCGCGGAGATCTTCCCACCGTTTTGCTCCGTGCAATTCGACGGTGGCGGGAGCTTCCGTAACGATGACGGTTTTCGCGCCCAGTTTCGCAAAATCTTTTGCCTGCGTGATTGCTCGCCACAAATGGTATTCGACGAAAAGCGTTTCGGCTTTCGAATGCGCGAGAAGCTGTAAATGTTCCGCAGCGGTAAGTTTGTAATCAAGAGGCACGAGGACGCCGCCGCAATAAAAAATGGCGTAGGCGGAAATCAGCCACTTCGACTGGTTCGTCATGATGATCGCGGCGCGAGCGCCGGCCACAAACCCAGAGTCCTGCAACGCACGGGCGAGCGGCAACGTCCTGTCTTTGAACTGCCGGTAGGCCAGGCGGCAATTTTCGCTTTCGCGGTCAGCTTCAATCAGGCAAATTTCATTAGGCCAGCGTTCAAGCGCGGCGCGCAAGGCTGCGCCCAGCGAGGAATATTGGCGGAGGTCGAGCATCAGAGACGCGCTTGGATGCGCGCGGCAAGCGTTCGGAAATCGCTCACGCCCTGGAGTTCATAGTCCGGAAACTCGATGTGAAAGTGATTTTCGATGCGGGTCAGCAAGTCGAGCGCTTGCAAACTGTCGATACCGAGTTTTTTGAAGAAGTCATCATCGGGAGAAAGTTGCTCGCGCGGCACGTGGAAGTGATTCGCTGCCAGTCGCAGAACTTCGTCCGTGATGTCCTGAAGAGATTGCATACGCTCCTATTTTAGCGATATTTCTCGCAAAAACGACATTCGTCGCGCGAAAGGACGAATCGTATCGCTCGATTGCTTCTTACTTCAGGTACCGATTGATCCAGCTCACCCATCGCGTCATCACATCCGCCGCGCGCACGGGATCGCCGGGAAAATGCCCGCGAACAGGATAGGCGAAGAATTGCGTAGTCACGCCATTGTCCTTGAGCGCGTGATACATCTCATACGATTGTACGATGGGGACGCGAAAGTCTCCCGTGTCGCAAAGGATGAGAGTTGGCGTCTTGACTTGCGACGCGTAGGTGATCGGCGACTGCTCGCGGTAAATCTTCCAGTTGTCGCCGACCCAGGGAGAGCCCCCCATCGAATAATAATCGATGCGGTTGCCGTCGGAAACCGCGGCCTCCGCCACCAAATCATTTACCGCCGCGCCGGAAACGGCGGCCTTCCAAATGTGATAGTGGCCGATCATCCACGAAGTCATATAGCCGCCGTAGGACCACCCGGAAACAGCGATCTTGTCCGCGTCGACAAATCCCATTTGCTCGACCGCGGCGAGTCCTGCCATAACGTCGCGGCCTGGGCCGTCGCCCGCGTCACGATAGATCGCGCGCTGGTAGGCATTGCCGAGATTGTCGCTTCCGCGGTAATTCGGTTCAAAAACAATGTAACCTTGCGCCGCGATAACTTGCGGCGGTGCACTGAAAGCGGCCGTCGAGCTCGCTTGCGGGCCGCCATGAATCAGCAGCACGAGAGGATATTTCTTGTCCTTCGAAAACTCCGGTGGATAAGTGAGCACGCCATCCTCGTGAAAACCGTTCGGACCGTCCCAGTCGATGCTTCGTGTCGGGCTGAGATCGAGTGCGGCGATTGCCGAATTGTAATTCGTCAGCCGCTTCGGGGCAGCGCCCAAGGAGGGCATGTAATAAAGTTCGCTCGGCTGACCCGGCGTGCTGCCGGTGAAGGCAACATCTCCCTTGAAGCCGACCGTCATATCCACCCAAAAGGACCATGACGGTTGGATATTGCCGATGTCGATTTTCCGTGCTGGCCCATCCAGTGGTTGGAGCCACAGCGAAACGCCAGTGCCATCGTGGCCGCCGATGAGGAGAGTTTTACCATTTGGCATCCATATCGCGCGCTGAATTTCGCGATCGATGCCGCGGGTAATGTCTGTGCCATCGCCGCCGCTCGTCGGTGCCACGTAGATTTCATTCTCATTGTTGAGATCTCCGTCGCGCGGATACCAATACGCGACTTGCGATCCGTCGGGCGAGTAAACTCCCGCGGATTCGAAGTTTTCGTGTGTTGTGAGCTTGCGAGTTGTTCCGGTTGCCGCGTTGAGAACTTGCAGCGTTGTTTCGTCGCCGTCGCCGGGCTCTGCCGTTTCCTGGCGGGTGATCGCGATTGATTTTCCATCCGGCGACCAGGAAAGCGGCGAAGAGGGTGGCGAGGGTGGAAAAACTACAGGCAAGCTCCAAGTGCCCGAAGTAAGCCGTTTTGCGTTGCCGCCATTGGCGGAAACCAGCCACACATGTGAGGGCATTGCAGCGGCAGTCTCGATATAATCCGTGTCACCAACTTCAAAAGCATCGTGATGCGCCTCGATGGCTTTCTTGTCGATGGGATCGGGTGTGACGTAAGCAATCATCGCTCCATCCGGTCGCCACGCAAATTGTTCGACGCCGTCCGCGGCCGTGGTGATTTGTTCCGCATCGCCGCCGCTCATCGGCAGAACGAAGATTTGCGGTGCGGCATCCTTCCCTTCACCGGCGATCGCAAGGAATGCCAGCCGGTCGCCCGATGGAGACCATCGAGCAGAGTTTGCGCCCTTGTGGCCAGAGGTCAGCGCGCGTTGCGCGCCGGTGGAAATGTCGATGAGAACGAGTTCACTGTCGTAACGGTCCTGTTTCATATTGGCGTGCGCCACGGTGACAACGATCGATTTGTCGTCGGGTGAGATTTGCGGGTCCGCGACCCGCACGATTTTCTGCAGGTCGGAAATTTGAATGTGCCGGTCTTGAGCCTTTGCGGCCCGCGCCGCGAAAACGAAAGTCGTCCCAAGGGTGGCAAGCACCCCAATCCGAACGAGTATAGGTTTCAGGATGCGATTCATCGAAGTAAAATCCATTTCGAGAGCTGAGTTGCTGCGCACCAGAGTGACTCCTTCCGTTCCGTAATCTGCCATCCAATGTCAGGGTAAATACGGCATTGCATCCGTGCTCTCGACAAATTTCTTAAGACCCGCCTCCACGGCGGGGCGGCTGAAAAGCTCGCAGAAAATTTCGATTTCGCGGCCCAGTTCTTCATAAGGAATCGGCTTGATAAATCGCTTGGCCGCAATCGCGGTCTCGCGGTCGAATTTCTGAATCTGCGCGGCCGCGGCGCGCGCGGCTCGCAAAGCTTCCCCTTCGGCGGCCACTTGGCTCACCAGTCCGATGGCTTGCGCCTTCGCCGCGTTGATGCTGCGGCCCGTCAGTAGTAGATCGCGAACCACGGCGTTGCCCAGGTCGCGTTTCAGCCGCGGAATTCCACCGAATCCAGGAATCAGTCCGAGGCGCAGCTCAGGAAAACAAAACCGCGCCATCTTGTCAGCGATGATCAAGTCGCATGCAAGCGCCAACTCAAAGCCACCGCCAAACGTGACACCGTGGACCGCCGCAATGGTCGTCATTGGCGCGGCGTCGATGGTATTAAGCACTTGATGGATGCGCTGCAGAAAATCGCGCACACCCGCGATCCTCTCGGCCGCGCGGAGCGACTGCGAACTCTGGTAGAGTTCGCGCAGATCCGCGCCGGCGCTGAATCCGGCGGACAAGCTGCTACAAACAATCAGGGCGGCAATATCTTTGCCCTGCGACTCCAGCACTGCCGCGAATTGCTCTAGTTCCTGGAGCGTCGCCAAGCCGATTTCGTTGCAGGGCTGGCGATGCAGAGTGAGTTCGACCACTCCGTCCGCGCATTCCCAGGAAAGCGTTTTGCCTGTCAAACTCTTCATGCGACGCGCTTTCGATAGAGTTCTTCGATCTGGCCGCTCATTTTGGCGGCGATTGCGTCGCGCTTGAGTTTGCCCATGGCGGTCAGCAGGCCGCTCTCGATCGTGAATGGCTGGCGCTCCAGATGAAAAGCGCGAATCTGTTTGTAGTGCGGCAATTGTGAATTCACTGTATCAACGGCTGTTGAAATGTCGGACTCCGTCAAGCCTGAATTCGCTTCTGTCGTGATAATCGCGGCCAGGTAGCTGCGTCCATTTCCGACCAGCACAATCTGGGCCGCCTGCGGCAGCTGTGCTGCGAGCTCCTCTTCAATCGGCTCAGGCGCGATATTGTGCCCGGAATTCAGAATAATCAAATTCTTAATTCGTCCCGTAATTTTCCAGTTGCCGCGCGAATTGACTTCGCCTTGATCTCCCGTGTGGAACCAGCCGGCGCGGAGGACGGCTGCGGTTTCCTCCGGCCGGTTCCAGTAACCCGGAAAAATGTTTGGCCCGCGGACGAGGATTTCCTGATTTTCGCCGACCTTCATTTCAATTCCCGGAATCGCCCGGCCAACGGAACCCGGCTCGATAAACGCCGGATCGTCCAGCGTGCAAATCGCGGTCGTCTCCGTGAGGCCGTAAGCCTGCAGCACGGGGATGCCCAGCATCATGAAGAATTTCTGCGTCTCAATCGAGAGAGGCGCGGAGCCGCAAATCAACGCCTTCAATCGTGGACCGACACTCTTCCGAATCGTCGGGAAAATCAGCGCATCTGCAATGCCGAGGCAAATCCGATCGCTCAACCTTGCATCGTCCGTCCCGCGACGCAGATAGCCGTGCTTGGCTTTGCTGAATGTCGCCGCGATCCATCCGCGGCGTTCACCAACCTGACCCTCGATTTTGGCTCGCACTCGTTCCAGCAGTGTCGGCACATTCAAAAAATAATTCGGCGCTGCAATTCGTATTTCGCCGGCGAGCGTTGTAAGGTCGGTAGAAAGCGAAATCACGCTATTCCGCGAAAGATAGCTCAGAAGCGAAATCCAGGAAGCAGCAAAATTAAGCGGCGTCCAGTGGAACACTTGATCCGGCGCGGTTGGTGCCCCCATGAATTTATCCAGGCTCGCCGTAGTGCAGGAAAGCATGTGATCGACGTTGCCGATGTTCAGAACGACGCCCTTCGGGTCCCCGGATGTTCCGGATGTGTAGATGATCGTTACCGGATCGCCCGGCGAAAACTGCGACGAGATATCACCGATCGACCCGCCGTGAGCAAAGACCTCTTCAAACAGGGAAATAGGAGGCATGTCTCCATCTGCATGCCTCAGGGCGTCGCACAGTTCTTGATTTTCGCAAAGAATTCTGGACGCACCGCTGTCGCGCACCATCATCGCCAGTTCCGCGGGCGCCTGCCTGACGTAAAGAGGGACGACGATGACGCCATGGGCCATCAGCGCCAGATCCGCTGCGACCCAACGAATACTGTTGGGCGCGAGCAAGGCGCAGCGGTCGCCTTTTCTCAGTCCGATCGCCGCGAGAAATTCCCGAGCTCTTGCCGTGAGCGAAAGTAACTCGTTGCCGCTCGCAGCGACCACTTGTTGCCCGCGAATTTCCTGAACAACTGTCGCGCCGGCCGCCTTATCGAGTTGCGCAAGAATCCTCTCGAGGAAGTTCATGCGTCGTAAGCCTCGAGCAGTTTTCGCAGATTCGGGCTGAGCGGCGGCAAGTACTCTTCCCAGCTGAGTGAGCCGCTGCGCAGAGGAAATTCGGGGTAGCGCTTGGCCACGAATCCTTCGAAGTACATTCCCATGCGCGCCATCAATCTGAGGTTCTGCGCCACGGTCCGGCCGATACCATCGCGCACGGATTCCTTTTCCCGGCATAGCTGTTTCAGCCCAGCGAACAAATTCGCTTCGAGATCGGCATCGTCGACGGTAAAAAGCAAATGGCTGTGGCCGCGCTGGCGCATCAAGTTGCGAATTCTCTCATCCATGGTGATGCCCAGGGACGCGACACCGGCGGGCATTGACGTGACAATCGCATGGTAACGAGAAGAAGCCATCAGATGGCACACGCGCAGAATACTTACGATCTCGTACATGTCATATTGGCCGGAACAAAAAATCGGCACGCCGCCGCCTACTTGCTCGGCAAAGCGCTCGCATGCATTGCGGTCGAGCATTTCCATGCCCACGCAAACGAGAAATATGGGATGCTCTTTACGGAACCGCGCGACCGCTCCGGCGAAGGCGGAAATGTACCGCGCGTAGGCCGCATTCACTTCACGCCCGGATTTGTGAAAATAAATCGAGCGGTAATGGCTTTCTTTGTACGCGCCCGTCAGGGTTCGCGCAGCGGCTTTTGCCAGGGACGCTTTTACCGGCCACCAAAATGGATTGATCGGGCAAGCGACTAGTACGGGCGTGTGGCCGTCCCATCCCGCATCGCGCAATACTTTTTCACCGTATTCCGGGCCACGCGGCTCAAACGTCCATGCTGTATCCGTGCCCAGCTCGGTCGAAATGCCGAGCTTGCTCAGCAACGCCTGAGACTCTTCGCTGCGCGTTACGACCACGGAATCCTTGCAATAGCGGCGGCACATTTTTTCGACGATGGGATCCATGTAACCCGCTTCCGCGCCATATCCAATGGAAAGCCGGTTCTGCGCGGAGGCCAGTCCAAGCGAACCGATCATCATCGTCGCGAGTGCATTTGCGAATTTGCTTTTGAACATCGAGCCTTCGCAGGCCACCACGCCGTGATATTGCGGCACTTCGCGATTCAAAAACGGCGGGAACACGTCGGGCAGGCGGACTTGCCGCGTGCCCGCGAAATAGCCGCGTGTCAGATCGAAATTCTGTGTCATCACGCCCAGGTCGATGTTTTCGTCGCCAAGCACGCGTCGTACCTGCCGCAGAATTTCTTCGACGCGCAAATCCGAGCCCGTATTGCGAGCTCCGCAATAGCATGCAAAGAGCAGGCGCAATTTCTCGCCGGGCCGCCAACTTTTGCGGCGACCCAGCATCCATGAAAACTTTGCCAGCTCGATGGAACCCGCGACCCATGCTTCCAGAAACAAATCCATCATCGCGGAATTTCCTCCGAGGCGGATTGCGGAGTGGTGTGCGCGGCTTCCTGCGGCCAGTTTTGATAAGGATAGGCGAAGTGATGATCGCGTGTGAATTTCAACAGAGGGAAACAATATGGGGAGAACGGCGCCGGTTTGCGCCCCATCTCTGCGACCACGCGCGAATTATCGAACACCGTGTTCCATGTCAAGTACGGAAGAAACACTTTGAGCAGCGTGGCGAGCTTTCCTGCCTTTCCGAAGCGGCCGGCGAAGAAATTCACCATGCCCGACGTGGAACGTTCGAGAGCCGGCACGAACACAGGCGCGCTCTTTCCCTGCGCTTCCGCGAGAGCACGCGTCAATTGCAGATACGTTTCCGAATCGACGCCCGAAGACAGATGATAAATCCCGTACGCGGGCTTCTCTTTCTGATGCAGCGTAGAGATGGCGTCGGCCACGTAGTCGACAGGCACAATGTCCACGCGATCTTCGGGACGGAAGGGAAGCGCCGGCAGGCTCGCGAGGAAAACGAATGCCTTCACCATTTCGAATTGGTTTGTCTCCGGGCGGCGACTGTCGCCCAAAACGATGCTGGGCCGGAAAATGGTCCGCGAAACATCGGGCAAAAGTTCGTTCACCATGTGCTCGCTGAATTTTTTCGTCCGCGCATACGGATCGTAATCGGAGCGTTCCCAGTCAATCGCCGAGTCTTCCTGAACCACTTCGTTTTGCCGCTGCCCGGCGACGGCGACCGTGCTGACGTGGCTGAAACGCCGCAGTCCGTGGTGGTCGCGCGCGCCCATGGCCAGTTCAATCACTTGCAGCGTGCCGCGCAGATTCACGTTCAGGCAGCTTTTTTCCGACTTCCGATTGAGAGAAGCGGCGCAGTGAACAATCGAATCCGTAGTGTGCACTAGGCGCCGGTACTCGTCATCCGCGAGGCCGAATCTTGCACTTGTCAAATCGCCGCGAAAAATCTGCACGCGTGAATCCAGGCGGGAGTGAAAACGCGGGAAATCCATATGGAGTTGCAAGGCGTGCCACAATCGTTCATGCCCCTCTTGTTCGCTTTTCGCGCGCACCAGCAGATTCAGCGGCTCACGGCTCTCTTCGAGCAGGTTTGCAACGACGTGCGCGCCGATATAGCCGGTTGCTCCGGTAACGAAAATGGCCACAGGTTAGCGTTCTCAGGGTGCTGCCGCGGAGGCGGTTTGCCCCGCCGCGGCATCGATGATGGGCTGACCCGGGCGCGGGGTCTCTTCGGGATTTCGCGTCTCCACCGGGCGGCCTTCGATGAGAGGATAGCACCACTTTCGCAGCGCCGGAATGTGGACGTTGATCCAATAATCCCACCAGTCGATCGAGCGTGAGTCGAAGCCGAAGGTCTGTCGTTCCTCTGGCGGCAATGCTGCCGAGAGCTTTTCGATATTCATTGCTTCGAACGTGTGCTCGTGACGCAAAATGAAAGGCTCGAACAGATTCACCAGCTTGATGACGCGTTCCAGCTCGCGTTCACGCCGTGCGAACGGCGAGCGATTGAAGCCCACGCTCGAAACGCCGCGATTGATGGCCTGCACGATGGCTTTTTGCGCCGGAGCGGAAAGGGTTTCGTAGCGCGCCTTTGAAACCGGGATCGCATCGAACCGCGAACGGAGCCAGTGCTGGAAGCCATTCTGCGTGCGATAGAATTTCCGATGCGCCAGACTGGTCAGCTCAATCGAGCGCCGCATGTTGCAGGGATTCGTCACGGATGTAGCGAGGTGGTAGACGGGTTCATGTTTGCGTTCAATGAGCGCCGCAGCGATCAGCGTCATCCCACGGGTCGCTTGATCCACGGGAATTATGTCCAGGCACTTGCGTTCATTCGTGGGAAGCTGACGGAAATATGTCCCGAGCAGATAGGAAAGCGATGCCGACGTATTGATTCCCTCATTCCATCCGCGGAATGGTTTTTCGAGCGAGGATTCGACAATCGAAGGGCGCACGATGGCAATCGGCAATCCTGCCCCGCGCTTCGCAATCAGCGATTCTGAAATGCCCTTCGTCAGCGTATAGGTGTTGGGCCAGCCGAGCTCATGCGCGCGCCGCGTACCGGCGTCAGTCAGCGTCTGACGCAGCCATCTTGTTCGGTTCTTGCGAATTTGATTATCAAGAGCTGGGCCAGCCAGGCTTTTTGCGGCGGTGGGCTTTTCGAACGCGGCGCGGCGCAACTCGTCCGTCACATTGCCACTTTCCGCCTGCGCCTCGCTCTCTTGAATCACTGTGCGCAGGGCCTGCCATTCCTTTTCCACTTCAAAATCGGGAGCATAGGCGGGCGTATAATTCGGCAGGAGTGTTTCGATGATGCGGCCGTCGCGTTCACCGGCCACATAGCAAGTCGAGAGGTGCAGAAGCGCCGCGTGATCGGATCGGCGGATGAAATCAATTAGGTGCGCGGCAGAGTCCACGTTGGCCGCGAGCGCGTCCCGCAGATCGGGATTGAAATCCGTCAGGCCGGAGCTATTAATCACCAGATCCAGCTCCCGCGACAGCCGCGCGCGGACTGCTTCGTCCAGGCCGAGCCCCTCCGCGCTTAGGTCGCCGTCGAGCACTTCAACCCGCTCAGCGAGGAACGTTTCCCAGCGCGCGCCGTGCTTTTGCGCCAACGGCTCGAAGACAGGCGACTCGTCAACGATTTTACGGAAGCGCTCTGCCGCGGTAGTCGATCGGCGTCTGCGCACCAGCACATAAACCATCCCAATTTCCGGGACATCAGTCAGCAAACTCGCTAGCCACACCTTGCCGATGAAGCCCGTTGCACCCGCGAGAAGAATCTGTTTTCCGCGAAACGCTTGCGGTACGGAGAGTGCGGTAAGTTTGGCTTCAGGACGGCGATGCACCACGCGCAGATAATTCTGCGGAGCAGGCCGGGCGGCGGGTAGTACTGCTTCGTCCAGAACTTCCGGCTGCGCACCGAAGCCCAAGTTTTTCGCCAGAATTTCGCGCGGGACGTGCCCGTCCGGATTGCTGCCGATCAACCGCGCCAGTGGGCCGCGCGGTCGAATCACGGGGTCAAGCAGCCGCCCTGTCGCCAGTTCGTCGCGGAACTCCAGGCGGTTTGAGACCAGCATTCCAACGCCCAAATACTGAGCCAGTGGGCGCATCACATGGTCGAGCCCCTGGCTTACCAACACAACTTCCTCTCCGTTCGCTTGCGCTTTCTTCAATTCGTCGACGCCCTGCTGTTTCAGCGTGGGTTTCAGCAGGTACTGAAAATATTCCTCGCCCAGCAGGTCAAGCCGGTCGCGGCTTACACCGCGCAAGACCGTGTGCAGCAAGCGCGTGGCGAACGCGCGACTCGTCAGGTAGAGCACGGGACGCGCCAGCGCCAGTGTAAACATGCCGCTGCGCCGTGCCCATCGCTCAAGAAAACTCTGCGCATTCCACGCAAAAAAAGCCACGGGACGCACGGCGGTCAAGTTGAGTAAACTGCCTTCGACGCGCCAATAGGTGAGATTCCCGCGCACTCCGGGCCGCATCGCGCGCTGCGCCAACCCGTCGCCACCGCCACGGTTCGCTTCCGGCTGAAATGTACTTAGGGAATCCATCAAGAGAGCTAGGCCTTCTTAGGGAAAGTCGAAAATAGCACTGTCTGGGGCGGGAAGCAAGGACTCCCGGCCTAAGGGACGCGTTTTCTGCTTGATAGGCACTGGCTTTGGCAAGAACGTTAGCCCGCCGTATTGGCTCGCGCGATGCTCACAATTGCGAATATGTAAAATAGAAACATGAGCGCCAGATAGGCCTTCGCTCTGCCGTTTGCTCCGCGAAATTCGTGCCAGGCGAACACGCCCCATAGCGCCGCGACCATCGGTGAAGATTGGCCGATGGCATAAGAGATTGCTACCCCCGTGAAACTTGCCGCCACCAGGTTTAAGACGGTTCCCACTCCCCAGATGAAGCCCCCGGCAAGGCCGAGCATGTGGCCGCTCGCCGACGCTCGAAAAAAACCACCCATGCCGACCGGCTCGCCGACAAGCGGCCTTCGCATCAGATACACATTGAAAATGAAGCACGAAAGCAGCGCGCCCAAAGTAAAAAATACGGACGTCGTATATGGTCCAAGTACCGCGCCTGCCGTCATGGCATCCGTCATGAACGGCGCCCACAGTCCCATGAGGATTCCAGACACAATGCACACCACAACACTCTTGCGGGAAACGATTTTTCCTCCCGTACCGAGAGCCCCATACGCCTTGCCGTCCATAATTACCGCCATCAGCGCGAAGACGACGCCCAGCGCCAGCAACGCCGCATTTCCCCTCGGCTGCAGCAAATAGCTCAACACCACGCCCACAACCAATGCAATTCCTATCGACACGGGAAACGCAAACGCCATGCCGGCCATGTCAATTCCGGCAACCAACAGCACATTGGCCAGGTTGAAAATCGCTCCGCCGACCAGCGCATAAATCATATTTCCGCGATCCGCGGTTTCCAGATTCACAAGGAAGCTCGATGCTCCGCCGTGCACGCTGCCCATGGTGAATGCGAGGATCAGAGAAATCAGGAAAATGCCGATGGCGTAATCCCAATAGAAGAGTTCAAAACGGTAATT